>NZ_OY780933.1:963750-1285000 GCF_963676065.1 Maridesulfovibrio sp. | reverse complement strand
ATTAATGAACCCATTCCTCCTATATTCGCTCCGTATATAATAGATAGTGTCAAAGGCGTGGTCATCGCTTTCAATTCATGATCAAGCTTGCGGATGACGGGGACCATGGCCAGAACAGTTACCGCATTGGGAATGAACATGGAGAGCAGCGCGGAAATACCGATCAGGGAAAGGAGCAGCAGATCCGCACGCCCGCGGCTGAAATTCACTGCGCGCGAAGCCATATACTCCGGCAGCCCTGCTATGGTCGTCGCCCGATAAAGGATATACCCGGTGGCAAAAAGCAGGATCAGCGGCATCCTTTCATATATGTATATAACAGAGGAGTCCATTTTCGATTCACCTGTACAGATTATTCATAAATTTCTTGCATGGGCAGTACGTTTCGTCAACGGCGCGGAAATTCGGATAATTTTATACCCGCCTGACTGGAAATTGTTTTTTGACTTACCGACTGCTATTGACGTTTCGGCCTAAAAATAAATACTAACTTCTTTTATCCGTAATTCATTTCCATCCATCAGGAATATATATGTCAGAATTCGTTCATCTGCACGTCCATACTGAGTACAGTCTGCTGGACGGCGCAATCCGCATCAAAGACCTATGCCAGCAGGCCAAAGACTTCGGCATGCCAGCAGTGGCCATTACCGACCACGGCTCCATGTTCGGAGCTGTTAACTTCTATATGACCGCTATGGACATGGGTATCAAGCCTATTATCGGCTGCGAGGTCTATGTGGCTCCCGGTGATGTAGATGATGAGCTTGCCCATACCGAAAAGAGTAAGAAAGGACGCTTCCACCTTGTGTTGCTGGCAAAAAATCAGCAGGGCTACAAAAACATAATCAAGCTCTGCTCGTTGGGTTTTCTTGAAGGATTCCATTACAAACCGCGAGTCAGCAAATATCTGCTTAATAAATATAGCGAAGGCGTAATTGCTCTTTCCGCCTGCCTCGCCGGAGAGGTTCCCCGCGTCCTGATAAATGAAGGGCTTGATGCAGGAGTGGAGATGGCCCGGGAATATGCTAAAATCTTCCCCGGCAATTTCTACCTTGAAGTGCAGGCGAACGGTCTTAAAGATCAGGACAATCTTAATGAACTGCTCTATAAATGCGCTGAGAGGACCGGACTGCCGCTGGTTGCCACTAACGACTGCCATTATCTAACCAAAGATGACTACGAAGCTCACGATCTGTTGCTCTGCATCCAGACCCAGACTACGGTCGACGCAGAAAAACGGTTTCGTATGGAGACCGACCAACTTTACTTCAAGCCGCAGGAAGAGTTTGAAGAGTATTTTGCCCATGTTCCGGAGGCAATTGCCAACACTCAAAAGATTGCCGAGATGTGCAATCTCGAAATTGAGCTGGGCAACTACTACTTCCCGGAATACGAGCTTCCCGAGGGCATGACTATTGAGACCGAGTTCGTGCGGCTCTGCAAGGAAGGCCTGAAAAAACGTATTGAAAACGCCCCCTATGAAATAGATGAAGATAAATACTGGGCACGTCTAGATTACGAGCTGGGCGTCATTAATGAAATGGGATTCCCGGCATACTTCCTCATCGTTCAGGATTTCATCAACTGGGCAAAAGATAACCGCATTCCGGTAGGACCGGGTCGTGGTTCGGCAGCGGGTTCAATCGTTGCATGGTCATTAAGGATTACCAACCTCGATCCTATTCCATACGATCTTCTTTTTGAAAGATTTCTTAATGTTGAACGTATCTCAATGCCTGATATTGACGTCGACTTCTGTGAACGCCGACGTCTTGAGGTAGTTAAATACTGCTCCGAAAAATACGGACGAGACCACGTAGCCCAGATCACCACTTACGGAACCATGAAGACCAAGGCGGTAATCAAGGACGTGGGCAGAGCCATGGGCATGCATTTTTCCGAGACCGATCCCATCGCCAAGCTAGTACCGGACGACCCGGCTGTTATCGCCCAGGGACTGGGAGTCAAGAAGGCCAAGATAACCGTGCCCAACGCGGTCAAGGCGATCCCGGAACTGCAGAACATGGTTGATACCAATCCCAAAATCGAAAAACTCATGGACATCGCCACCCGTCTGGAAGGCATGTCCCGCCATGCTTCAACCCATGCGGCCGGAGTCGTTATCTCCGACAAGCCCATGACCGATTACCTGCCCCTCTATAAAGGTAAAAAGGGCGAAATCGTGACCCAGTACGACATGAAAAAAGTCGAAAAAGTCGGCTTAATCAAGTTCGACTTTCTGGGACTGCGTACCATGACAGTTATCGAGGACTGTCTCGATATTATCCGCCTGCAGGGTAAAAAAGCCCCGGATCTGGACACACTTGCCCTTGATGACCCGGCAGCTTTCGATATTTTCTGCAAAGGTGATACTGACGGAGTTTTTCAGGTTGAATCGTCCGGCATGCGTAAATACCTGCGCATGCTCCGGCCCAGTTGCTTTGAAGACATCATCGCTATGCTCGCCCTGTACCGTCCGGGTCCTCTGGGTTCCGGTATGGTTGATGAATTCATTAAGCGTAAACACGGCGAAATCGAAGTTTCCTACCTCTGGCCGACCCTTGAACCCAGTCTAGCGCCGACTTACGGGGTCATCGTCTATCAGGAACAGGTTATGGGCGCGGCAATGACCATCGCCAACTACTCTCTCGGTGAGGGTGACCTGCTCCGCAGGGCCATGGGTAAGAAAATCCCGGAAGAAATGGCCAAGCACAGGGTTAGATTCCTTGAAGGGGCACGGGAAAACGAAATTCCCGAAGAAACCGCCAACGCCATCTTCGACTTGATGGAACAGTTCGCGGCCTACGGTTTCAACAAATCGCATTCCGCGGCTTACGCGCTGATCTCCTATTACACAGCCTACCTCAAGGCTCATTTCCCGGTGGAATTCATGGCTGCTCTAATGAGTACTGAAATGAACAACACCGAGAAAATCATCATGTACATCAACGCCTGCCGTGATATGGACGTTACCGTGCGCCAGCCGGATATCAACCTCGGCGTGGCTCGTTTTTCAGTGTACGAAGGTGACATCATTTACGGTATGGCCGGGATCAAAAATGTCGGCGAAGAGGCTATCGACGAAATTGTGGCCGAACGCCGGACCAATGGAGAATTTAAGGATTTCGTGGACTTTGTAACCCGCGTTAACCTGCGCAGGGTAACCAAGCGGGTAATCGAATACCTGATCCGCGCCGGGGCTTTCGATTCCATGGGCCTGACCCGTTCCGGCCTGATCGCATCGCTGGATAAAGCTGTTTCCTACGGCCAGAAAAAGAACAAGGAAAAAGAATCAGGCATGATCAACATGCTGGATATGCTCGGCGGCGGAGGCGAATCTGAAGAAGCGGCAACCGTCAGCTTTGAAGAATTCAGCATGCCGGAAATGGACGATAAGGAAATGCAGCGCCTTGAAAAAGAGGCACTCGGTTTCTACCTGACCTGCCATCCACTGCTCTGTTACCGCAATGAAATGAGCCGTCTGGGCTTGCAGACCATTGAAGATTGCCCGAAAATGCCCCACGAAGCTCAGGTAAAACTGGGAGTCATCATTACCGGGTTCAAAGAGATCATTACCAAGAAAAGCGGCAAGAAAATGGCCTTCGCGACCATTGAAGACATGACCGGTTCCGGAGAATTAATAATTTTCCCTAAAACTTATGAAGAAGTTCATCAGTACCTCGGACAGGACATACCATTGCTCGTCAAAGGCAAAGTGGACAATCCCCCGCCCGAGGAAGGACAGGAAGAAGCTCCGCCGGAATCCAAAGTCATGGCTGATTCGATTTCTCCGCTGGAAAACGCGCAGGCAGGTTGTCATGAAGCAGTGCCGCTCTCAGTTCATCACAGCCTGTGCACCGAAGACGGCATAGCCGAACTTAAAGCAATTCTTGCGGGGTACCCCGGCTCAGCCCCGGTTACGCTGCAACTGTTCCTAGCGGACTCCATATGTACAATGCGTCTGGGACACGGCTACAACATCCGCCCCAACGGAGACTTCTGGAAGGAATTCAACCAGTGGCGTAAGAACGGAAACGGGAAGGCCAGAGTGCAGTAACGGTTTAAGCCCCCTGCCGGAAAGCTCAGCCCGCATAGAAAATAGTTAAATAACAAAATTAATTCATGGAGAAAAATATATGTCTAAAGGTAAATGGAAACTTAAAGTAAAAAAGGACTTCAGTGCAGCCCATCAACTCCGTAATTACGGCGGAAAGTGCGAGAACATGCACGGGCACAACTTCGGTGTAGAAGTTGAAATCGAAGGCGGCCATCTCGATCCGAAAGTTGAAATCCTTATGGATTTTAAAGAACTTAAAAAAGAACTCAGCGAAGTATTGGAAACACTCGATCATAAACACCTGAACAGCACCGAATACTTTGAACATCACAATCCTTCTTCGGAAAACATCGCCCGCTACATCTATCAGGAGATGAAAAAACGAGTCGAGACAGAACATATAAAGATGGTTTACGCTTCTGTTTCTGAAAAAGAATCCTCAGTTGCCTCCTACAGCGAGGAATAAAAATGAGGCTGGTAATTCAGAGAACTAGCGGCGGTAAGGTTGAAGTAGACGGCGGCGTGGTGGGCGAAATCGGCACCGGGCTTATGGTGCTGGCCGGATTCGGTAAGAATGACACAGAAAATCTGCCGGACTCTAAAGTCTGGAAGACTCTTATCGATAAGATGATTGGACTGCGCATATTCGAGGATGACGAAGGGCGCATGAACCTTTCACTTAATGATATCGGCGGCGATGTGCTGCTGGTTTCCCAGTTTACCCTTTACGCTTCATGTAAAAAGGGGCGCAGACCTTCATTTACCAACGCCGCAGCGCCGCAATTGGCAAGTGATCTATTTGATCGTTTAGTAGCGGACGTTACAGCAAAAGCCCCCGCAAAAGTAGCTACAGGGCAGTTTGGCGCAATGATGAACGTTGATTTCGTAAACTGGGGCCCGGTTACCATCATACTGGATTCAGAGGATTTTATATAAAATTTCAGCTTTTATCTTGACTTCCTTTGCGAAAAAGGGAGGATTAGGTATATTAAAATAAATTAATACAGGCAGCCAGAAAGTCGTAACGTCCGGCGAAACACGCAGATACGTCAGACAGAAAACATGGAGCATTCATGCAACGCTTTGTGCTGGAAGCGATTCCAACCCCTGAAGAAAGCAGGGAAATAGCCCGCAAGGCAATCACCATTCTGAAAGAATTTATCGCAGATGAAAACATTCTCCACGACATGGATCTTGTTCTGACCGAAGGATGCTCAAATGTAGCCCGGCACGCCTACGATAAACATGAAGACTGCAACAGGCTGGAACTCACCATAACTATCCATCCCGGAGACCATATCATTCTTGAAATTGCGGATTGGGGCAAAGGACTTTGTTCCGAGTCGATAGACTTTTCCATGCCCTCACCGGAAGCTGTCGGCGGGCGGGGGATGTTCATCATGTCTGAACTTATGGACTCTTTTGAACTGGTTCAGGAAAACGGGAAAAATATCATCAAACTCACCCGCAGGTTAAAGGAAGATCAATGGCACAAGGAATAATCAGCACACAAGATGGAATTCTGACCCTTAAATGCGGCAGAGAAGTTACCATTGAAACCATATACGAATATAAAGAGCAGATTGAAAAGGACAGTGAGTCCCCTAAAGTGGAAACTGTTGTTGCCGATCTCTCAGACGCCCGCTTTCTAGACAGCTCGGGAATCGGATTCCTCGTTTCGCTTAATTCACGCCTTAAATGCAGCAATAAGAACATGTACCTGCTGCGTCCCAGTGAACAAATCTGCAAAACTTTGGAACTTGTAAGACTCCTTTCCTTCTTCACCATAATTGAAGATGAAAGAGAAATTCCCTAAACTCCACCTGTATTTACCGGAGCATCCATATGCCCTGTCTAAAGCACTATTTTGATCCTGATTTCGACTACACGCACCTAAGACCGGTGGAGAAAAACGACGGAAGCGTTGATTATTATAACATGGGCTATGTACAAAGTGTCATTGTCGGGCAGGTTCTCGCGCAGTGGCAGGAGACCGAAGACGAAGGCTCATGCGGTATGGGTCTTCGGCACTTCCCCACAAAAACATTTCCCAGAGGCCCGAATACAAAAGTTAATCCCGATAATACGGATCAATTGATCGCTACCCGCAACGGCTACGTCTTCTACAACGAAGAAGGCCTTATCACCGTGAAGGAGCTGCTTAATGTGCGCGGGGACGTAAATCTCTCCACCGGAAACATTTTTTTCGTGGGTGATATGGTCGTGCACGGTTCTATAAAATCCGGACTTGATGTAAAAGCGAACAACATCAACGTAAAGGGCGTCATAGAGCAGGCTAACGTACATGCGGCGGGATTCCTCAAATGTGACGGTGGAATCAAAGGTAATAGTAAGGGAACCGTTGAAGCAAAAGGAACATTGCGGACCGGTTTTTGCGAAAACGCCACACTTGTCAGCAGCGGCAATATTATCATTGATAAAAACTGTATGCATACTACAGTCTATTGCGAAGGGAAATTCGCAGTCAAAGGACGCTTCGCTGGCGGCAAGTGCTACAGTGATCAGATTGTATTTATCGGCGAACAACTGGGCGGTGGACTTAGCGCAGCATCACAGATAGTGGTAGGCTACAATCCGGCCCTGCTCCTTCAAATTGATAAGATTTCCACACAAATTTCAGTGCTGGAGGACGAAACCCGTCAACTCCAGAAATTAATGACAAACGGTGCATCTACAACTGCTGAGTTCACGCAAAAAATCGAAAAATGTGAAATGAAAATTCGTTTTTTAAAAGCCAAAAAGAAGCAGTTGTGGGAAAAAATTCAGCAGACTGAAAAATTGGAAAATTGTAGAATTATGGTTCATGGTGTTATAAAATCGGGGGTGGAGATAAGCATCGGCCCGGCCTACATGCAGATAAATGAACCCTTGGAAAATGTTTTTTTCTATTACGAAAACGATGAAATAAAGATGGGATCTCCCGCATTAAATAAATAGAGCGCGTATGGATATTGCAACTTTAATAGGAATTGTCGGCGGCTTCGGCCTTATCATAGCAACTATTGTCATGGGCGGTAATGTTGGCGGATTTATCGATCCCCCTTCCCTTGTAGTAGTTGTGGGAGGTACTTTTGCCTCGGCGTTTATCATGTTTCCCATGGGTGTTGTTCTCAAATCTTTCAAAATTGCCCTTAAGGGTTTCTTCTCCAAATCAGAAGACCCCAAGGTAATGATCGACCAGATTGTTGCCCTTGCCGAGACTGCGAGAAAGGAAAGCCTCGTTGCCCTAGAAAAGGTTGCCATCGATGATGAATACCTGAAAAAAGGGATTATCCTGGTTGCAGACGGTACAGACGGAGATCTTGTCCGGGCCATCATGGAAATCGAGATTGACGCCATGAAAAAAAGGCACTTTCAAGGACAGGGAGTCATGAAGGGAATGGGAGCCATGGCCCCGGCATTCGGAATGATCGGAACATTGATAGGTCTGGTGCAGATGCTCTCAAACCTGAGTGATCCTGACGCAATCGGCCCGGCAATGGCGGTTGCTTTGCTGACTACCCTTTACGGATCGGTTCTGGCTAACGTTGTATTCCTGCCTCTGGCCACCAAGCTTTCAGAGCGTTCACTTGAGGAAGCTTCCTACATGGAAATCATGGTCGAAGGAGTCGTCTCTATCCAAAAAGGGGAACATCCCTCCATTGTAAAGGAAAAACTACAGGCCTTCCTCTCTCCCGGCCTGCGTGATGCCTCGGCATAATCAACGGAACGCGGAATGGCAAAAGTAGTAATCATCAAACCCAAGAATACTGAACCGCCGCCGGAAGAAGGGCTTCCCCCGTGGATGGCCACATTCGCGGATATGGTAACTCTACTACTCTGCTTTTTTGTGCTGCTGCTTTCATTTGCGAACAACGACCTTGAAAAATTCAAGGAACTGCTCGGCTCGCTAAAGGATGCTTTCGGGGTAAATATAGAACGGCAG
This sequence comes from Maridesulfovibrio sp., assembly GCF_963676065.1. NCBI lineage: Bacteria > Pseudomonadati > Thermodesulfobacteriota > Desulfovibrionia > Desulfovibrionales > Desulfovibrionaceae > Maridesulfovibrio > Maridesulfovibrio sp. The sequence continues at coordinate 1,276,994 of NZ_OY780933.1, read as the reverse complement.
GAAGCGGACTACCTTGCGCTCACTCCATCGGATCTCAAACGCAAAGAAGTTAAGATGGACAGCAACGACAAACGGTTGCTGGGACTGGTTCTGCGCATCAAGGCCCTGCTGGATGAAGAAGACGCCACCCGCAAATCATCCGGTGTAAAAGCGGATCAGGACGGAGTTCTGGTCAGCACAGACTCGGCTGCCCTATTTCATCCGGGAACGGCAAAACTCACACCGGATGCCTACAAAGTACTGGACAAAGTTATCAGTATTCTAAAGGACCACAACTACAATCTAGTAGTTCGAGGGCACACGGACAACAAGGAAGTACATTCCCGTAAATTTCCCACAAACTGGGAGCTTTCTTCAGCCAGAGCTGCCAGCGCCCTGCGCTATATAGTTGAAAAAGGGGGCATAGCGCCCAAAAGGCTGAAAGCAGTGGGCTATGCCGACACCCAGCCACTGGTAAAAAACGACACTCCGGCAAATAGACGTAAAAACCGCAGACTTGAATTTTTTTACCATAAACCAGCCCGAGATTCGTGGTAGACAGGTTCTTATGCACCCGAGATACATTGCCGAAACAGTCCGTGAAAATGATGAACTCATCGATATCCGCATAATTGCGGACGGTAAGAAGAGGCACATGTGGGGCAAATACGGAGTTCGCAGGGAAGCGGAACTAGCCGAACAACTCGAAGAAGACAAAATCCCCCTGCTGGTCGGCTCCGGTATAGGCGTGGCAGCCTTGAAATTACTCGAAAAGCAGAACCGCACCCTGCTGATCCTTGATCAGGAAAAAGAGATTCTAGCTGCCAGCGGGTTAAAGGAAGAACTTCGTAAAAACCATAATCTGATATGGATCAATGCCAGTTCCCCGGAAAATGCAGTCCGGCACATCATGGAGCTGGAAGCAAACTCTGGGAAAAAGATCCAACTGCTGAAAAACCCTTTTTACCTTCGACTATCCCCTTTCTATTCACAAATGGAAGCTCTGTATCTTGAACAGGAAAACGTCAGCATAGAGTTTCCGGTCTGGCCCAAATTCAAGCAGGTAAAACCTAGAATACTGCTTCTCACCAGCCAATATTTCCTCATGGGTGAGATTGTTGCCGCCTGCCAGCGCCAGGGCGTGCCGCATATGTTCATCAACATGGATGCCAAAGAGATGGATCTGGACCATTTTGTGTCCCGCATTTCCTCGGCTATAAATACTTTCCGCCCTGACTTCGTACTCACGGTCAACCATCTGGGAGTCGATCAGGAAGGGGTTCTAAATACCCTGCTCCATAAATACAAATTGCCGCTGGCTTCATGGTTTGTGGATAACCCCATGCTCATCCTGCCGCTTTATCAAACGCAGGCAGACTCGAACACCGCCATATTCACATGGGATGCCGACCGCATGGATTCGCTGAGCCAGATGGGTTTCAGCCATATTTTCCATCTGCCACTGGGTACAGACCAGACAAGATTCCTGCCCGCCAAAGGATGCGGGGAAAGCCGTTGGGCACGGGAAATTTCCTTTGTTGGTAATTCCATGGTCCACAAAACCGCCAAACGGCTGGAAGCCTCAGGTATTTCCGGTGTTCTGGCTGAAAAGTACAAAGAAATCGCACATTCATTTGAAGAGAGCGGAGAACACTCGGTTTTAAAATTTCTTGGAACAGACTACCCCGAACTGCTGTCGGAATATGAAAACCTGATTACCCCGCACCGTAAGCTGGCATTTGAAACTCTGATCATCTGGCAGGCGACACTTGAGTACCGGCTTTCCTGCGTAAAGCAGACCCTCGAATTTAACCCGCTTATCGTGGGCGACAACGGCTGGGGAGAGCTGCTGCCGAATGACAGCACATGGGAATACCACCGTGAACTTTCCTATTACACCGATCTTCCTCGCTTCTACCCCTGTTCAAAAATCAACTTCAACTGCACCAGCCAGCAGATGAAAGGTGCGGTCAACCAGCGCGTTTTTGATGTTCCGGCCTGTAATGGATTTATTCTAACCGACCACCGCTACCAGATGGAAAAGCTGTTCGAGCCGGGCAAAGAGATAGCCGTGTACAATTCCCCGCAGGAAATACCACAGCTGGTAGAAAAATACCTGAACGACGAACCGGCCAGACAGCAGATAGTTAAAGCCGCCCGCAAAAGAATCCTCGCTGAACATACCTATGACTGCCGGTTAAAAGTTTTAATCGACAACATGCGCCAGACTTACCAGTAAAAATAAATAACCCCGGCCCAATTGGACCGGGGTTTTCTTTTATCAATCTTCCGACCGGAAGAGTTGCTAACCTCAGCTGAATCCTGAACTGCCACATCCTCCTGACGGAGGAATGGAAGGCATCGGGTCCTCAAAAGAAGCTCCTGAACTGAACGAGGAGAGCTGCTTCTCGGTTTCCGGGCTTTTGCATTCAGGACAAACCGGGCTCTCGGCGCAGGATGAAAGGACCAGTTCCTCGAATTCATGCCCGCACACATTACATTTGTATTCATAAATCGGCATAAATTAATTGCCTCCGCAACCGCCGCCTTTCTTATTGGAATCCCCACGGGATCCCTTACCAATCTGTCAAGGCGCGACTCCCAGTTTCGGGATAACTACTTTTACGATAATAAAAACGACTGCGAACACCGCAACCAAACCAAGTAAATCAGACATGCGAACCTCACAGGTTGTTTATCTTCACTTCCTTATGAATTAGTTCTTACATTATCTTTGTCAATATCAAAAGATAAAAACAGTTATTATTTTTGATAATTAAGTTTAAACAGGCTTCAGGTTTACATAAAAATGGAAGGTAGTACCTTCTCCCTCGGTGCTGGAGACATCAATTTTACCACCCATCATTTCAACTAGTTTGCGGGAAATAGGTAATCCCAATCCGGTTCCACCATATTTTCTTGATGTGGAAGAATCCGCCTGCGTGAAACTATCAAAAATATAATCAAGCTTTTCCTGCGCAATCCCTATTCCTTCATCTTTGACCATAAAATTGATTATCCCGTCATCAAAGGTAAGTGATACGGTGATTATTCCCCTGCTGGTGAATTTAATACCGTTACTGATCAGGTTATTGAGCACCTGCCGAAGTCTGGTTGCATCGCCTAGGACTTTATCGGGAACGCCTTCATCTATATGACAGAGCACCTGCACGTCTTTGCGAGCGGCTTCGGCCGCAAAGACCCTGACAACTCGTTCCACCATTTCATGCAGCAGGAACACATGATTCTCAATTTCCAGATAGCCGGCCTCTATCTTGGATATTTCAAGAACATCATTGATGATTTCAAGAAGATTTTCCCCGGCAGTTCCGGCAATGTTCAAAAATTCGCGTTGTTCATCATTAAGTTTTGTTCCTTGCAGCAATTCAACCATACCCAGAATTGAATGCATTGGCGTGCGGATTTCATGGCTCATATTGGCAAGGAATTCAGTCTTGATCCGGTTGGCAGTTTCAGCCTTCATCCTTTCTTCCTGCAACATAACCAGAATATTATTTACGGAAACAGAGAGATCACTGAGTTCATCCGTGCCGCTTAAACTGATTTTTCTTTTTTCCGGTCCTGAAAAATATTCACCCCGCAACTGGGCCTGCAATAATTTCACACGCGCGACAAAATAGCGATTAAGCACAAAAATGGCCGCTATTCCGAGAAGCAGCAACGAACCGCACATAAAAAGGATGAACACATTAAAGAGTGAACCGCCGAGTCCATAAGCATCCCGCTTAGCGGACAAAGACAGGTAGGCCAGTGGATTACCGAGGATATCCTTCAAAAGCATAAAACCTTCGATGTCCGGACTTCCCTCTTTGGGAGCAGTAAAAAAAATATTTTTCTGAGGGAAACCGTTTAATTCGCGGAAGGAAAGATTCATATGCAGGGCTGCACCCAGCTTATTCAGTTGCCTGTCTCCGAAATAACGGCCCATGACCAGTGTGCCGCAAGGGGGGCCGTCAAATTCGTGTTTCATGATTTTTTGAATGGAAATCTGCATCAGCCTGTGATTAATCCTGATCAGACCGCTCAACCCTTCAAGGCCGCATTTACTGATGAGTTCATACCCAGCGCAGCCCTCTTTAAAAAAACACATTTCAACATCTTCAGTGCCGTCGGCAGAATGGGAATAAAAGAATTTTCCTTTGCTGTCACAAAACAGCAGAATATCGAGATCAAGGTTTATAAGCGGATCAGGCGTAAAGTTGGAATTGGCATAATTTTCATTTAAATTATTTACAAATTCACAGGAAGCGTCCCACCATGCCCAGTCACGGGAACTTCCTTGCAATGAATCTATTTCTTTCTGTATGGCGAAATCAGCACGATTCAGGTTTTCCTTAATAAGGATTTTATCCACTTTTGATAGAACATTTTTATTAAGCTTAAAAACCAGCAGACCACTGCCGAGAAGAACCAACAGACAGATCATAAAAACAATGAGATAGCTTTTAGCTTTTAACCCGATTCGCATGTACCCTCAAAATGATATTAAATTTCCCCTTTGTACCCTGTTAATAAAAAAAAAGAAACCGGATCGAAATCCGGTTTCTTTAACATTGCGAGTTTATATGTGCGAAATCTAAATAACTGACCAGACAGCTCCCTGTGGAGTGTCCTTAACTTCAATTCCAAGCTCTATCAGCTCATCCCTGATCTCATCGGAACGGGAAAAATCTTTATTTTTACGGGCATCCTGACGGGCAGCGACAAGCTCTTCAACTTTTGCGACATCAATTCCCTTGCGCTCAAGCATGCAGAGTTTTAGCTCTTCAAGAAATTCTTTAGGTTCGCGGGTAAAAATACCCATCACTTCACCCCATTTCTTCATATCCTCAAGGATACGGAGCCATGCGTCACGGCCGCCTTCAGATTTACGCCATGCTTTTTCCTCACCGATTCGTCCGGCCAGACGGATAAGGGTAAAAACATAACCAAGCGCACCGGCGGTATTCATATCATCTTCCATTGCATCGGCCCAGCCTTTCTCAGCCTCTTCGATCTCCGCCATAACTTCTTCGGGCAGTGCGGCTTTGGACCATTTGGATTTATTGAGAGCTTCGCGGGTCTGTTCCAGTGCGGAATAAACGCGGCGGATGCCCTTCTCCGCTTCTTCCAAAGCTTCAAAAGAGAAATCAAGGGGACTGCGATAATGCATGGTCAGCAGAAAATAGCGCAGAGTTTCGGGCATAAACTTTTCTATGATATCCCGAATGGTGAAAAAGTTACCAAGTGACTTGGACATTTTTTCGGAATTGATCTGCACAAAACCGTTGTGAACCCAGAAACGGGCCATTTCCTTTCCTGTTGAAGCTTCGCTCTGGGCGATTTCATTTTCATGATGAGGAAAGCTAAGATCCTGACCACCGCCATGAATATCAAAAGGAAGTTCAAAATATTTTTCACTCATGGCCGAACATTCAAGATGCCAGCCCGGACGACCCTGTCCCCACGGGCTTTCCCATGAAGGTTCACCGGGCTTGGCGGCTTTCCATAATGCGAAATCAAGGGGATCTTTCTTTTCCTCACCGGGCTGAATGCGCGCCCCGGATTGCAGGTCTTCGATATTGCGACCGGAGAGTTTTCCATAATCATCAAAAGAGCGAACTTTGAAATACACATCTCCAGATGGTGTGGCGTAAGCATGGTCCTTCTCTATCAAGCTGCTGGTCAGCTCGATCATTTCCGGAATATGCTCGGTACACTTGGGCTCAATGTCCGCACGCAGGATATTCAGTTTATCCATATCCACATAAAATTCACCGATAAATTTTTCGGCAAGTTCAGTGGGGGATACACCGGTTTCGTTCGCCCGGTTGATGATCTTGTCATCAACATCGGTAAAGTTACGTACAAATGTCACATCGTAACCTTTGTAGCGCAGGTAACGGACCAGAATATCAAAGACGACGGAAGAACGGGCATGGCCGATATGGCAAAGGTCGTAGGCCGTGATACCACAGGCGTACATATTAACCTTATTTCCGTTCAGAGGTGCAAACTCTTCTTTTTTCCGTTTGAGTGTATTGTAAAGGCGCATAGCCACTCCTTATTTTCGTGAATAAAAATTTGCCTCGGCCGTGATCCCGTAGAGGTCCAGCAATTCATCAAAGCTGCGTCCCATAAACATATACAGCAACGGGACAGGTTCAGTGGGTTCCACCCGGACAACTATCCTTTCAGGATTATCTATAAATTTAATCAGTTCAGAATAAAAATTCTCAGCATAGCCGTTACCTCGGCTTCTTGACTCCTGCATCTTCAACTGCAGAGACTCAAGCAGCCTGTCCCGATATAGCCGGAGTTCAAGACCTTCGCTTTTAGCGGATAAGGTCATAATTTTACCGGCAAGGGATTTATCCTGCCACATAAGATTGCCATCAAGCATACTGGTGCCGATAACACCGCCGATTCCGGGGCCCCGCAGACTGAAATCACCCAGGCTGAATCCCGCCCTGACCCGGCAGAGATCAGCGCCGGAAAAATCAACCGACTTAACCGACAGCCGCTTGGTTCCGTCTTCATAGCTGTAGTCGGCAAAGAGGTCAAAATTCAATTTATCATAGCCCATTTTACGGAAATCACGGGCAAGAGTTCCCAGATTTATAAACTCAACCGGCACGGAAACGCCCTGAACCCTCCCCCGGAAAAAGTGAGGGACACGATGTTCACGATCAAAGGACTGCACTTCAAGCTTGCGGACCGTGCAATAAGCTCCAGTGGCAAACCGGCACTCAAGACCCCACACATGCAGAGAATGATCGAAAGGATTGATCAGGGCTCTTTCAAAATCGACCCGGACCGCATCCGAAAGACGCTCCACGGCCTCGCGAACCTTGGCCTCGGAAAATTCCTCGAGTTTAAAATATCCTCCGGCGGCAACTGCTGTTAACAATGCCAGCACCAGAAATACTTTCAAAAAGAATTTACCGCTCATGGTATGGCCTTATATCTTTTTCAGACCGGTCACCGCGGCTACAGCCTTGATGCCCTTTTTCTCACCGGTAAACCCGAGTTTTTCTTCCGTGGTAGCCTTTACATTGACCTGTGCTTTATCGAGCCCCAGTAGCGAAGCCACATTTTTACGGATCAAATCCCGGTGCGGAGAAAGCTTTGGAATCTGGGCTATAATGGTCAGGTCAGCATGGACAATCTCCACGCCCGCTTCTTCAGCTTTAACCAGAACCTCTTTAACAATAATCCCGCTGGACATATTTTCGCAGGCCGCTGAAGTATCCGGAAAGTGATGCCCTATGTCGCCACCGCCGAAAAGCCCCAGAATGGCATCAGCCAAAGCATGCAGCAGTACATCGCCATCAGAATGGGCTATGACTTCAGGACCTCCGGGAATGGGAACACCGCCCAGCACCATTGGCCGCCCTTGACCGTATTTATGGACATCGTAGCCCCAGCCCACGCATGGAACGGTACGCTTATCGTCTTCGATACGTTTTAAATCTTCCGGGTTGGTCATCTTCAGGTTACCTTCCTCTCCCTCGCAAATATAAACGTCCTTTCCTGCCATTTCCACCATGGATGCGTCATCCGTAACGTCCCATCCTTCTTCTTCCGCCTGTTTGTGAGCAGCGTAAAGGGTGGCCAGGTCAAAGCCCTGCGGCGTCTGCACCGCTTTCAGGCGGGAACGCATCAGGGTTTTTTCCACAACACCGTCAACAACTTCCTTGATGGTGTCAGTCACCTCAATTGCGGGGATAACCGCATCTTCACCGGATTGCAGCCGGTCAATAATTCCGCTGACCATTTTTACTGAAGCAAAAGGACGCGCTGAATCATGAACCAGCACATGGGTACACCCGGAAGGAAGTTCATTCAAGCCATTGAATACGGAATCCTGTCTGCGTTTTCCCCCGGCGGTAATCTTAAAACGCATACCCAGTGAATCTGCACCGTCCAGACCGGCAACAACTTCTTTCATCTCCTCCACCTGATCGGGCGGAAAGACGAAGACAATGCCGGAAACAGCAGGAGTCAGGGAAAAAGTAACGGCGGAATGCCAGAAGAGCGGAAAGCCTTTCCACTCAAGGAATTGTTTTTTGACCCCGCCAACGGCCTCTGCCAGACGGGTGCCGCTGCCTGCTGCCAGCAGGATAGCCCAAACTTCACCGGATTTACTCATGATTTAGATCCTTTTGATCTGATGCGCTACGCGCAATTTTATATAAGGATTTCGCCTCCGGCGGCTTAACCCCTTTAAAAAGGGTTTAAGAATCCCAAACTTTTTTTAATAAGGCTTCGCCATCATGTATGGCAAAACCGTTAAGAATTTAAAAAATCTTAATAATAAAAAAAGGGGCAGCCCTAAGGCTGCCCCTTTCTAATCAAAGCAATAAAAGAGGAGTCGGACTATAAGCCGGGTCTTGTATCCGCCGAAGCGGATGATCATCATTCCTCTAGGATGCATGTTACCATACACCTCAAGCAACCTACCCGAAAGCTCGGCCGGGCCGGCCTCAAACACTTCCCTATTTGGTCTTGCTCCGGACGGGGTTTACCTGGCCGGATATGTCACCATACCCGCCGGTGGGCTCTTACCCCACCGTTTCACCCTTACTCCGATAAAAATTCATCGGAGCGGTCTGTTTTCTGTGGCACTTTCCCGGAATCGCTTCCGCTGGGAGTTACCCAGCGTCCTGCCCTGAAGAGCCCGGACTTTCCTCCCCGGCGCTAAGCCGCGGCGATGATCCGTCCAACTCCTAAAAATCCTATTCATATCACCCCTTAAGACCGGCGTGAGAATCACAAAAATGATTCCACTCAAGATCACGGGGCATTAAAAATTAAGCTTCGTCTTTCTGGAGAGCCTTAGGCTTCGCAGCTTCGGGAACGTGCTCAATCCAGTAGATAAGGCGCTGACAGTTGGGGCAGCTCAGTATCTGTTTTCCTTCCTGCAGAACATTGAATTCCTGCGGGGGAATCATAATATTACATCCGGAACATACTGCGTCTTCAACAGGCACAATAACGGGATGGGAAAGACGGGAACGAATAAATTCGTAACGACCGAGAATTGGCTTGGGAACAACTTCACCGGCTTTATTGCGGCGTTTGGTAAGTTTCTCCAGCTCGCTGTTGGCTGCGGCAAGTCTTTCCTTGAGACCGGCGCGCTTTTCATCCAGCTCTGCGTCAAGTTCCTTGATTTTACCGTCAATGTCAGCCAGAAGCTCAACCTGACGGGTGTTTTCTTCAAGTACGGTGACCTTCTCTTCTTCACGAAGTCTGTTCAGCTTTTCAAGACTGTCCATTTCACGCATCATGGCGTGGTATTCCTTGGTGGTTCCGACGAGCATCAGTTTACTTTTGCTCTTCTTAACCTTAACGGAATCTTCTTCGATCTCGGCTTCAAGCTTTTTCTTCTGCTCGGCAAGCAGTTCAAGCTTTTCGGTCAGCTGCAGTTTGCGTTTTTCAAGGGATTCCTTGCGGGATTCAAGGGCAGCCACATCTTTGGGCGCCTGATCTATTTCCGCTTCAAGAAGGATAATTTCGTCATCAACCTTCTGCAAAACTACAAGCTGTTCTATCTGCTTTTCATACATTATGGGGTCCCCTTTTGCGGACGGTCTTTAAAACGACCTCCGCCACATCGATGTTCGGAAACTTAACAATACAGTCCCGTAAGGCCTCTACGTTCCTGTTAATTCTCTTTTGTCATGACAGCCCGATCAGGGCCTGCGAACGCCTTCCCCCTGCACGTAATGGGCGAAAGGATTGCGTCCACTGAAAAATTTAACTTCCACTTCATTTCCGAGTTCTTCGTCCAGAACAGCGGAAAAACGGCGCATCATCTCTTCTTCCAGAGAAAAATGCCCCACATCCAGCACCGCGCCCACACTTTCCTGTGCGGGATGATACTTCACATCCCCGGTAATGAAAACATCCGCTCCAAGGCCGAAAGCCTTGTCCATGAGCGATGATCCCGAACCGGGACACATGGCAACACAGCCGACCTTCTCCGGTTCCGGTCCGCACAGGGAAACAACCCCGCATCCGGAAAGCCGCGAAACTCGTTCAACAAAATCAGCGTAAACAACCGGGGCTGTATACTCGCCGATACATCCGAACCCGAGTATATCACCGGCCTCGTTTTCCGCAACCGGGTCAAGTACGCGCAGATTTTCCAGCTCCAGCTCACGGCCCAGCCATGAAACAACTCCCTTAAACTGCACATCCAAAGAGGTGTGCGAGGCAAAAAGAGTAGCCTCCGCGCAGAGGACCTGCTTCATCACAGAGTGGAACCAGTCCAGCTTTGCGGGCAGCTTAGCCTCAATTGCCAGCGGATGATGGGTCAGAATAAACTGAGCCCCCCATTCCAGAGCTTTTGCGGCAACCTGCGGCAGCGGATCAAGGGCCACGGCAATTTTACCGACTTCCCTTTCCCGGCCTGCGATCTGAACACCGCAATTATCCCAAGGGGCGGCATACCCCGAAGGAACAAGAGACTCGATCCTGCTGATTACATCTGCTGTTTTCATAACTGCCACCATATGCCCACCACACGGCTGTTTATGTCCGCACGGGGAAGATGTTCAATTATTTCCACTCTTAATCAATCTGAACACATCAAAATACAATAAAATAATATGCTCCCGCAAGGGATTTCCCCCGGGAGCACATCAGCCTTCATAAATCAGAAAGCATAAATATTCTGGATTGTATTTTGATATGTATCCATATGAAATAAGTGGTGGGCCAACCAGGATTCGAACCTGGGACCATCCGGTTATGAGCCGGGGGCTCTGCCAACTGAGCTATTGGCCCTTTTCGCTAAGCGAGTCGAGCTTAATAGCCCAACTTCAATCGCCTTGTCAACACCTAAACAACATCCAATCCAATAAACGTGAAAAAAACTAGCACAAAAATGAAATATTTAAAACCGGAATGATTTCAGGAGAAAAGACAGCCCTGACCGCAGCGCGTCTATTCAATATTATTCTCCCGGATATAGCGGATCAACCCTGTTGTAGAATAGCCTGACAGCAGAGGCAGGGAAAGCACTTTACCGCCACGCTCCTCAACAATATCACGCCCGACGATGTTATCCACGCTCCAGTCGCCGCCTTTGACCAGCACATCGGGCTGGACCTTACTGATCAGGTTGTACGGGGTATCCTCATCGAAAAAGATAACATAATCAATACAGGCCAAACCGGAAAGGACAAATGCACGCTGCTGCTGCCCGTTAACAGGCCGTTTCTCCCCCTTGATGGAACGTACGGATTTATCACTGTTAAGCCCCAGTACCAGCAGATTTCCCTGCTCGCGAGCACGGGAAAGCAGGTCCACATGTCCGGCATGAAGAATATCAAAACAACCGTTGGTAAAAACCAGTTTCCGGTCAGCGGGAAAATCAGCCCTTATCTTTGCAAATTCATCCGCAGAGAGTATCTTCGGGCTGCTTAATTCTGTATTTAATTGCTCTGACAATTTTATCTCCAATTTATTTGAGACGTATCGCGCTTTTTGATAATAACATTTCGCCTCCGGCTGCTTAACCCCTTTGAAAAGGATTTAAGATTCCCAAACTTTTTAAATAAGGCTTCGCCATCCTACGCGCAAGATCGTCATAGAATTAATAATCAGCAATGCGCGCTTGGCAAGGAGTAATCCGCGTGATCAATAATAAAACTGCAATACTCATTCTCGCGGCCCTGCCGTTCTACCTGAATGACTTCAACAACATCTTTATAAAGCACGAACTGCTCTGGCTGACAATTGACTATGGAGCCAAAATTATCCCGCTGGCATTCCTGTTTTATCTGCTGAAAACAAACACTCTGTGCAGTAAGGATCTAGGCCTTGTGAACATGCCCCTGAAACGGCTTATCCTCTGGACACTGGGCATAACAATCTTCGGGCTCTGCCTCGACGAACCGGGTTTCACCCTCTGGTCCAAGCTGCTGCCGTCCATGCGGCTGGGGTCCATCCCCATCGGCGCAGACTCCCCGCTTTACATGCTGGATATGACTCTCGGACTCGCACTTGTCGCTATTGCGGAAGAAGTGATCTTCCGCGGGCTTGCTTTCACCACCCTCAAAGAGCGCGGTTATTCCATCCCCAAAATCTTTCTCCTTTCAGCTGTCATATTCGGGTTGATTCACTGGTCGCAGGGCCCGGTTGCAATTATCGCAACAGCTGTCACCGGCTCCGGACTCATGATCTGCATGTATTGCACACGGTCAATATATCCGACCATCATCGCGCATTATGTAATTAATTATCTTTCTTTTTCAGGTAAGGCTGCTCAATTTTGGGGATTGTAAAAAAGTCCGCAATACCGCGCAGGATATTGCGGACCGGCATTCCGCTTACAGCCTGACAAACTTACTGAGCTGCCGCGGCTATTTTTTAGGCGACAGGTTTTCGGAAGAACCAAGCACAATCAGCTCAACCCAGTCGAGGGCAAAACTAAGACATTCTTCCTCGTCACTGAGGATAGCCTGCTGACGTTCTTCAGAAATATCAAGACGAGAGAACACGTTCATATCCTTGATGAAATTCATAAAATTATCGACCTGATAGAGGGCCAGAAAAGCCATATTCAACTTGCGTTCATCAAGAACGACCCCGGCCTTGCGGGCACGGTTCATGAGCCGCATGTAACGGTCATTTACTTCATTGTAAGGTTCAAGCCCCTGATCCTTAAGCCATTCTGTGCTGGTCCATTCTTTCTCTTCTTCAAATCCGCGACAGTGAGGTTCCTGCACGATAAAAAATTGTTCGATTGTCTCACCGTTCTCATCCATGCGGGAAGCGCGCCCCAGCGGATATGTCCGGCATGCTCCGGGGCGGTTTTCGTAAATAGAGCAGCCTTCTTCACGAACGAAAGGACAGCTGCGTTTGGCATTATCGAGCATGCGCAGCTTGCACATGGGGAAGCCGACACCGGGAGTGCGGGTAATATCAGCGTGATTATGAATAAATTTTTTACTATCGTGCCCCAGTCCCTTACGCAAACGCAGAACGTCGTAAGGTGTGAGCATAAGATTAAGGTCACCGCAGCAGGCGTTAAAGCAAGGAACTCCGGGATGGCAGGCAAAGCCGAAAGTTTTACCGGGCTCAAGTTCGGGCAGGTTGTTCAAAAAATCCTGAGTTTGATCGTGGTCGGACATTACTCTCTCCCTGTATTTATTTATCCGGCCAGAAAACCCTTCCGCACCAGATACTGCATCTTTTTCTCAAGGTCGGACTGAAGAAGCCTTTCTTCCTCAGCCATTATACGCAGTATTTCGCTACGCGGATGCATGGCCTGCATCTTGTAACGGTTTCCCAGAGCATTACCTTCCTGTACGAAGCTGGTATGGCTGGCAAATCCGGAACGTTTACGATGCCGGATGCCGAGATGTCCCTGATAAACAGGAAATTCACCTTTCAGACAACTACGCAGGTCATGCTCAAGGTCATCATACTGCGAGGGAGAAAGGAACAAGGAAAAGCCTCCGTTGTCAAGCAGCTTCTGTGTCCTGAACAAATGACAACAGCCGGTTACAGAAGCGCAGGGACGCATGTAATCGAAAAAACCGCTATCGAGAAGGTACAGATGCAGATCTGAACAACGAAAAGGATTGGGCGCTATTTTGGAAAGATCCACCTCAGGACCTTCTCCCTCATCACCGACGGGCTGGATCATGTGCAGGTCCACGGACTGCATCACTGCCGGAGCGGCGTGATCAAGCACCTTGCAACCCCAGACTCCCGCATCGGGATAGGCCTCAACAGCTGCGCCGAGCCGAGAAATCCAATCCGGCTGAACTTCCACATCATCGTCAAGATAGATCGCGAATTCACATTCCCGCACCTGAGGTTCATGCATCAGCCAGTTACGTGCTGCTGCCGCGCCGATATTAACCGGCAGGTCGATGCGTACCATACGTTCACCGAACTGGCTTTGCCACTTATCCAAGACTTCAGCTGTACCGTCCGAGGAACCGTTATCAAGCATGAAAATTTTAGCCGTGTGCAGCTCGGATTGATGCAGGGATTCAAGGGTCGCGTCCAGCTCATCCGCTTTATTGAAGGAGTAAAGCAGGACAGCCGTATTTCCGGGCAGGGGCACTTTCTTTTGATCCAGACCGCAAGCCAGATCATAGAGCCGCATGGCTTCGGAAACCCTCCACGGCTGAGCGTCCACAGCCCCGGCGAGAATTGATATAGCTGTTTCACGTTCACCGAGCCTCAAGGTCACGGAAGCCGCCAGATGGGCCATGTTGTTCAGCCCGAACACATCGGAAGAGGACATGAGCAAAGGGAGCGCCTCAGCAGCATTTCCGTCCATATAATGAAAAAAAGCTTTGGCGCAATTGATTGCCGGAAGAAGTTCGTCGGGAAACTTAGCGGATAAAAGCTCCAACCCGAAACGGAAATCCGCAAAGGCTCCGGCATGAACCAGCCCCTGCTGTATCCAGAACAAATTTCCCGGTTCCTTTTTCAGACAGGAAAGTATGTAGTTCTTAATTTTTACGGCATCCCTTTTGGCCGCGATACGCATGAAATATGAAAGATTTTCCGGCTTGCTGAAACGAGCCGCAACGCTCTTAAGGCAGGCAGCTGTGGACGAAGGAAAAAGCGGCAGCAGGCCTTCCACCTGTGCAAGCTGCGTTGCCATATTACCGTCAAGCGGATTAGCGATGTAAGCCGCCAGCAAAAGCTCGACACCCAGTTGCGGGTTGGATTCTAGAGCATGCGCCCCGGTATCAAAAAGATGCTTCGCCCCCACAGAGCCGATCAGAAGTTTACGACGCACCGCAGCATACATATCGGCCCAGTAGTTATCGCTATATAAATTACCCATTAACTTTCCCTTTTCATTAAGACTTGGATTATTCATGCCCACGTTAACCAAAAGAGATATTCTCCACAACACCCCAAAGAAAAAGGGAAGAGCTGCAAACCGCCCTTCCCTTTAAAAATCATACCGCATTAAAATTTATTTTTTAATCAAACCGTCAATATCCGGCAGATCGACCTGCGGTTCATCGCCGGGCATGGACGAGTAGACTTTCAACAAAGACCGAGACTTGGCCGAACTTGACATAAAAGTGCGCACAATCCTGCGGTTAAGCCGTCCCATTTCACCCCGCAGCTCGGTATCATCAATGAGCGTCTTCATGCACTTAGCCAGCCCTTCGCTGTCTTCCAGTTCACAGAGGAAACCATTCATCCCGTTACGGATCAACTCCCCGGTTCCGCCTGCTTTGGTGCAAATGGCGGCCAGTCCGGCATCGAATGCTTCAAGCAGGGTATTAGGCATGGATTCCAGCCGGGAACTCATAACGTAAATATGTGAGGTCGCCAGTAGTTTTCCAACTTCCTCATGCGCGATAAAGCCTGGACTCTCAATGCGTTCCAGCGTTGCCGGAGAAGCATTCTCGCTGAAGCTGGAAATATCCTTCAAACCCACAGCGATAAAACGCACACCCTCGCATTTATCCTTGGCAAGAAGGCGATCAACGGACTGGATAAAGACATCCGCGCCCTTGGCATGGCCCCCGTTTCCGACATAAATAATAGAAGTCTCAGCGGAACGTTTAGGCTTGCGACCACCGCCCACAAAAGAATTGTAGACAACCTGCGCCCGCTTGGGCGGAACGAAATGTTTGAGCAGCACCTCACGGCTTCTGGCGGAATTGCAGATATAGCCGTTGCCTATGAGGGAAAAGAGCGGAGCCAGCGGGTTGGGCTTGTAAATGACCCCACGGTTAAAGAAAAGTTTATGCTTACGACCACCAAGCAGGGAAAGCCCCTTGGCAATGCAACCGATCTTTACTGCCCGGTTATGAAAGGTATGAACAACATCCACCTGATACTCCTCAATCACGTTTGAAAGAAAAGCTCCGGCAGTTAGAATATTCTTAAAATCGTCCAGCAGAACAACATCCGCTCCCATCTCTTTCAACACGGGAATAAGCATGGAACCGGGTTTAAGCACCGAGACTACCCCCAGACCGGACTGAAGCATGGCCCGTGCGCTGTTGACCAGTTGCCTGCTGCCTCCGGAGAGCTTATCCGAATCAGTAATATATAAAATTTTGCCTATGTCGTTACGCTTTGTGAAAAACTTAAAACAAAGCATGGCCGGAGCTTCATTGGAGTACATGAGCAAACGTTTTTTGATCCACGCGGCGTCCTTGCCGGAACCGACTCCGATACGATTGATGCGCATGGGGTCCGTACCGAGCATATTCGCTGAACGTTCCAGAGTAAAAGTACCGGAGAATCCCGCTGCGGCGGCCTCCTGCATACCGAGACTGTCAAAGTCTCCCCACGGCCAGCAGAAGAACTGACGGCGCGCTCCGTTTATTTTTTTGATTTTATCAAGACTGCGCTTAAAATCATCGCGGATAAATTTACGTCTTTCATCATCACTGCGGCGCTTGAAAGTTACTTTCCCCTTTCTGAATTGGGGCCAGAACCCGTTATAGGCAAAGGCGCTGCCATAATCATAAGTGGGAAGTTCGGCATTGAATTTACGGTAGATGCCCCATGTGGACCAATGGGAAGATGCGGAATAATTACCCTTGAATCGTAAATCCTTAAAGCAGCCCTGATGCCGGCAGGTGTGGGCGTAGACTTCCATACCCTTATCATGGACGAGAGACTTCAATTCCTCTTCATTCATGAACTGGGAATTATCATCACGGGAAAGAGCCATGACAAAAGCCTCACGCATGGGCAGAATTTCTTTAACATCCGCCCTGCTCCTGATTTTTCCTGCGCCGATGAAATCACTGACCGCAAAAAAGACCCCGGTCATACCCCGCTCTTCAAGCATGGGGACAACGTTGATCCAATTACTTATGTGGCAATCGTCAAAGGTGAGCACCACATATTTGTCATCAATGGGTTTGCGGCCCAGACATATTTCAAAAAGATGATCGGCGGTGATGGTTTTGAACCCCATCTCCTGCATCATATCTAGATGAGCGGCAAACGCGACGGGGGAAAGCCCATCCTTTTCACAGACGGCATGGTAGCAAAAAACAGGAACACTCTTACCGAGCATGAGACAACTCCGAAACGCTTATATATCAACTGCCCTCCCCCGATAAACGGGGGAGGAAGATCAATTACATCTGCAGACGGAAGGTCTCTGTGGACAGCTTCCGTTCGAGTCGTCTTGCCACGAGACTCATCAGGTAGCAACAAATAAAGTATAAAAATGCTATGGTGGTATAAATCTCAAAAGGATAAATCATCAACCTGTTGTTCAGTCCCTGCGCCACAAAAGTAAGCTCCAGTACACCGATAACAAAAGCCAGCGAGGTATCTTTGAAGATGGCGATAAACTGCCCGACGATGGCCGGGAGCATCTGCTTCAAAGCCTGCGGAAGAATTACCTTACGCATGGTCTGCCAATAGGTCAGTCCGGTGGATACAGCCGCCTCGAACTGTCCCGGGGGCAGGTTCTGGATACCGGAACGCACGATTTCACCCAGATAGGCTCCGGTAAAAATTGTCAGTGCGATAGTGGCCGACCAGAATACATTTAAAAACTGCCCGGTAAGGATGGGAATAAAGAAATAGATCCAGAAGATGACCATAATCAGCGGGTTACCGCGGATAAGTTCAATATAAAGAGTAGCCGGAATCTGAAAAAGCTTGTTCTTGGAAGTACGCCCTATCCCAACAACCAACCCGATAAAAAAACTGATCGAGATAGCTATCACAGACATGAGTATGGAGAAAGACAAACCGCCCAGACCCCAAAGAATTTCATCTGCTCCACCCTGGGGAAAACGCCACCAGAGCATGGTTCCGAGGTTATCCCAGATAATCTGAAAATTGAATTTGGAAACACCGTAGACAGCTGAAAAAAGCAGAAAAGCCAGACATCCCAGAAAAGCACTTTTCCAGATCAGACCCAAAATTTTGAACAACTTTGTGAAAAAGGCCCTGCGCGCCGCCTGTGCTTTGGAAAGGCTGAAATCATCCTGACGTTTACGCTTTATTCTGCGGTGCATTCTGGAAATGAAAGCCACCGGAGCCTCAAAGGGCCAGAAAAGCATATGCGCAAATTTATGTCCCAGAGTGCGGTTCTTGACGGGGACAATCTGCAACTTCCAGTTGATAAGGGTCAGGATACCGGCAATGATCAGGGATAAGGAAAGATAAATGACCGTGGCCGCAGTAGTTGCCTCAAAGCCTTTAAAGGTCATTCCCTCGATCTGCTGTGACGCCCAGCAAAGTTCAGGAACGCCGACAACCATAGCCAGTGAGGAGTTCTTCATATTGTTGAGGAATTCACTGCCCAGCGGGGGAATAATCGCACGGAAAGCCAAGGGAAGAATAATCTTGGTCAAAGTCTGAAAAGGGGTCAGACCGGAAGAATAGGACGCTTCAAGCAATCCCTTGGGTATGGATTGAATACCGGCTCGAATAACCTCGGCCATGAAGGAACTGGTATAGATACCAAGACCTACCGTAGCGGAAATCATCTCAAAATTCTGGTCGAAAAGAAAATCACGCACCCCTTCAGGTAATCCCATGGGCAGGGCAAAGTACCAGAAAAAGAGCTGAACAAGTAACGGGGTGTTCCGGAAAAATTCAACATAGCAGGTACAGAAATAGTACACCGGCTTAAACTGCGAAAGCCTGCCCAGACCGAAAAGGATACCGAGCCCCAGCGCAATGGCCGAACTCATCAGTGAGATGCTGATCGTCAATCCCAGTCCGGTGACGAGCATATTACCGAGTACCTCGCCATAAGAGGCGTCTTTCTTATAAAGAACGGTCCAGTCGAATTTATAGCCGAAGTCAAAGACCCAGCCGAAATAATATACCAATAGTCCGGTTATGGCAGCCAGACACAGGTACTGAACCCATGTTTTTTCCAGATAGCGATTAATCATTGCAAAAACTTTCTTTTTTATATGATGCGCTTCCCGCTTTTGACGAATTGGTTTCGTCTCCGGCGGCCAAAGGCGATAATCACCTTTGGAATCCCTGAGAAATCCTCGTCTCAAGAATTAAAAAATTTATTTTAAAAACCTTTTCTGGACCTTGAAAGCGGCGGGACCACTAACGGTCCCGCCTGTCTAGCATATAAAATGAAGCCTAGGGCCACATTTCAACCTGTTCGGTGAGGGGGAAGTAGTACTTGGTATCAGGACCGTACCACTTGTTGTAGATCTTTTCGTAGGTACCGTCTTTCCACATATCCTGGATGATGAAGTTAACGGTATCGCGGAGCTTGGAATCATCTTCAACCAGACCGATTCCATAAGGCTCGTTGGAGAAGAAGTCACCCACGAGTTCGTATTTGCCGGGAACCTGTGCGGAGTAACCGAGCAGGATGGTGGAGTCAGTGGACCATGCGTCTACGCGACCCATCTGCAAAGCCTGAAAACACTCGGACTCTTTCTGGTAGGAGATAACTTTGGGAGCTGCGTCGCCAAGTTTCTTGAGCAGTTTTTTAACATTCAGTTCGGAAGTTGTACCCTGCATAACGGCAATTTTCTTGCCTACGAAATCCTTGAGAGAGGAGAACTTACCTTTGGGAGCGAGCATTTTCTGGCCGTCAAAAAAGTAAGTAATAGAAAAATCGATGGAATTGTCGCGGGAACGCTTGTGAGTCATGTTGGAAACGGAAAGATCGATACGTCCCTGCTGAAGGAAACCAATACGGGTTTTGTTGTTGACGGGAACCTGATCGATTTTTACGCCCATACGTTTTGCAACTTCATTGGCGATGTCAACGTCAAAGCCGACCCATTCTTTTTTGGCGTTGTAGAAAGCACCGGGGATGGAGTCGGTCATGATACCGACGCGAACAACCTTGTCTTTCATGATTCTGTCATAGGTGGCACCTGCAAAAGCAGTTGCAGCGAAAGCCATAACCAGAGCGGCTGCGAGAGCCAGAGTCATAAACCTTTTCATTCTTTCCTCCTGCGTGGAAATAGACAAAGAGTATAAGGAATGCGAGCTCCGACACGGAAACCGCTAAATTCCTGATACTAAGCCTGTAAACAAACTTACAGGCATTTCCTAACCGTACTTATCTAGACCCATCAAATTCACGGAACCTGATGGATTAATCCCTAATGTGATAAGATCTTGCTCAGAAAGAGTTTGGAACGCTCATGCTGAGGATTATTGAAGAATTCTTCCGGTGTGTTTTCTTCAATGAGACTGCCCTCGTCCATGAAGATAACCCGGTCCGCAACCTCACGGGCAAAGCCCATTTCATGAGTTACGCAAACCATGGTCATGCCTTCGCGGGCCAAAGCCTTCATTACATCAAGAACCTCGTTGATCATTTCCGGGTCAAGAGCGGAAGTGGGTTCGTCGAAAAGCATGATATTCGGGCGCATGGCCAATCCGCGGGCGATTGCCACACGCTGCTGCTGCCCTCCAGAAAGCTGGGAAGGATAATCGCCGGCCTTGTCCGGAATGTTAACCTTGGAAAGAAGCTCCATGGCCAGCTCTTCGGCGTCCTTGCGTTTCATATTCCGCACCATAGTCGGCGCCAGAATAATATTTTCCAAAACCGTCATATGCGGATAAAGATTGAAAGACTGGAAAACAAAGCCGATCTCAGCCCGCAACAGAGGCAGGTTCACCCTCGGCCCGTTAACGTCCATGTCTTCCACAAGTATTTCACCTTCCTGAATGGGTTCAAGCCGGTTAACACAGCGGATCATGGTACTTTTCCCAGACCCTGAAGGTCCGCAGACAACAACAACCTCGCCTTTTTTAATATGAAGGTTGATATCCCTCAGGGCGTGGTAGTCACCGTAGTATTTATTGACATTGTTAAATTTTATCACTTTTGTACAAATCCCGTAAAATAAATGTTCTAAGGCCAAAAAATGGGTACCAAATGGAACAAAATTCGGCAAGTCCTCCCCTTTTTTGGATGAACACTTCTCTTTTTAGCGTTTTGCGAATAATATATCCAAAGAAAACTCATTTTTGTTAAAAACAGTCTTCTTTTTTTCTGCAAAAGCCAACTGCACACAATTTTGTTTTTTTCGTAAATCGAAATTATTTCAAAATTTCTTACGTTTTGATCATAAATTTTCCTTTCTAATCAACATGAATGAAAGCGAGGCCATGATATCATGCAGACTTAAAACAATTATGCCCCAAATAAGATAAAACACACTTTCGCTCCAGGATGTAACGTACGAATCTCTCAATTTTTACACTGTTTTGCTATTTTCAATAATTTATCAACGTCAATAATATATATGGTGTTGAAAAGCTGCTCACTTAGATATATGGAATCTATATGCCAGAGAGTACATTACTATTTATAGCCGAACCGCAATCCGTGACTTCTGTCTTTTCCCCTCTTAAAGAAGCGGGGTTTCAAGCCGGACTGGCTGACAACCTTGCTGGGGCGGTCAATTTTATCAAAAAGTCAAAACCGTGCCTTATATTCACAAGGCCGGTTATGCAGGGCTATTCCGCTCAGGCCCTTCTGGCCGAAGCTGTTAACATTGAAGATTTCCCGCCCGTTGTTGTTTTTTCCCGCAACGGCTCCGCAGACGAAGCCCAGAGATTCATGGAACTTGGTGCTCGTGATTATTGGCTGGAACCTCTTTCATGGGAAAAGATCAAACTGATGCTGCCCGATGAAAAGCCTTCATCAATGCCTACCCCTGAACAGCTGGGAGCGACGGATAAGCCCGACGCGGCAAAGCAGAAAGGTACGCAGGGACGATATCAGATTATAGGCCAGCATCCGGCCATGGCCCGTGTTTTGGGACTTGCCAAACAAGTAGCCAAATCAAAAGCTACCGTTCTCATTTCCGGCGAATCCGGTACAGGTAAAGAAATGTTCGCCCGCTTTCTGCATCATCACTCGGACCGGACAGATAAGCCCTTTGTGGCCATCAACTGCGCGGCGTTACCCGAACATCTACTGGAATCGGAACTTTTCGGACATGAAAAAGGGGCGTTTACCGGAGCAATCAACCGCAAACTCGGTAAATTTGAACTGGCCTCCGGCGGAACCATCCTGCTCGATGAAATAACTGAAATGGAACTCGGACTGCAGGCCAAACTGCTCAGAGTTCTGCAGGAAGGAGAAATAGACCGTGTAGGAGGAGTGGAAACCGTCAAAGTTGATGTGCGTGTTCTGGCAACCACCAACAGAGCCATTGAAGAAACGGTTAAAGAAGGCAAATTCAGGCAGGACCTTTTCTACCGCTTGAACGTGATACCGCTCAAACTTCCGGCACTCTCCCAGCGGGGGGAAGATATTCTGCTACTGGCAAAATTTTTCGTAAATAAATACTGTACCGAGTACGGCCTGTCCTCGCTGGCCTTTTCTGAAGAGGCAACCGGTTGGCTGCTGGATTACGAATGGCCCGGCAATGTTCGCGAGCTTCAGAACCTGATGGAAAGAGCCGTGCTGCTGGCCGGCGCCGGTCCCATTGAATCCAAACATTTCCTCAACGATCCCGACGCATGGATGCCGGACGAAGCACATACCGAAGGCGCTGCAACGGCAGATCCGGCCGGAACCCCGGATGGTGTCGCCGCAGATTTTGCGGTAATGCCGATCTCCGAGATGGAAAAGAAGCTGATCATAAAAAGCCTCGACCAGACTTCCGGCAACCGCACCAAAGCCGCCGAACTGCTCGGTATATCCGTACGCACCCTGCGTAATAAATTGAACGACTACAAGAAACAGGGGCTGGATTTATAAAAAAAGGCAGCCCGTATACGGACTGCCCGTTATATTTAAATTCGGTCAATAAACTAACTATTCAGCTTTACGTAATAGAAATTACGTCCGCGCTGAACCTTGAGCATCACCTTGTTATTCATGCGGTAGCGCAAAAAGGAATCAAGGAAGTCCTTTTGTGATTCCACCCGATGATTGCCGATCTGGTGGATCTTATCACCGGCTTTGAGTCCCAACCGGGCGGAGGCACTGTTCGCGCGCACCTTGCTGACCAGCATACCGCGTCCGCGGGAATCCTTATCAACCAGCATTCCCCAGCGGGACCACGCCTGTGTCCGGACTTCCCGAGGGCCCAATGATTGCGGACGAACCACCACTTGCCGAACTTTACCTTCATGCAAAATTTCCAGTTCCACATCCTCGCTGCGGGTCTGAACCCGGAGCAGGGCCAGATACCCGGCCTTATCTTCAACTTCAATGCCGTTAATTTTCAGGATGACATCACCGGGTTTAATTCCGGCATAGGCCGCCGGAGTATTTTTATGAACATCACTCACCAGCATTCCGTAAACTCTTGAAAGGCCGAAATAGCTGGCTGATCCCTGGTCGAGATCCTGACCGCTCAGTCCCAGCCATACAGGTGAAACGGTACCTGAAGCGAGCAGTTCTTTGACCACCCGCTTGGCCCGGTTGATGGGAATGGCAAAGCCGATTCCCTCGGCACGAGCCTGAATGGCGGTATTGATCCCGATCAGATCCCCCAGGATATTGAGCAGGGGGCCTCCACTGTTTCCGGGATTGATGGCTGCGTCGGTCTGAATAAAATCCGTGTACGCATCATCCTTTGATTTCACGGTACGTTTCAACGCGGAAACAACCCCGGTGGTCACCGTATGGGTGTATCCGAAAGGGTTGCCGATCGCGATAACGGTTTCGCCGATGTATATATCCGAGGAATCGCCCATGGCGACCTGCGGCAGGTTTCCGGCTCCTTTGATCTTGAGCACGGCAAGGTCAAAATCAGCGTCTGATCCGACAATCTCGGCGCTGTATTCCTCTCCGCCGAGGGTCTTTACCTTGATATCGCTACCGCCCGCAAGAACATGTGCGTTGGTCAGCACCAAGCCCCGGCGTCCGTTGATGATCACGCCTGAGCCGGTTGCCTGAGAGCGATATTTGCGTTTACGGGTCTCAAAACCATCGAAGAAAAGATCAAAGCCCTGTCCTCCGAACATCTGCCCGAAAGGGGAGATTCCCCGTTCAACTATCCGGGTCACGCTGATATTTACAACGGCCGGAGCTGTCTTCTGCACCGCCCGCACTACAGGAGTTCTGCGCAGGGAGTCGTCATTTTCCGCAAATACCGGTTTAATGGAGACCAATGCCAACAGAATAATAAGATTTATTTTAAGAAAATATTTAAACATTTAAAGACCTTTGCAATACGCAGGCAAATTTACCGCGGATTTTCTACCGTTATTTTGCGGCCATGGCCATGAGTCTGGAGATGCGGTCCTCGGTTGAAGGGTGTGTGCTGAACCAGTTTGCCATGTTACCGCCGCTGAAAGGATTGACAATAAACATATTCTCGGTTGCCGGGTTGGCATCCATGGGAATATTCCTTGCGGTCGCATCAAGCTTGTAAAGGGCTGATGCCAGTGCTTTAGGATCACAGGAAATACGTGCGCCGGTAGAGTCGGCAAGATATTCACGTGAGCGGGAGATGGCCATCTGAATCAAAGAAGCGGCAACGGGCGCGAGTATTGCCACAAGAATCGCGGCAAAGGGATTGGTTCCGCCATCTTCATCATCACCGCCGAAGCCGAAAATAGCAGCCCACTGCATCATGTTGGCAATCATCATAATTGCCCCTGCGAGCACTGCGGCTACTGACTGAATCAGGATATCCCGGTTGGTAATATGGCCGATTTCATGGGCAATTACCCCGCGCAGTTCTTCCGGGGTGAGTATGCGCATGATTCCGCTGGTTACGGCGACGACAGCGTTTTCGGGATTACGACCGGTGGCAAAAGCATTGGGTGAATCCTGATCAACTACAAAAAGCCGCGGAGCGGGAATTCCGGCATTGGCTGCCAGTTCCTGAACCATAGCATGAACCTGCGGAGCATCATTGGCGGAAAGCTGACGCGCTTTATACATGGAAAGGACAATTTTATCCGAATACCAGTAGCTGCCGACGTTCATAAACATGGCAAGCCCGAAGGCTATGACAAGCCCGGTCCGTCCTCCCATCATTCCCCCGAGAAAAAGGATGATAGCCGTAAGCGCGGCGAGCAGGAAAAAAGTTTTGATCTGACTGGTCATATTGAAAGCTCCTGTTTTTTTAACTTGGCAGAAAAATACCGCACCTGAAACGATACGGTATATGAAAGATATGTTTTAAAATCGACCAGTCAAGGGCCTGTAAATAAGGAAAATCAGTCCTCGACAACGAATTCACCGGGAATAGTGATGGTAAAGGCTGTACCCTGCCCTTCCTCACTTGAACATTTTATGACCCCGCCCAACCTTTTATTCACAAGGCTGTATACGATACTCATGCCCAGCCCCGTCCCGCCTTTTCCCCTTTTCGTAGTGTAAAAAGGCTCAAAGATCCTATTCAAACTGTCTTCACTCATGCCCTTACCATCGTCAGTATAACGGATGACAATATCATCACCATCAACCTCAACCCCAATGTCGATATTTCCGGCCTCAACTCCTTCAAACCCATGAATAAGGGAATTGATAATCAGGTTAGAGAAAATCTGCATAAATGCACCGGGATAGGTCCTTAGAACAAGATCATCGGCACAATTTATATTAATTTTATGCTTGGTTCTCTTATACTTGGAGCGTAGGCTGAGCAGAATTTCTTCGAGATATTCACGGAAATTAATGGTCCGTCTCTGTCCGGAGGCCTGATCCGCAGCGACCTGCTTGAAATTACCTATAAGCTCAGCAGCCCGATGAAGATTGAGCATACTGGATTGAGTGGCTTCTTTCGCTATGGATATAAACTTATCAAAATCTGATTTGCGTAATGCCCCGGATTCCATCTTCTTTGATATCTCATTCAGCTTCTCTTCCATAAAGCTGATACTAGTAACACTTATGCCGACCGGAGTATTGATTTCGTGGGCGACCCCGGCAACAAGATCTCCGAGAGCGGCCATCTTCTCAGATTGAATCAATTGATTCTGTGCATTTTCCAGACTTTCGACTGAACGACTCAATTCTGCAGTCCGTTCCTCTACTTTCCGCTCAAGATCGCGGTTAAGTTCACTGATCTGCTCCTGAATCACACGTAGCTCGGTAACGTCCCTGCCCTCGGCAAGCAGAAAGAAAATTTTCCCATCCGGCCCAAAGGCTGGTTTCAATGAAAAATCAACATACCGCCCCCCTTCGTCCGGGGATTCGGTGACAACTTCACGCCGAACGATATGTCCGTTGACGGCTTTTTCTATGTCCTTTTTCAATTCTTCGACCAGAGATGGCGGATTCTGCCACCACGGCCCTTCCCAGAAGGGACGCCCAACCACGTCCTCCGCCGTTACATCTTGCACATCAAGGGCGGCTTTATTGATCTCCAGAAGTGTACCGTCCAGACCGATAACACCCATAAACTGCAATGACTGGCTGAAAATACCCCGAAACATGCCTTCACTTAAAGCTATTTTGTCCTTCGCATCTTTAAGCTCCGTCACGTTATGACCTTCGGCGATCAGAAATAACACCTTGTCGTTCTCATCGACCACAGGCTTGGCGGAGAAATCAACATAAAGGCTTGTTCCTTCATCATTAACATGTTTGAAGAGCCCTTTCCCGACCTCGCCGAAAGAGGCTACCTGAATAAGCTCCTTAAGCTGCCGCTGTTCTTCCAGCGAATCATTCCACCACGGGGTTTCCCATAAATAATGCCCGTTGATATCATCCTCACTGGCATCAATAAAATCCAGAGCCGCTTTATTGGCAAGGAGCAGCACTCCCTCAGGGCTGAGCACTCCCATGAACTGCTGGCTGTTATTGAAAATACCTTTGAAGAGGGCCTCACTTTCAAGAATCTGCTGCCCGGCTTTCCGACTTTGAATAATTGTGTAAAATGAAAGCAGCAGAATAACTCCGAGAATCGCGACCGTCATCATTATCAATTCACGGTTACGCGTGGCAACCTCTTCCTCAAGATCATCAAGATAGAGACCGGTCCCCACTATCCACTTCCACGGATAAAAGCGCTGCACATGTGAAATTTTAGGGACAACCTTGCCAGACTGGTCCTGCCAATACCAATAATAATTCACAAACCCGGAACCGTTCTTCTTCGTAACATTTAACACTTCCCGGGTCAGAAGTTTACCTTTGGCATCGGTGAAATTGCTCATATCACGACCGTCAAGTTCAGGCATATATGGATGCATTACCATCTTTGCGTCAAAGTCATTTATCCAAAAGTAATCTTTATTCTCCGACCCGAAACGCATCATCCCTATAATTCCGATAGCTCTCTTTTTTGCTTCTTCCCCAGAAATTAATCCCTTAAGTTCCTGATCGTGCAGATGGTCCAGCACCCCTATAGCCAACTGGCTCATATGCTTCAACGATGCTTTACGCTGGGCAAGCATTGTATCCCGCACAGCAGGCATATGAACTGCAAAAAGTACAATAACAAAAAGCATAAAGGAAACCACCGTAGGAACGGCAACCCTCAACCATACAAGTCTTTTTTGCCCCTCCCTTCTGCTATTTCCAAAAATACCCATGCGCTACTCCGAACGATAAAGGAAAATAAATATACTTCTTAAGTTATAAGCTTATACCATTTGCAGGACACAATACAAGCTTCAAAAAGACATCTTCGTACAAATACAGGAATTATAAAGGGTTCTTTTTTACCCAAAAACTTGCAGTACGGCCATGAATGTTTTAGTTTATTTACTACTCATCGTTATTTAAATTAATACGACATACAATATATAAATCACCCATATTTACACAGGAGCCTAGATGCCCGCTGAGCAAATAAACGCTCATGAGATCGGAATAGTTACCGGAATGTCCGGTGACGCATATGCTGAATCAGCAACCGGAGTACGCGCTCTGGAAGCTGGAAGCCCGATCTATCAAGGAGATGAGCTGGTCACCGGCGACGGCGGAAACATTGAAGTTCGCTTTGCTGACGACACCCTTATCTCACAGGGCGGCAACTCCCGCATAGCCTTAGACGACTATGTATATGACCCGGACGGGGGAGATTCCAGTTTTCTAGGTGACATCGCACAAGGAACATTCCGTACTGTCACCGGTAAAATTGCTGAACAGAATCCAGACCGTTTCAAACTAGGCTCGCCGCTTGCGACCATCGGTATCCGCGGCACAATCATTCTCAGCGAAGTCGGCCCTTCAGGTGAAAGCCACGGTGTAGAAGAAATTCACGCCGGTAAAGCCATGATCCTTCAAAGCCGAGCCACGGGAGATATCCGCCAGCTTTTCGCCGGACAGATGTCCGATATCAGCGGATCAGGCGTACTCAGCCCTATCCGCCCCCTCTCCACGCAGGAACTCGCCACGTTCCGTAAAATCGCACCTGCGAATATCAGGCAGGAGCAGGAAATTCAGGACCAGCGAGAAGAACAGCAGAACGATGATCAGCAGAATGACGAGCAGGATGATGATCAACAGAACGATGATCAGTCCACTGACGCGCAGGCTCAGGAAGAGCAGTCAGCCGAAAATCAGGATGCTGGAGAAGAAGGGGCACAGCAGGAAGACGGGCAAAATGCTCAGGAAGGACTTCCCGGTGATATCGCTCCCGGCGGCGGAGACCCTGCTGAAGGGGAAGGTGCAGACGGCGGAGCATTACATGTAAACAAGGGTGTCATAGATCCCGGCGATAAGGCCCTTGCCAACCAGAAAAATTTTGAACCTAATAAAATAGGACAACCTCCGAAACCGAATGATAAAGCGGATGTTAAAGGAACTGACCAACAGCAGGGCAATGATTCAGGATCCGATGGCGATAATCCTGATAATGATGAACCGGATCAGACGAATACCCAAGCAACACCCCCTCAAGAGACTCCCACAGAAGATCCTCTGGACGGGGACGGTACTGAAGCAGCCGATTCCGGCACAGGTGACGGAGACTCAGGTACGGATGACGGGCCAAGCGTTATTAACGGCAGCGGAATAATCAAGGGAACTACAGCGGACGATACAATCATCGGTTCCAGCACGGAAGATACCATTTACGGTGATCAGGGGAACGATACTCTTTCCGGCGGCGCAGGCGATGATGAACTTTTCGGCCAGGCCGGCAACGACACATTATACGGCGGTGCCGGAGAAGATGTGCTCAACGGCGGTGGCGGCTCATACAACTATCTTGATGGTGGTTCCGGTGAAACGCATGAAGTCGACTTCGCATCTTTTTACGGGCAGAAGCATGGGGTTACCGTAGACCTGAGTGCCAAAAACGGCGAGGGCGAAGTAACCGTCACGACTGATGACGGGCACGATGTACTGGTCAACATTGAAGGCGTCATCGGTACCCCGCATCATGACACCCTTACAGGCGATGACAACGACAACAGATTCCTGCCCGGACTGAATGGAGAATTCGATACCGCAGACAGTACCACCCACGAATCCATTGACGGTGGAATAGGAAGTGACTGGGTCCAGTTTGAGGATCTCGCCAATAACTTTTTTCTGGAATATTCTTCGGACTCCAGCGATGCTGGAACCGTCAGCATTTTTGACTCCACCAGCGACTCCGACCACGAACCGGTCAGCATCATTGATCTGGAAAGCATCGAAAACGTTAAGGGTTCATCAGGCGATGATACTTTGACCAGGATCAGCAATACGACCGGCACCCTCCAAGGCGGTGATGGGAACGACTCTATCCTTGGTGGTTCAGGAAAAGACTTTTTATACGGTGATGCCGGGAATGATTCCCTGACCGGTGGCTCCGGCAACGATGATCTGCACGGCGGAGACGGAAATGACTCCATTCAGGGAGGTTCTGGAGACGACTTTTCATACGGCGATGCCGGAAATGATACCATTGATGGCGAGGGGGGAAATGACACCCTGTATGGCGGAGATGGAAATGACTCCCTAACCGGTGGCTCCGGCAACGATGACCTGTACGGCGGAGACGGGAATGACTCCCTGACCGGTGGCTCCGGCAACGATGATCTGCACGGCGGCAACGATAATGACTACTTCACTGCCAGCAGCGGAAATGACCGTATCTGGGGCGATGACGGACAAGACTGGTTTGCCATGAATGGCGGCACTTTCCATAATTTCGTGGACCTCTCCGCTAACACAGCGACCGGGACAGACGGCGAAACTACGGTATTGTATGACATTGAGCATGTTCTGGGTTCTTCTGCAAACGATGAAATACATGGAGACAGTGAAGCAAACTCATTAAGCGGAGAAGCAGGATGGGATACAATTCATGGTGGAGACGAAAACGATTGGCTCAGTGGGGGTGAGGGAAATGACAATCTTTATGGTGATGCCGGAAACGATTCGATAAGTGGTGGAGATGGAGATGACACCATTTACGGCGGTGATGGAGATGACCACCTAAAAGGGGGTACAGGAAGCAACACCATATACGGCGGTATAGCCGGCACAGCCATGGGAACGGACACCCTTTCCTACGAAGGGTCAGAACAAGTCACAATTAAAATTGATGACAACAGTGCAAAGCACATAGAGAACGGAACAACCAGCACCGATACTTTTCATGACATCAGCAAGTTCATCGGTTCTGACGGCAACGATTTTTTTACCGGGGCCTTGAACGAAGGTGATACCTTTTCCGGTGGCAAAGGAAACGATTCTTTTACCGGTAAATTCGGCAATAACTATTTCGATGGTGGAGAAGGCACAGACTCCATGTCTTTTGCCGGCCATTCTTTCGGCGTAGAGGTTAACATCACCACTTCCGGCGGAACCGTTGACCACAAAGATTCCGATGGATTAGAAGCTCAGCAGGATCATTTCACCAGCGTGGAATCATTCATAGGAACCGACGATGACGACATCTTCAACGGAAGCTCGAATAACGAAACATTTAATGGTGGAGATGGGGACGACGCAGTACATGCCGGTGGCGGTTCTGATATTTTGTACGCAAGCAAAGGAACTAACCTTCTCGATGGTGAAAGTGGTATTGATTATGTTTCCTATGCCAACGCTACGCAAGGAGTTACCCTGACTCTCAACGGAAGCACTGGAACCCAAGTGAGTGTCGGAGATTTTACAGATACAATAGTTAATATCGAAGGTGTTATAGGTTCTAACTACCAAGATGTCCTTACCGGTGACGACGGTGTAAACTTTTTTGCTCCCGGTATTAATAATTCATACAGCTCAGCAGCTCAATCTTCTACAGCGGATAAAATTGATGGTGGCGGAGGAAGTGACTGGGTTCAGTTTGATAATCTGGACAGCAGTTACCACATTGATGCAGACCTTTCTGCCGGGCACGTATACATCTACCAAGGATCCGATGTCAGTGAAAAGAATTATGTCGAGTTGACCAGCATTGAGAACCTCATCGGTTCTGATGGCGATGATACGATAATCGGGTCAACTATCGGAGCAAACCTGATGGGCGGGGCTGGCAACGACAGCATCTCCGGTGGAGAAGGCTATGACGTTATTCATGGCGGAGACGGAGATGATAACCTTGCCGGAGGAAAAGGAAACAACATACTGGACGGTGGAGAAGGACATGACCGCGTAGATTACACGGCATCGACCAGCAGTGTAACCTTCAACCTTGATGCAACCATTGCCAATATCATGCACTCGGACGGCACGGACACTGTCAGTAATATCGAGGCTTTCCAAGGCTCCGACCATGCCGACACCTTCAACGGAAGCAGCCATGGCGAAACCTTTATCGGTGGTCTCGGCAACGATATAATCCACGGAGGAGGCGGTATTGATACCCTCGATTACCGGGATCACTCTATAGCTGTAACAATTGACGCCGAAGCTGGAACAGCCGAACGCGGCTCGGAAACAGATAGTTTTGATGGAATCGAACATTTCATCGGTTCATCCGAAGATGACTTCTTCACCGGATCAGATGCCTCAGAAACATTTGAAGGAAGTACTGGGCTAGACACAATTGACGGGGGAGGTGGAATTGACTTTATCAGCTTTTCAGGACTGGACTGCGGATCAGGTGTAAACGTTAATCTGGGGGCCAACGCTGCAGGTTCCGGCACTTACACAACTGCATCCGGTGCATCAAATGACTTTTTCAAAAACATCGAAGGTGTCATCGGTACCGGTTACAGCGACACCATTACCGCCAGTTCAGCCATGGATTCCACCATTCACGGTGGCCATGGTAACGACACTATCAATCTCGACGGTACATATAAATCAGAGTTGATTTACAATTCCGCTTCTGAGGGTGGTGACACAATCACCGGCTTTAATTCCGGTAAAGACTATTTTAATTTCAGCAACTCCGATTTAGACAGTTCCGCTGGATTCCACGACTATGACAGCAGCTACACAGGCAATGCCAACGCGGGAACTACCGATGCCTACTTTGTATTCGATGGCTGCCATCAGCTCTGGTATGATGCCAACGGTGATGCTGCCGGAGGTGAGACCATGATCGCGGACGTTTCCGGTGATCAAGTCCATGCTGACGATCTCCATTTCTCTTAGCGCACATAAAAATCAAACCCGCCCTGCAGCAAAAGCCGGCAGGGCGGGTAACTATCATTATCTATGTGATCCGCTTTATGAAAATTTGAGTAAGGCTGGTTAAGCCTACGGCTTGCACTTCGTGAGCAAGGCCTTTAACTTGTCGTCATCCTTGAATTCAGTGAGCGCTTCTTCTATGACCACACGCGCTTCATCGCTCATACCTACCTTGATAAAAATACCGGCGATGTTCCGGGCCACCGAAGGAGCTGACTTATGAATCATGCCCTCAGAGCGAACGGCCCGTTTAAAATATTTTGCACATCGGGCATATTCTTTACCGTCGCTATAAGCCAGACCAATGTTGTAATAAAGGCCGGGTTCATTAGGAGCGACTTTAAGTGCAGCCATATAATTTTCCACCGCCTTTTCCCACTTACCCTGCTTACGCAAGGCAATTCCCAGACGGTTGTAGGTCTCAAGGTCATCAGAGCTCAAGCTGGAGGCTTTCACCTGCAGTAGTTTAGCATAATACTTCTCTGCCTTATCCGGGGCCACATCAAAAAGCGATTCAGCTATTCCGCTCATAACCTGCGATAAATAATTATGCGCTTCCTTCACCGCGCAACGCACAGCCTGATCAAAATACGTTTCCGCTTCATCAAGCTCTTCACGCTCAAGGTGAACCTTGCCTATTTCGCACTTTCGTTCGGTATTCAGCGGGCTGATGGAGTCCAGTTTTTTTAGGTAATGCAGATACTGGGAGTTATCATTACCCTTGTAGAATTCCGCCAGTTTTTTAATCGGCTCCATGAAGACCTTGGACTGTTCATGGGCCTGTAAATATGATTTAAGGGCTTCGTCTCGTTGCCCCATGCCGGACTGAGCATCCCCCTGCAGCATAAGAGCCGCCGGACTGCCGGGCTTTAATTCAAGGATTTTAGCACTGACCAGCAAGACTTTGTTAAGTTCACCATTACGTAAAAAAGTTTTTCCTGCTTCCACAAGCTGGGCCAGCTTGCCCTGCGGTTTAATGGTAAATGCAAGTTTCTGAACCAGACTGTCCACGGAAACAGGTTTGGTAATAATGTTGTTGGCCCCAAGCTCATGTAAAAAGATGAGCTCCTCCTGACTGGTTTCGTCAGTCAGAACCACCACCTTGATTTCCGGGAAAAGCTTGTGGATATTTAGAATGAAATCGGCTGTTGGTCTGCCCTTGAGCAGCCTTTCAACAAAAACAAGTACCGGCTGTCCTGAGCCGACCTTATCCTTTATCTCGCTCAAACACGAAGACTGTTCCTGAAAATAGGCAAGGCAATCCCTACGAATAGCCAGAATTTTGTGTAGAGTACCGCGCAGAAGCTTGTAGAAAGAAGGTTCATCGCTCAGCAGAACGGTAAAACCGGACTGTCCTTCATAAAACTCACGTACAATCTGATCGTATTTGGTTGCCATTTAAGCCTCGCTAACGATATAATTGAACCTACTCTCCGGCGGATTCAATTAAGTCTTACAGCCTCTTATACCCAGCCTTCAGTAGGGTCGCATAAAAGACTTCATATGCAAAGGAGAACATGGATGCTCTCAGCTGAATTCAGAAAATCAATATGAAAAGATCAGCCCGTCCCCGGTAGCTGAACCTTCCGGGATAATTCCGATATAACCTAAAATTTCCTTGATCAAAGGCTTTTCTTCTTCAGGGCCTTCAATCACTTTTACATCACCATCAATCCCGCACAGAGCCTTGAGCACAGTAACAGAATCCTCAAACCCGCCAATACGGTCAACAAGGCCCAGTTCCTTTGCTTCCCTTCCGGTAAAAGCCCTGCCGTCTGCAATCTTAGCCACATCTTTACGATCCAGTTTACGGGCCGTAGCGACATCTGAAACAAACTGATTATGCATGTCCATTATTAACTCGGTCAAATATTCACGCTGTCCCGGGGTAAGCTCTACAAAAGGAGAGCCTGCAGCCTTCATTTTACCGCTGGTGATTATGATGGGCTTAACCCCGATCTTCTCCATGATCTGATAAAAGCTGGCATATTCGGCCTTAACCCCGATGGAACCGGTGATGGAACCTGAGCTGGCAATAATTTTAGTGGCCGGAGCAGCTGCGTAATATCCGCCTGAGGCCGCCACAGTACCGAAGGAAGCCACAATGGGCTTGACCTCAGCGAATCTTTTCACAGCGTGATAAAGTTCCTGAGAAGGAGCGATGGTCCCACCGGGAGAATTAACCCGCAGTAAAACACCTTTCACTGAATCATCACGGCGCAGGTCGCGCAAAAACTTTACCGTAGGCAATGATTTTACGATGGTTCCCTGTAAATTCACAACCCCGATCCTGTCGGCACCTAACAAGTCCAGCCTACCATGAAAAAAGGCTGCGGCTCCCCATAGGAGAGCCACAGCCATTAATAGCAGACTGAAACCGAAAAGAATCGGATGTCTTACAGAGAAACCGTTTTTAGGACTCTTCATCCTCAGTCTCTGCTGCAGCTGCATCAGCTGCGTCAGCTGCATCAGCAAGCTTCTGCTTCAGCAGTTCGCCCAGAGTGTTGCCGCTGTCGGCGGAACCGGAACGGAATTCTTTGGGCTGACGTTTTTCGGTGTCTTCCTTGAGCTGCTTGATGGAGAGGCCGAGGCGACGCTCATCAGCAGATACGTGGATGACTTTAGCCTGGATGGTAACGCCTTCTTTAAACATCTCAGAAGGATTCTTGATCTTCTTATGAGAGATTTCAGAAACGTGAACCAGACCTTCAATACCTTCTTCAACTTCTACAAAGAGGCCGAAGTCGGTGATGTTGGTAACGAGACCTTCGAGGGTACAGCCAACGGGGTACTTAGAGGGTACCTGAGACCAGGGGTCTTCGGAGAGCTGTTTAACACCGAGGGTGAACTTCTCGTTTTCTTTATCAACAGTGAGGACTTTTGCCTGTACGGAATCGCCCACGCTGTAAACTTCTGAAGGATGACGAACCTTGCGGGTCCAGGAGATATCGGAAACGTGAATCAGGCCGTCAATGCCGTCTTCGATGCCGATGAACACACCGAATTCGGTGATGTTTTTGATCTGGCCTTCAAGGATAGTACCTTCGGGGAATTTCTCAGCAACAACATCCCAAGGATTCGGCTTAACCTGCTTCATACCGAGGGAGATGCGTTTTTTGTCAGGATCTACACCCAGAACAACTACGTCGACTTCATCGCCAACGCGTACCATCTGGGAGGGATGACGCAGTTTACGGGTCCAGGACATTTCAGAAATGTGAACCAGACCTTCAACACCTGCTTCCAGCTCAACGAATGCACCGTAATCGGCGAGGTTGGTAACCTTACCGGTGTACTTGGCACCTTCGGGGTACTTGCCGGAAATATCTTCCCACGGATCAGGAACGAGCTGTTTCAGACCGAGAGAAACTTTCTGGCCTTCTTTATCGAAGTTCAGAACTTTCAGTTCGAGCTCATCACCGAGTGCGACCATTTCCTTAGGATGCTTGATGCGCTTCCAGGACATGTCTGTGATATGCAGAAGACCGTCGAGACCGCCGAGGTCAATAAATACACCGTATTCAGTGATATTTTTGACTTTACCTTTAACGGTCTGCTCTTCTTCAAGAGTTTCAAGCAACTGAGAACGCATTTCGTTGCGCTGTTCTTCGAGAAGAACGCGGCGGGAAACGATAACGTTGCTGCGGCGACGGTTAATTTTAAGGATCTTGAATTCGTAAGTCTGATCAACGAGAGCGTCCATATCAGGAACGGGACGAAGATCAACGTGAGAACCAGGCAGGAATGCTTCTACGCCACCAAGATCAACGGTGTAACCACCTTTGATGCGGCGGATGATTCTGCCTTCGACAACGCCTTCTTTTTCCTGCACTTCTTCGAGTTTGTCGAAGAGCTGCATGCGTTTGGCTTTGTCACGGGAAAGGTGAATAGTGCCTTCGTTTTCGTTTTTGTTTGCAACAAATACGTCTACTTTGTCACCGACTGCTACAGTCACTTCACCGTCAGCATCCAAAAATTCAGATACTGCAATCTGGCCTTCAGATTTGAAGTTAACGTCGATAAGAACGAAATCTTTATCAACTTTAACTACTTCACCGGAAACGATGCTTCCTTCGTCCAGATTTCCGAAATCGGCATTTAGGTAATCTTCAAGGGCAGCCTCAAAGTCCATTTCCATTTCGGCGTTCATGTTTTCATTGTTTTCCATGGGTTACCTCCAACAACGATGTCCTCGGACAAAATTTCGGCACATATGTTATGGGAGAAATGCATTGGAAACAATCTGTTCACGCGTTCC
Source organism: Maridesulfovibrio sp. (assembly GCF_963676065.1). NCBI lineage: Bacteria > Pseudomonadati > Thermodesulfobacteriota > Desulfovibrionia > Desulfovibrionales > Desulfovibrionaceae > Maridesulfovibrio > Maridesulfovibrio sp. The sequence continues at coordinate 1,240,347 of NZ_OY780933.1, read as the reverse complement.
GAGGCAGCCGAGGCCCAGATTGTCCGTTGGCCTGAAAGGCCGCAATTTATCCCTAATGCCCGTTAAGGGAAAACCTCAATACTGACGAAAAATCATACACCTGCGATTTTTAATATCCCCGGTTACGAAATTCCGACTTGAGATTAAGAGAACTGCTTCTATCCTAAAAAAGGACTTATGTAAACCGGATTAAATATGCTCCAGCTGTCCGAAATCGTTTGCGCTCAATGCTTAAACGAAAAAATGAGCCGGAATAAATCCGGCTCATTCAAAAAAATAAATCAAGACAGCTTAGGTTTAGCCTTTGCATTGATGCTTGATATTGACGCCCTGAGTAATAAAAATAACTGATTCGGCAATATTGGTAGCCTGGTCCGCAATACGCTCCAGATGGCTGGCAGCCATGATCAAATGGACACCACGCTCAACAATTCTTGTTTCAGAGACCATGTTCTCGATAAGTCCCTTAAGAATCCGAACACTGAGACCATCTGCCTCATTATCCATGCCGCATACTTCTGCAGCAAGTACGTGATCTTCATCCGCGAAAGCTTTAACCGCCTTGGAAACCATTTCAATCGCAATGGTGCTCATGCGGTCCAGCAACTGGTTAAATGGGAGCGGAGGGCGAGTGCTCAAAAAAACCGCCCGGTGTGAAAGATTAACCGCCTGATCACCTATCCGCTCGAGATTGCTGCTGATACGCATGGACCCTACGATAAAACGCAAATCCCGGGCCATGGGCTGATCAAGAGCCAGCAGTCCCAGATTATATTCATCAAGCTCATACTCAAGCTCATTGATTTTGATATCATTCATGATGATGTCTTCAGCCAGTTCGGCATTACTTTCCGCCAAAGCTTTTACTGAATTTTGCAGAGCCGTTTCTGCCATGCTGGACATCCTGAGGACCTGAACTTTCAGGTCATCCATTTTTTTAACAAAGTGGGCACGCTGCTCCATATGAAAACTCCTCAACTTGAGATCCGTCAATTCGGACCAGTTACAGTGACAACGCAACCCTTAACCGAATCTACCTGTGATATAATCTTCAGTCTGCTTGTTTTTAGGCTTGGTAAACATGGTTTCCGTCTTACCGGTTTCGATGAGGCGCCCCATATAAAAGAATGCGGTCTGATCGGACACACGCGCAGCCTGCTGCATGGAATGGGTCACAATAATAATGGTAAAATTCTTTTTAAGTTCGTGAATCAAGTCCTCAATCTTCTGGGTCGCAATGGGATCAAGGGCTGAAGCGGGCTCATCCATGAGCAGGATTTCAGGCTCAACTGCAAGAGCGCGGGCAATACACAGCCTCTGCTGCTGACCGCCGGAAAGTCCGAGCGCGGAAGCATGCAGGCGGTCTTTCACTTCATCCCAAAGAGCGCCGCCCTTGAGACTTTCCTCTACCTTGTGGGCTACGAACTCTTTATCTTTAATGCCATTCACACGCAGACCGTAAGCGACATTTTCAAATATGGATTTAGGAAAGGGGTTGGGCTTCTGAAAAACCATGCCCACACGCCTTCTGAGAGTAACCACGTCCAATCCCTGAGCGTAAATATCTTCATCATCTAGGGTGAGATCGCCGTCTACACGTGTTCCGGGAATAAGATCATTCATTCTGTTCAGACAACGTAGAAAAGTACTTTTACCGCAACCGGAAGGGCCGATAAGCGCGGTAACCCTGTTTTCTTCGAAATCCATGGAAATATCTTCAAGAGCCTTGAAGTCACCATAATAAAAGTCAAGATTTTTGGAAGCGATTTTAACAGCTTGCCCCATTACATTGTCTCCATAAATTTATATAAAATAAAATAGGACCAGGTTCGTCCGATCCCGATCTTAATTGGTACACATCATAAAGATTGCCACCATTCTTAAGTGACATGAATTAACTATCTGCCACGGGTTACAGGGCAATGACCCGGTCGTTACGTTTATGTTACGCGCAACATCGCACTATTAAAAACTTATATTTCAATATGTTAAAATCAGACATTTTTATTTATGACCATAAAAAAAGCCCTGCGGGCATCAAGCTCCACAGGGCGTTAAATTTAAATTTTCAGCAGGTATGAATCAAAAATCAAGGCGTAGGACAACCTCTTTATCATGCCTTTGGATTACCGGCTTGAGCTTTGCAGAGAGGCTCTCATGGTCAAGATAGATAACCAGACGCAATTTATCAGGGTGTTCGCCTAGGACGACCTTCTGAATCGGGCAATTCTTTATGCGATACAGGGACTTAGTCTTGTTCTCCCATTTCCCATACAGATCCACTACCAGTCGGCGCGGCTTATCAAGATTGAACCAGTTTATTTTTCCCGCAGCCGAAGAAAGCGCAATCTTTATTTCGACTTTTGGCATGTTACAGACAGAGCTCAATCCTTTTACAAAACCTTTGGCAGATAAGGGTTTTGGGGAATCAGCCTTCTCCCGGTTCACAGACTCCGGCTTGGAAGCAGGCTTATCTTCCGGGGCAGACTTATCTCCCGGGGCAGACTTATCTTCCGGGGCAGCCTTTTCATCTACCACAGCAGGAACGACTATATCGGCCTTTTCCTGCTCTTTCTTTTCCGCTGTATATTCTTCCGCAGGCTTGTTTTCAGTCTTTATGTCGGTCTCTTTAAGACCGCTCTCATCCTGAACAGTCTCATCTCCAGAATCCTCCAACGGCAAAACAAGATTGCTCACCTCGCGCCGGACAACCGGACCTTCTCCCTGCTGCTGAATTTCTGCTACTTCATCAGTAAAAAAAGCATCGAAAAACCCCATATGAAAAAGGGACGTGCAGACTCCCGCAAGCAGCAGGAGAATCAGCAGGAAAGCCGTAAAAGGACGAAATTTCATTTTCATTATCTGGTATCCATTCTTATAATCAGTTCTGGAGCTACAATATATGTAAATTTCCCGCTGAAAGCAAAACCTCCCGCACCCCGCGAAATGTCTGGGATGAGCTTAATCTCCTCCGGCACACATAACTAATCGGCAGATATCATATGGTTAACACCCTCTTAAACTGCATAACCGCCTATTCCACGAGGAACAGGCGGTTATGTTAAGGTCGGGTTAAAATCAGGCTATTTTTCCATATCCATGGGCCGGATTCCCCATACATTACGGGCGTAATCCATTATAGCCCGATCACTGGAAAAATACCCGGAACCGGCGGTATTGAGGATGGAACTGCGTAGCCATCCGCTGCGATCCAGCCATAATTTATCCACCCGGTCCTGCGCGTCGACATAATCCCGATAATCGGCAAGAACCATGTACTGATCCCCGCCGTTAAAAAGGGCGTCCAGAATCGGTCGGAAAAGCTCGCGGTCCCCTTCCGAAAAAGTACCATCGCCGATATAATGCAAAACCTCGCCCAGTTCCTGATCCGCTGAAGCAATTTCCGAAGGGTTATAGCCGTTCTGTTTACGCGTTTCCACTTCATCCGCATCCATACCGAAAATGAACATGTGCTCCCGGCCGACTTCTTCCATAATCTCAATATTGGCACCATCAAGAGTACCGATGGTTAAGGCACCGTTCAGGGCGAACTTCATATTTCCGGTTCCGGAAGCTTCCGTCCCGGCCAATGAAATCTGCTCGGAAAGATCGGTTGCGGGAATAATGCGTTCCGCCTGTGAAACTCTATAGTTGGGCATAAAAACGATGCGCAGCTTATGATTTACCGCAGGGTCTGAATTGACAACAGCCCCCACCGCATTGATCAACCTGATGATGCGCTTTGCCAAAAAATAGCCGGGGGCCGCTTTACCTGCGAAAATCTTAAGCCTCGGCACGGCAACGCTGTTCGGGTTGCGCTTCAAACGGCAGTAGAGAGTTATTGCGTGCAGCACGTTAAGCAGCTGGCGTTTGTATTCATGGATGCGCTTTACATGCACATCATACATCCAGTCCGCAGGCATATAAAGTCCGTATTCATTGCGGGCATAGTCAACGAGACGCTTCTTTTCCTTGAGCTTGCATTCATACCAGCGCTTCTGAAAATCAGGGTCATCGGCCAGAGGAGCAAGCTTGCTCAGCTGGTCAAGATCTGTAACCCACTCCTCCCCTATCGTTTCGGTAATGAGCTTCGAAAGTGACTGATTACACTGTCTAAGCCACCTGCGCGGAGTTATCCCGTTGGTTACCGAAATGAACCTGCCGGGGAACATTTCCACAAAATCCTGAAAAATATTCTTCTTAATCAACTCCCCGTGCAGGGAGGAAACCCCGTTCACGGTGAAACTGCCTACCACAGCCAGCCACGCCATACGAACCTGAGGAAACTCGCAGTCCTCGATAATTGACATACGTTTCAGACGATCTTCATCACCGGGAAAACGGGCTTTCACATCTTCCATAAAACGGCGATTAATTTCAAAAATAATGGAAACATGACGCGGCAACACATTCCGCATCATGTCCAAAGGCCATTTTTCAAGGGCTTCAGGCATTACCGTGTGATTGGTGTAGGCAAATGTTCTGCGGCAGATGCGCCATGCCTGATCCCAGTTCAGCATTTTTTCATCGATGAGGATACGCATAAGTTCCGGGATGGCGATAGCCGGATGGGTTTCATTAAGCTGAACTACCGCCCGGTTGGGCAGCTCGGAAAAATCAAGCTTCAGTTTTTTAAACCGGCGCATCATATCCTGAATCGTAGCCGAGACGAAAAAATACTGCTGCACAAGACGTAGCTCTCGCCCTTCACTCAGCCGGTCATTAGGATAGAGCACCTTGGAAATCGTCTGGGAACGAACCGCGTCTTCCATGGACCGAATGTAATCACCGCTGTTGAAGAGGTCGAAATTAAAACGCCTTGCAGGCTGGGCCTCCCAGAGTCGCATATTGATCACATTTTCGTTTCTGTATCCCGGAATAAGCATATCCACCGGGACAGCCATGACCTTGGCGCTGTCCGCCCACCGGTGCCGGATAGATCCATCCTCGTGTGTGAACTGTTCCTCACGTCCATAGAGCCGGACCGTAAACATGAAACCTTTGCGGTTGAATTCCCAGGGATTACCGGTATGCAGCCAATCGTCCGGGGCTTCAACCTGCTCACCGTTTTCAATTGCCTGTTTGAAAATTCCGTACTCGTACCTGATTCCGTAACCGTAACCGGAAATTCCAAGACTGGCCATGGAATCGAGAAAACACGATGCAAGACGCCCCAATCCGCCATTCCCCAGCCCGGCATCCGCTTCCGCGTTTTCAGTTTCCTCAAGGGAAACCCCGAACCTATCGAGGACCTCAACCACTTCCTTTTCCACCCCAAGGCTCAAGGTATTGCTGGCCAGAGATTTACCGGTCAAAAACTCAAGTGAAAGATAATAAACGCTTTTGGCTCGCTGATTATAATAAGACTGCTGGGTTTTAATCCAATTACCGACCAGACGGTCCCGCAAAGTATAAGCAAGAGCCTGATAGAGAGAGAAAATATCCGTGCGGCCATAATCACGCCCCAGATTGGAAAGATGATGGCGGCAGACGCAGTTTTCAAGAGAATCAACATCCATTCCACCTATTTCATTTAAAAAATCTTTAATATCTTTAGGCATAGAAAGACCTCTCTAGCTATAAGAAATGATTTAATTCACTTAAAAAAGAAAACAACTCCCCCACAGAAAAAACAGTTACAGCAAAGTTATAACTCAACTACCTTAAAAAAGTAATGCAAACTTTTTTTTAAAGATTACAAAGTCAAACATCCGAACATATAACATCCAACTGCTTAGTCCGCCTCAATGATCAATTTGAGTAACACAGACATGGACACGTACTATAACTCACGTGCAATACTCACAAAGAATAATCAGAATTTAACATTCTACTTCACCTTTATCCACAGATAGTGTTATTGGTAATGATCAGTTGCATGCAAGGTTTACAATAAAGAGAGACATAAACAGACCAAGCAGTAACTGCCGAACATAATTTTTCATTAATTTATAACACATAGAAAATAACAACAGAATAAGGGGAGATAATATGGAAGATCATCTGAAAGAGGCCCTTGAAATTGTTAAAGCTCAGGCCAGCGTAAGAACCATGACTGAAGAGGAAATCACCTCCATGGTGCAGAAATTGTCTGCAGGAATCAAAAAAATCAGTGACGGCATGTTCGATAACGGTTCTCAGGAACCGACCCCGCCGGTAGATCCTAAAAAAGCCATCAGAGAAAAGAGCATCATCTGTCTGGAATCGGGCAAGTCTTTCAAGGTACTGACTAAGCGTCACCTTGCAAAATACGGCCTTACTCCGGAAGAATATCGGGAGAAATGGGGATACGCGAAGAAAACACCTTTGGTCTGCAAATCCCTGCAGCGTGAACGACGCAAAAAGATGAAAGAAATGAAACTCTGGGAAAAACGTAAAAAACAATAAACCATATTTTTCATCAAAAAAATCCCGGCACTTCCACATAAGGAATGCCGGGATTTTTTTTAATCAGTCCACAGACACCAATTACCATCTATCCGAAGGAGGCTGGTAATAAAATTCAACCCTGCGGTTGATGGCCCTGTTCCGGTCAGAAGTATTCGGGACCAGCGGTTTAGTTCCGGCGTACCCTACAGCCTTAACCCGTTTTGAAGAAATCCCTGATTTTTTGAGTACATATCGCAGGCAGGAAGCAGCCCTTGCAGCGGACAGCTCCCAGTTGGAACTGTAGATATTATTTCTCGTGGCCCGGTCATCAGTATGTCCGCGCACAACCAGGTTAAAATTTTTCTTTTTCATAATCCCGGCGACCTTATCCAGTATTTTTGCCACCTTAGGATTAATAGTAGCTGTTCCGGGCATAAAAATAGCACGGGAGGGCACCCTGACCAGAACCCCCTGCTGATCACTATTAACTGCCATCAGCTTATTCATTTTACCGGCAGCTATAAAGGCTCTGACATCAACTTCAAGCGCCTGCATCGATTTTTTGGCCTTGGCGCTCATTGAAGATGCGGTATGCGGACTTTTGGAAAAAGCCATGTGCTTACCGGTCTTGTCCTTGGTCTGCACACCGAAAGCATCCTTCATCGATCCTTTCAGAGTTTCAAAGTTCGCGACATCCTGATTTGCGAAAGAAAGCAGCAGAACAAAGAAGCACAGCAGCAGGGTTACCATATCCGCGAAGGTGGCCATCCACGGGGGCAATCCCTCTTCCGGAGGAGGTTCAGCAGGAGCCTTGGCTTCTATATATATTATTTCTTCTTTTTTCGGGGGCACAAAAATATTCTCCGGGAAAAGCGTTATTCAGTTAACCTGATAGCGCCACCCCGCCATTATTGCAAATATGGTAGGTTATTAATTCAGCATGCGTTTTATTTCACTGACCATACCTTCGCAAGTAGGCAGCGGCTTCAAAAATATGGAATTTGAAACACTGGAAACCTCAGCCAGATCCACCGGGATGCTGAACTCGGGCGATCCGGTATATATAATGAATTTCAGTTCTGTCCATTTTTTACGGGCTTCCTTGATAAAATCTGTCCCATTCATCCCCGGAAGCCTGAGATCTACGATGACCATATCCACTTTTTCTTTATCTAAAAAGGCCATTGCTTCTTCGGAACTTCCTGCCTGATAGACGTGAAATTCCTCATCTTCAAGGCTTATGGCAAGACTTTCCCTAACATGTACGTCATCATCCAGAACCAGAATTATATTCGACATGGCTATGCCTCCCTACCAGAGATGGGTATTTTAACTACGAAACGGGTCCATTTCCCCGGAACAGAATTCACTTCCATTTCCCCGTTATGCTGATCTGTTATAATGAAAAAAGACACTGAAAGTCCAAGACCCGTTCCCTGCCCGACGCCTTTTGTGGAAAAAAAAGGCTCAAAAACCCTTTTACGCACATCCTCTTCCATACCCGGTCCATTATCCTCTACTTCCAGAACTGCCATCTGGTCTTCCTGTTTTAGCCGGAGGATAAAACGGGAAGTGTCATCAACATAATCCTTTTCCATCATAGCCTGTGCGCCGTTCTTCAAGAGATTCAGGAAAACCTGCTGAATTTCGTTTTCTTCGCAAAGCACTCTTGGAAGATCGGGGCTGTACTCTTTAATGATTTTAATCTTCCTGAAATCATATTCCTTTTTGAGGTCATAGTCATTAGCCGCCAGATCGATAGTGTTATCCAGCAATTCCGGCAGATTGCATTTAGTAAATCTCTTTTTGCTTTTACGGCTGAACCGAAGCATATTGGTCACAATGGAAGCTGCGCGGTTACATGAGTCGGATATACCGTTCAGCATCTTGGGAATTTCCCTGCGGGAAAGGTAGTCCCGTAAATTCTCCAGCTCAACGTTGCATTCAGCGGCAACGAGACGATTCATGTCCAGATCTTTATAGATACGGTTGACAATATTCTGGGCATTGCCGGAAATCGCCGCAAGAGGATTGTTTATCTCATGAGCCATCCCGGCAGCCAAACCTCCCACGGACATCATTTTCTCAGTCTGAATCATCATCTGCTCCATATTGCAACGTTCAGTGACGTCATCAATCTGGATAACCGCACCCTCAACACCGTTAGCCACAAGCGGAAAAATCGTCAGATCTTCATAACGGACATCACTGTCAACATGTCTGAGTTTACGCTCTTCGCTCATGGCACGGCGAGTTTGGATACTTTTTCTTATCTTATCCATCTCGGAACTCATGCGCGGAAACACGGAAACAAGAGATTTGCCATACGCGTCGGCAGATGAAACCCCGGTAATTTTTTCCGCAGTCATATTCCATTGCGTAACCTTGCCTTCAGCATCCACCCCGACAAGGATTGACGGCATGGAATCTATTATATTTGAAAGGTAATTACGCAACTTACGCAATTCTTCACGGCGCAGATATTCATCTGACACATCCCTGAAGACAAGAACCGTACCTGTTATGCTGCCCTCTTCATCTAAGACCGGAGCTGCGGAATCGGCAATATGATAATGCTCTCCGTTTTTGGATATCAGAGTGGTGTGATCAGTGAGTTCTACCACCTTTTTATATTTGAGAACCTTATCCACGGGATTCTCGCACGGATGCTTGGTCACGGAATGTACAATGTTAAAAATATCGGTCAGGGCTGTCCCCCTGCTTTCTTCTATGGTCCACCCGGTAAGTTTTTCGGCCACCGGATTCATCCTGACCACAATTCCCTGCCTATCAGTGGCGATAACGGCATCTCCGATGGAATTAAACAGAGTCTTCAGGTTTTCTTCACTTTCCAAAGCCTCTTTCTCAGAATGAACAGCACGGCCATACAGAAAAGAAACTATCGCTCCGCAAAAAATGACCGCACTAACCATCAGCGTGCGTACAAACATTTCATGAGGATCATCCGCAGGAAAAAAACTATGGAATAAGCTATTTGGTTCAGCCTCAAACCAGGTAAAATCAAAAAAGGCTTCCACACACCAAAGAGCAACAGCAAGCATAACAAAAGTCAGCAACATGGATCGTCCGGGCTTTTTGCTATAATTCATGTCTACCTCTGCTTTGCAGCCAGGCTAAAACGGGAATACCGAAAAAGAAGGTCCCCAAACCATGAGCCATCGCCCAGCGGATGATTGAAGTGAAGACTTTATCATCAGTGACCAGACCAAACATATATTTGCTGCCCACGCCGCCGAATGCCGTCAGCAACGGAACAAACACAATCCCGACAACTATTCCGAAAGCAATATTTCCGGGGGTTCCGAAAAAGACCCTTCCGCCGCTTTTCCTTTTAATCAACATTGCTCCCAGAATCGGTCCCAAGGTATTCATAATCGAGATGCAGCAAGAGAAAGGCCACGAAGCACCCAATAAAAAATGATTGGCCAGAATGGTGCCGACTGCAATGCCCGGAGCAATGGCCCAGCCTCGATATAAAGCGGCAATAATCGCGATTGCGGCCGCCGGCCATACCGGCATAGGCAAAACACCTACACCGCGGAAAATCAGCCAGTTAAGGTATGATATTCCCCAATATACTGCCGCCACGGCTATATTTTCTAATATGACCTGCCCGCTTTCAGACATCACAACTCCTTAAATCTCCTCTTGAGCGAAAAAACATCCTGCTCCAGAGAATAGCTTTTCCCCGAACAGAGGACTGGCACCTTGACGGCAAGGACAATGACGCTAATCCTATTTTTATTATATGTTATTTTTTTTTCGTTCACCATACATAATTAAAGATCCCCCCGCCGAAAATACGGCAGGGGGATTTAATCTGTTAGGATTTAGTAAGCTGATCGCTACAGGAAGTACCACACAGCGGCAAGACCGGTAATAGACATGGTGACCGTGTAGGGAAAGGCCAGCTTGACCATTTCGCCATATGAAAGCCTGATCAGAGGCGCAATGGCGGAAGTCAGCAGGAACAGGAATGCGGCCTGACCGTTAGGAGTTGCGACACTGGGGATATTGGTTCCGGTGTTAATGGCAACTGCGAGCAGATCGAACTGCTGACGGTCGATAATGCCTTCCTGAAATGCCTTCAGGGTTTCGGAAATATATACGGTTGCGACGAACACATTATCCGAAATCATGGAAAGCACGCCGTTGGCAAGGTAGTATGCCGCCAGCTGAACTTTACCTTCCAAAGCAAGCACATAGTGAATGATCGGGGCGAAAAGATGCTGATCGTGAATTACCGCCACAATAGCGAAGAAAACAACCAGCAAAGCGGTAAAAGGCAGAGCCTCTTCAAATGCATGACCGATCTGATGCTCTTCGGTGATGCCGTTAAGCGCGGTCAGGGCAACGATGATAGCCAGACCGATCAGCCCGACCTCTGCGAGATGCAGAGCCAGTGCGAGAATCAGAAAGACAGCAGCACAGGCCTGAGTAAACAGGGCCGCCTTTTTCTTCAGGCTCATTTCCTCATCGTTTTTGCGAGCCTCTTCTTCAAGAATTTCTCTTACATTCTGCGGCAGCTGAAAACCGTACCCGAAAATACCGGTGACTTCCAGCATGAGACAGGTCAGTAATCCTACGGCCAGAACGGGCATGGAAACAGGGGCGACTTTAAGGAAGAATTCCATAAAGTGCCATTCCATTACGTGCCCGATGAGCAGGTTCTGCGGCTCACCGACAATGGTGCATACCCCGCCGAGAGCAGTACCAACAGCGCCGTGCATAAGCAGATTTCTTAAGAAACCGCGGAATTCGGCAAGGTGATCGACACAATCGCCTTTAAGCAATGAATCATCGGTAATTGTACATTTACCCGTAGAGGCAAACCGGTGATAAATCCCGTAAAAACCGTAGGCGACGGCGATAATAACCGCTGTAACCGTCAACGCATCAAGGAATGCGGACAGGAATGCGCCTGCGAAACAGAACAGTAAAGAAATAACGACCTTGGATTTAATTTTGGTCAGTATCTTGGTGAAAACATACTGCAGCATGTCTTTCATAAAATAGATACCTGCAACCATGAACATCAGCAGCAGAATAACCGGGAAATTGTGCAGGGTTTCCTTGTACACAGTATCCGGGGAAGTCATTCCCAGAGCCACTGCCTCAATGGCGAGCAGCCCGCCTGCGGGCAGAGGATAACATTTGAGAGCCATGGCCAGAGTGAAAATAAATTCACCGATCAGCACCCATCCGGTAATAAACGGTCCGGCTGTAGCCAGAAGAATGGGGTTGAACACCAGAAAGCCGATAATAGTCAGTTTGTACCAGCCGGGAGAATTACCAAGTAGGTTCTTCTGCAACGCCTGTGACATAGTTTTGGGCACGGTTTATCTCCTTTTGCCTTTTGTGTGTGGAACCTGTGAGCTTTAATTTATAACGTAATTTTAAAGATCACTGGGAACCAGCGGGTCGATTGTCAATTCCGGATAAAGTCCCTGCAAATCTCCTTCAGGATAAGGCTGAAGGATATTAAAGGATATGTCCTGAGTCTGCTGGGAATGGCCCGCTGTTTCTTCAGAACCGTCCCAGAACGCACCGTTGCATTCCAGAATATGTTCGATGCGGTGCCTGAAGCCGTCAACAAACTTGGATCCGATGCCTTCAAAGGTCAGATTACCGAGGCGGAACTGTCCCTTAATGGCAGCGAAATCAGAAAGTAGGATCGAGTGCATTTCGAGATCTTCCTGTTTGCTTACATAGCCCCAGACAAGAGAATTGTCCGGTATTTTAATAGGCTCTGATGAATCGATTATAGTGTGAGGCATTATAATCGATCCGGAGCCGATTTCAATTTTAGCATTCTCTTTACCATTGAGAAAAGAATTAAAACCAACGAAGACCTGCTTGCCGAGACAGCAGTAGATGACCTTGCCGCCGTGGGCGGTAACATCATTGCCTTCGTATTCAGAATTGATAATGTAACAGTTTTCCTGTGCATTCGCACCGGGGCCGAGATCGGAGTTTTCAATGTAGGCCCTTTGAGCCACGAGAACATTCTTGGCTACTTTGCAATTACCCTTGATAACTGCGTAAGGGCTTACGGAAGCTCCGTCGGGGACAAAAACCAGCGCCTCAGGCTTAACTGAAGAATAGATGGGCACGAAGTCTTCTTTACGCTCGTCAAAGAAATCCATAAAAATTCCTTTGGGTCTGTTGTTTTCCATACGAATGTATTTGGAAAGGACTTCTTTCGGGAACTGGTAATTGAATTCAAACGCTCCATCGGACTTGACCCATACCCGGCCTGGTTTGATGCGTTTATGGGATAGCTCACCTGCCTGCACGTAGGAGTATGCACCTACTGCGCAGTCGTGGCAGATAGAGAGGTCCACAGATGAGAAAGGCTCAAGAAAGCAGCCTTCAACTGAAGTTCCGTGGATGTTTGCGTAATGCAGGGATACTGTGTTTGAGATTTTGAAACACTCAAGATTTTCAGGATCATGAGAGTTGTTGTGGACAAGTGTTTTCATCAAAAAACTGTCGCGAATCTTAATGACTTCATCATCGCGGAGTTTGATCTTCTGCCCGTTAATCTCGACAATGCTCCCTTTCCTCTTCAACTCGTCACCACGGATGTCACTCTTATAAAGAATGGAGTGGTTCACCTTGCATTTACCAAGGAAATAAGTTCCGCCGATACTGGAATGGCGGAAGTTGAACATAAGCGGATGAGTGTTGGTCAGGGAATAGAATGCGTAGTAGAGGGCAAAGCTATCCTCGGGGAGCAAATCCTTGATGTAAGGACGGACATCCACGAGGGGCTCGCGCAGATTGATGTTCACACGATTGGCAACATGATCAATGAGCTTATTCAGCTGTTTCATAAATCCTTCTCGCTTTTTAGTTAAGTACCGGAAGTCGTAGGCGGAAACCGGAAACAGGGTTTATTCAAGCAGGACGGCTCCGGCATGCCTTGCCGTAACCGTCCTGCCCCTATATTTAATTTTTCCTTATACCTGTATATAGCTAACCCGGCAAGCTTACAGGCATACCCATAAGGGGCCATATAAACTTAACAAAAATGCCGGTTACAACCATAAGCAGAATACTTGCGGGGACACCGTACATAAAGAACTCCCCGGTAGTGAACTGCTTGGAATCGTAAGCGATTGCGTTGGGAGCCGCACCGACAAGGAGAAGGAAGGGCATACCGGCAACAACAAGGGCTGCAAAGAGGATCACTTCCGGAGCCACGCCAAGGTAAGGCGCGATAACCAGAGCCACCGGGAGCGATATGGCTATCGCCGCCACGTTCATGATAAAGTTGGTCATAATCATTACAAAAAAGGCGATGGACATAATGAAAACAAATCCGCTTGATTCCTGAAAAAGGATCAGCCAATTGACCGCCATCCACTTCGCCGCGCCGGTATCCCAGAGACAAAAGCCGATGGACATGGCACCCGCGAAGAGCAAAATGATATTCCAGGGAATATCTTCAAGATCATTGATGTCGAGAATATTGAAAACAAAGAATGAAATAGATGAGATCAGAATAATGGAAGTCTTATCGATGGCCTTCAATTCAGGAATAAAAGACCGCAGGCTCATGATCACGATAACTCCGCCGACGAGGACCGCAGCAAGCTTTTCATCACGGGAAAGCGGCCCCATCCGATCATTAAGCTCTCTGGCCTTTTCACGCAGACCGGGGATAACGTCCTTTTCCGGCTTCAGAAAAACCATGAAGAATCCCCAAAGCAGAAAGACCATGGCCCAGCCTATCGGTGCCATATAATAAGTGAGTTCAAAAAAGGTGATATCCTTGCCAAGAATCTGGTTGTAAAACCCGATAGCTACTGCTCCGCGCGCTGCTCCGAGCAGGGTTACGATAGATCCGGCACCGGCCACAAAAGCCATGCCGATAAAAAGGCCCTTACCGAACTTGGTGGGCTTATCACCTTCCCCGTAGAGGGAATAAATGGCCAGCAGCAACGGGTAAACGGTCGCAGCAACAGCGGTGTGAGCCATAACATGGGTCAACAGTGCGGTTACAACGAATACACCCAGATAAATTCGGCTGGTCTTTTCACCGACGATAATAAGCATCTTATAGGCCAGACGCTTGGTCAGTCCGGTTTTTGTGAAGACAAGACCGATCATGATGGAAGCAAAGATAAAAAGGACTGAAGGGTCCATAAAATCCTTAAAGGCCACCTTGGCCGGACGGATGAAAAACATGGCCTGCAACACGCCGATGGCCAGGGAGGTCACCCCGATAGGGACTACTTCAAACACCCACCACGTACCCGCCAGAAGGAAGACGCCGATGGCACCTTTAGCTTCTTTGGATAAAACAAAATGCTGCCCGCCGGGATCAATTGCATCCGGCCATGCCGGACAATAGTAGACAATGGCGAAAAGGGATATTCCCAGCAGCAGGAAGAACATCCTCTTGAAATCAAATCCGGGCTTAGTTGCAATTTCAGCACTCATGAGTTTCGCTCCTATACGATTAGGCTATATCGCCCTCGCAAGCGAGGACAGCACTTCTAACTTTGTCAAAGGCATCGCCGAGGCGAATAACCCCGGTGATACGACCATTTTTCCTGACCAGCAGGGGCTGGTGAACACCTAGCACAAAAGCGTGCAGGGCCTTATCGATGGAGTCGTCTTCATCAAGAATTTCCGCCCCTTCGGGCCTATGCATAATCTCTTCAACTGTCGCTACCGCATTCTTGCGGCACAAGCTGTCTAGAGGCTCGGACCAAAGGTTAAAATCGCGATAAATCTTTTGAACAAAATCCGTGTTCAAGGAATTGGGAGAGTGTTTGTTATCCATTTTAAAATAAGCCGGCTCCATATGCTTGAAAATATCCAGCATGGTGATCTTGCCTACAATGTTTCCTTCTTCATCCTCCACCAGCAGATCTCGATGCGGATGCAGTTGCTTCTGCTCTTCATCAAGCTGCTCAAGATGCAGCAATGCTTCAAACAAAGTGGTTTTCTTTGTAACCCGGTTGTATTCTTCAACAGGGATCATCAAATCTTTAACTTTAAAATTTTTCACATTTTCCCCCTATGCAGGTTTTCCGGTCGACATTTTGATCTCTATTTTGCCTATGCGCATACTTTACGCAGGTTTTTGACCAATGCGGCAATATCCACCGGAACTGAAATTTCAGCACATGCTCCAAGATTCATAGCCTCTATGGAAAGCGGAATCATATTGTGCCTATTGATTAGAACAACTTTCAAATCAGGAACAATTGCTGAAATGTCTTTCATGAATTTCAGTGAACTCCGGCCGAATCCGGACAGGCCCAGCACGATACCGTCCAGGCCATCAACGCTGATTAATTTTTCAGCTTCGTCCAGTGATCCGGATTCAGTCACCTGCAATCCTTCCTTCCTGAGGCGCAGAACAAGGTGCTCACGAAATTCCGAGTCTTTTTCAACAATCATTATTTTCATGTATTAAAACGTTGTCTTTGCTGCCGGCTGGGAATTCAGCCTATACAACGTTTTTCCACTAAGCACCGGGCATGCCAGATAAAATAATTTCAGGTATAACAGAGCGTTAATTTTATATGAAGTTTTTTTTAACGAAGGGTCTGAAGCAATTTGAAACAATTTGAAACTGGAGTGAAGAGACAATATGAAACATTTTTAAACAAAAAGAATGTAAGCACTGTGATTAATGCTTATATTTGGAGGATAAATATCTAAGACTGAAGTGTATAAAAATTAGCGCCGCTGAAGAGTTTCCCATCTTTGTAGCCCTGCATCACAGCCTTCACCGGACCGATGACATCATCAAAAACCTCTATACCCTTCCATTTCAGGTATTGATAATGCTCATCGTCAACGCCGCCGCAGATAACCGCATCTGTATTATGGGAAGTAGCCAATGCGCATAGATCATCAGCTGAAGCCTGCGGCAGAACAATAATACGTTCGTCAACTTCACCTTCGGCGCGAAATTCAGCCAGCAGGACATCTTTTGCCAGATCAAAACGGGGGGCAACCTCATCGTTATGCAAGGGAATCATTATCTTGTGCGGCATTAGCTATCCACTGATGGAGTGTTTATTCATTTTACGCCAGAGAGTAGAGCGGGACCAGCCGAGAAGATCAGCCGCTTCTCCTTTACGTCCAGCGCATTTGACCAAAGCGCCCATGATCAACTGCTTTTCCGCCTCACCCCAGCTTTCCGGTGATCTGTATTCAGCCGGAGCTGCCCGCTCGCGCTCTGGTTGCGGAATTTCCGCAACCGAACGCATGATATCCTGCTCTGTAAGATAAGCCGGCAAATGGCTGGAGCGGATAACATCACGATCACAAAAATTAACGGCATACTCCACTATGTTACGCAGTTCGCGCACATTGCCGGGATAGTGGTAGGCAGATAATATTTTCGCCGCATTTCTGGAAAATCCTGATATCTTTTTATTGAACCTACTGCAGTAATTCATAAGGAAATGATTCTTAAGCAGCAGAATGTCCTCGCCACGTTCACGCAGAGGCGGCAGATGCAAGTGCACCACGTTTAACCGGAAAAGCAGGTCTGAACGAAATGTTTTCTCTTGAACCATTTTCTTCAGATCGCGGTGGGTAGCGACAATAACCCGTACATCAGCATTAAAGCCGCGGGTACTCCCAAGGGGATATACAATCTTATCATCCAGAAATGAAAGCAATTTTACCTGTAGAGACAGCGGCAGATCGCCGATCTCAGTCAAGAAGAAAGAGCCGTTATGGGCCAGCTTAATCCGTCCGGGGCGATCTTCATTGGCTCCGGTAAAGGCGCCCTTAACATGCCCGAAAAGTTCCGACTCCAGCAGTGTTTCCGGCAACGCCCCGCAATTTACCTTGATAAACGGCGCTCCTGCACGGTCGGAAGCATTATGAATCGCCTCGGCGAGAACATCTTTACCGGTCCCTGTTTCCCCGGTGATAAGAACGGAAGAATCCGTCCCCGCTATGGAAGGGACCATATTGAAAACCTTGACGATTTCCGGGCTTGTGCCGATCATGCCTCCCAATGAATATGCCTTGCTGGCCGAGATGCTTAACTCCGCAACCTGCCGGATATCCTGAATTGTTTCCACATATCCGGAGATAACCTTGTCGCTGTTCACGATAGGCGAAAGATTCAGCCGGATGGGAATTTTAGTCCGTGTGCGGTCAATAATATCGGCATCAACTGAAACCGTCTGAAAATCGGCCTTATCAGCCATGACCGGACAGCCTTTGAAGCAATAATCACAGCGCAGCCCGAGATAACATTTCAACCCCTGCATGGCATCGGGATCAGCGCCGGTCAGGGTCTGCCATGCTCGATTGACCAGCCTTACCCGACCCTCGATATCCAGCACGGCAACTCCTACAGGAACCTTGTTCAAAAGGTCCGGCAGCAGAAATTCCTGTTCCATCAGGCCGTTGATGATATATTGAGATTCGTTAGTCACATAACTTCATTATCATGGATGAATTGGATGTGCCACGCGCTTTTTTCAGAATTTAAATCTATCTTATATGATAGGTTACGCCGCTTCTTGCGTTAGGAATGGTGCATTTCGGGGTCTGCTTTTCAATCGGTGAAAACGGTTGTATGTTCCGGCGAGGAAAACAAATTATGAGAACATACATATTCATACCTCCGGTTCGCAAACCGACCGGGGGAATCACGGTTTTTTGTCAGATTGCATCAATCCTCGCCCGTCACGGTAAGGATGTTCAGCTTGTCATGCGTGAAAAGGGCAGTTGGATGCCGACGCTTGCTGAAGGATACCCCGCCCCCGTGCACTGGGACGAAGTAAGCCTTAAACCGGAAGATATATGGCTTGTACCCGAGGGGTGGGTAAACAGTCTGGCACCGGGGCTTAACGCCGGGGCAAGATGTGTCGTTTACTGTCAGAACTGGGCCTATCTGTTTTCTTCCCTGCCGGAAGGGGTTTCATGGGCAGGTCTTCCTGTTTCCTTTCTGGCTGTTTCCCATCCGGTACAATGGTTTATGCAGCAAACAGTAAAAACAACTTCCCCCATTCTGCGTCCGGGCATCGATACCGATCTGTTTCATGCACCTGAGAAAAAGCCCTCCGGCAAGATTCGCATCGCCTACATGCCGCGCAAGAACAAAGCGATGGTCAGCCAGATTAAATCTATTTTTGAATCACGCAATCCCGGCTCAGCGGTCAGGTGGGTGGAAATTGCCGGAATGGATGCCGAAGGCGTGGCCCAAACACTGCGCTCCTGCCATATCTTCCTTGCCTCAGGTTTCCCGGAAGGCTTTTCGTTGCCGCCCCTTGAAGCCCTTGCATCCGGCTGCATACCTGTCGGGTTTTCCGGTTTCGGCGGCTGGGATTATATGCGCCAGCTTGAAGGAGCTACCTTCGAGCCATGGTGGCCGCTGCGTGAAGTCCCATGGTCCGGCAACGGTTTCTGGTCTGCGGATGCGGACGTACTTGACGCGGCTTTCAATCTGGAAAGAGCCCTCAGTCTATGGCGCGACGGCGGCCCCCTTCTTGACAGCGCTCTGGAAGCAGGGCAACAGACCATCCGTTCATATACGATAAAAGAACAGGAAAAAGCTGTTTTGAATATCTGGGACAATTTTTAAAAGCTTTCTCCTTAAAAACAAACTGTTCCATCATAAAAAGCAAACACATCACCCCAAAAAAATATGGCTAAGAAAAAGAAAAAAAGAGCCCTGCCCCAAAGTGTGGGCATCAATATTCCCGGTGTGGAAACCCATGCCCATTTGGATCTGGAAGAATTCCGTGAAGACCTGCCGGAAGTGCTGGCAAGAGCCAAAGAATGCGGAGTCGATAAAATCGGCAACGTCTTTCTGGGACCGCAAGCCTACCACGCGAACAAAGATCTTTTCGAAAATCACCCGGAAATATTTTTTCTGATGGGCGTACATCCCAATGATTCCGACAAATTCTGTGAAGAAGACATCGAATCCATGCGTGAAGCGTTCAAAGCCGATCCGCGTTTGAAAGGCGTAGGCGAGATCGGTCTGGATTTTTACTGGGAACGTGTTCCGCACGATGTGCAGAAAGAAGTTTTCCGCAAGCAGCTCAAGATGGCGGAAGAGCTGAACCTTCCGGTAATAATCCACAGCCGCGATGCCCATGCCGAAACCCTTGAAGTACTGGAAGATTTCGGCTGGTCCGGTAAACCGCTGCTCTGGCATTGCTTCGGTGGTGAGACTGAAACAGCGCAGCGCATTATTGAACACGGCTGGTATATTTCCATTCCCGGCCCTGTTACATATAAAAAGAATGAACTTGTACAGGAAGCAGTGAAATCCATCCCGCTAGACCGCATGGTGCTGGAAACGGACTGCCCGTTCCTGCCACCGGAGCCATGGCGCGGGAAACGCAACGAACCGGCGTTTATCGTTTTCACTGCCGCCAAAGTTGCAGAGCTAAAAGGCATGGAAACAAATGAGTTATGGAAAGCCTGTTCAGAAAACGCCCACCGCTTTTTTAATTTATAGGAAAGACCGCAAGGATTTTCCGGAAAAGGAGAAGTTCATCAACCGCTGAAAGCGGTCAACTCGGCGTAGGCCTTGTAATGAGCGTGGGCGGGAAAACTTTTTAAATAATCAGGTTACTGACACACCACCCGGTTACGTCCTGATTCCTTGGCACAATAGAGCCGTTTATCAGCAATCTTAAGGAGTTCTCCGGCGGAGGGTTCCTCACATTCCTCAATTGAGGCTACTCCGCAACTAAGAGTTACATTCACGGCCCCTTCCTGAGTATTAATTTCTTTAACTGCGCAGGCGGATCTAATCCTTTCCGCGACAATTTCCGCCTCTTTTTTCTCCGATCCGGGCATCAGGATTACAAATTCTTCCCCGCCATAGCGACAAGGAAGGTCCACACCCTGCCTGCTGCAATCGTACATGATCTGCCCCACTGCGCGCAGAACTACATCCCCGGTGGCATGACCGTAATTATCGTTTACCAATTTAAAATTATCCACATCGATCAGGATTGCCGAAAGCGGCCCTCCCCTGCGCTTGAAGCGCTGCACTTCCTCACGCAACCGGATGAACAGGTAACGGCGCATATATAATCCGGTCAGACTGTCTTCGATGGTCTGGCGAAAAAGTCTGGAATTTTCGATGGAAATAGCGGCAACAGTGGAAACAATGCTAAGCTGGAAAAGTTCTGAAACTTCCCACTGCTGATCCTTCGGACGGTAAAGGGTCACAAATCCCCGAACACGGTCACGCGATCCCACCAGCGGAACACACAGGCAGGTTTTATCAGTTTCACAGCATTCCGAGGGCAGGGGGTAAATGGAATCATCGCAGACAGGACGAACGACCGGTCTCAAAGATTGAGCTGCTTCCAGCATGGCCTTATTCAGCGGAATATGCTCATTGATAATAACCCTGCGTTGTTTGAGGGAAGCGGCCACACCTTTGAGTTCACGGTATTCATCATACATCATCAAAGTCGCGTCCTGACAATTTCCCAGATCGCAAAAAGTTTCAACAACCCGGTCAGTTAAGATATCGGGATCAACTTCCATGGCCAAAAGCCGGGTCGCAAAATTTATAGTCAGCAGAGTTGCGTCAAAGTCGAATTTATCTATGGTCATGTTCGATTTCTACTCGTCCGTGTTAATCGTTGCTGGATCATTTACAACATACAGTGGCTTCCTGCAAAAATACAGCACAAGATTTGCGCCAAAAACCGGTCCTTTTTTATAATTACAACTGGATGATTGACAATTTTTTTATCATGAGTACAAAAAATTATGCAGCTGATAAAAAGTTATTACTTGGGAGAAAATCTTGCCGGGAAGCGTTAAATCAAAATCTAAGCCAAACACAATCGACCATTATATCCCTTTTGTTGAATTTCTGGGAACATTTCTGGGCGATAATTGTGAAGTCGTGCTGCACGACACAACAAGTAAGGAAAAATCTGTACTTGCTATTGCAAACGAGCATATATCAGGGCGCGGGATAGGCGCTCCGCTTACGGATTTAGCCCTTAAATTTCTGGTGGAGAAGGTCTACCTCGAGAAAGACTGGGTGATGGGCTACACCACCGAAGGACGGACCGGAAACATACTCCATTCCGCAACATATTTTATCAAGGATTCAGAAGGCGAACTGCTGGGGATGCTCTGCCTGAACATGGACACTTCCGATATACTTGCCGCCCGGGATCTGATTAATAAAGTTATCAGCAGTTCCGGATTTAACCACTCAGTTAAGAAAAAAGATTTCAACACAGCTCACACTGAAGAGCATAGCGAAACCTTCCCCAAATCCATGGAAGATCTTACGGAATCACTGATAGTGAACGTAATTTCCGACACAAACATCCTGCCGGAACGTATGACATCCGATGAAAAAATGGATGTGGTTTCAACCCTTAATGAACGTGGAGTCTTCATGCTCAAAGGGGCCATAAAAGATGTAGCGAAGCATCTGGTTGTTTCCGAGGCCACGGTCTACCGTTACCTGCAGAAAATAAACGACAAGTAATAACAGCCGCTCTGCGGTCGCTGGTACTTTTTAAAACCGGACCAAACCCAACCTGGGTTTGGTCCGGTTTTTTCGTTTACACAAAACAAACTACATATGATTATGTTTTCATGAATTTAAGAGCATTATTTTTATTAATACGACAAACAAGCCCAAAAACGATAATTTTTTAGTCTATCTTTAATAATTTTTTCGCATTTGAATAATTTTTTATTGACGTGCGATTTTCTTATCGATATATCCAAATCCATCAGAACATGAAGGATGTTTTTAAACCGATACAAAAATACCATACAGGAGATTAACAATGAAAAAAGTAGTTGTAAGTGAAAAAGCCCCCGCAGCTGTCGGCTGTTACTCACACGCCATTGAAGCCGGAAATATGATTTTCACCTCCGGACAGCTGCCTGTTAACGCCGAAACCGGCAAAATGCCTGAAGGACCTGCGGCACAGGCGAAACAGTCTCTCGACAATCTCAAATACGTACTCGAAGCAGCCGGTTCTGAAATGAACAATGTGGTCAAAACCACTGTTCTCATCCAGAACATCGAAGATTTCGCCGCTATCAATGAAGTCTACGGAACCTATTTTGAGGAACCTTTCCCGGCAAGAAGCTGCTTTGAGGTAGCCAATCTTCCTCTCGGTGCTCTGGTTGAAATCGAGGCTGTTGCGGTAAAATAATTTTAATACGGACCACGGTGCTGCCGGATAATTTCAGGGGTCCGGCAGGGTCCTGACAAAGGAGTGGAAAATGTCGAATGATTCAAAGTTAAAAGAATTCGGGCTGATTATAAAATTGCTTATCGGTATCGCCATCGGTGTCGGCATAGGCCTTTTTGCCAACCATGCTATAATGGAAGTTGTAGTTACTGCTAAATACGTAATGGGACAGTTCATTTTCTATACTGTTCCCCTCGTGATACTTGCTTTCATCGCACCCGCGATCACCCGACTGGGACAAAACGCATCCAAAATGCTCGGTGTCGGCGTAAGTCTGGCATATTTGTCCGCAGCAGGGGCCGCAACCATGGCAGCTGTAGCCGGATATATACTTATTCCGCATCTTTCCATTGCGACTCAGATAGAAGGATTGCGTGAACTGCCCAAGGTTGTATTCCAATTGTCCATTCCGCCGATCATGTCAGTCATGACCGCGCTGATTACCGCCGTTATTCTCGGCATTGCCACCATCTGGGTTAAAGCCAAAACCTTTGAAAACCTGCTCGGTGAATTTGAAAATATCATGATGCAGGTAGTCAGCCGTATCATTATTCCCGTGCTGCCTTTTTTCATCGCAGCCACCTTTGCAGGACTTGCCTACGAAGGCAGCCTGACTAAACAGCTTCCCGTTTTTATGGAAGTTATTGTCATCGTCCTTATCGGTCACTTCATCTGGCTGAGTCTGCTCTATACTCTTGCGGGCATTATCTCCAAACGTAATCCCCTTGAAGTTTTCAAACACTATCCACCGGCATACCTTACCGCCGTTGGTACCATGTCCAGCGCGGCGACCCTGCCGGTATCTCTTGAATGCGCGAGCAAATCCGAGGTCCTCGGCAAGGATACCGTTGAGTTCATGGTTCCCCTTGGCGCGACCATCCACCTTTGCGGCTCCGTGCTCACTGAAACCTTTTTTGCCATGACCATCTCCATGATGCTCTACGGCAGCCTGCCTTCTGTTGGCACTATGGCGTTGTTCATTGTGCTTTTCGGTATCTTCGCCATCGGCGCGCCCGGTGTTCCCGGAGGAACCGTTATGGCTTCCCTCGGTATCGTCGTCGGCGTACTCGGCTTCGACCCGGCCGGTGTTGCCCTGCTGCTGGCGGTTTTCGCCCTTCAGGACAGCTTCGGTACCGCCTGCAACGTCACTGGTGACGGAGCATTGGCACTCATGATGGAAGGTATATTCAACCGTAACGGAGAACTCGAAAAAGCCCGCGCATCCTAAGCCCGGTCTTCCATTATACCCTGCGGGATTTAATTATCCCGCAGGGATTAGATTGGGCACGCCATGCTCTTTTTTGAATAAAATATTTTGCATCCGGCAGCCTAAAACCTTTATCATCTATCCATTTGTACGTGTTCATTTAAAATAAATTTTCAGCATAGAATACGGCGAAGCCCTAATAATAGTTTTTGGGATTCTTAACCCTTTTTACAAAAAGAGGTTAAGGCCCCCGGCAGGGCCGCCGGAGGCATATCATAATGATAAATAAAAAATGGTCTGAATTCGCAGAGATTCTCAAACGTGAAGTTGTCCCCGCACTGGGCTGCACAGAACCGGTTGCTATCGCACTTGCCGCTGCAAAAGCAGCTGAAACACTGGGGTGCGAGCCTGAAAGCGCTGTAGTTAAAGTCAGCGGCAACCTGCTCAAAAACGGAATGGGCGTAGGCGTTCCCGGCACAGGAATGACCGGGTTGAACATTGCAGCGGCCGTAGGTATTACCGGTGGTAAATCCGAACTGGCGCTGGAGGTTCTGCGCGACCTGAACGCCGAACAGCTGGCAGCTGGTAAGAAACTCATCGCGGACGGCCGGCTCCATGTGGAACTTTCCGATACGGAAGAACTACTCTACGTGGAAGCTGTAGTAAAAAAAGGTGAAGATTCCGCCCGCTGCGTAATTGCACGCTCGCATTCCGCCATTGTGCTGGTGGAAAAAAACGGTGAAGAACTGTTCACAGCGCCTTTGATCAGCGACGAGGATAAAGAATCCGGCTGCACCATGAGCATGAAAGAAATTTTTGAATACGCCACCGAAGCCCCGCTGGAAGATTTAAGTTTCATCCTTGAAGCAGTAAAACTTAATGAGAAGGTTGCAGCTGAAGGTCTTGCTTCCGATTGGGGACTTATGGTCGGTAAATCCATAGCCAAGGATATCGAAGACGGTATCCGTTCCGATGATATAGTTTCTTACGCCATTAAGATTACCGCAGCAGCTTCTGATGCGCGCATGGAAGGCATTCAGATGCCGGTAATGAGTAACTCCGGCAGCGGCAATCAGGGCCTGACGGCCACGTTGCCTGTTGTTGCTTTTGCCAGACGTCGTAACGCAAGTGAAGAGCAGCTTGTCAGAGCTTTGATTCTAAGCCACCTTTCCGCTGTGCATATGAAGAGCCACCTCGGTAAGCTTTCCGCTCTCTGCGGAGCAAGCCTTGCCGCCACAGCTTCCGGTTGCGGCATAGTGCTTATCCTCGGCGGCGGACTTAAAGAAGTGGAAAGCACCATCAAGAACACTCTCGGCGATATTGCCGGAATGATCTGCGACGGCGCAAAGACCTCCTGCGCCCTGAAGGTTTCTTCGGCTGTTGAAGCAGCCATCAACTCAGCATTGCTGGCGATGAAAGGGATTTGCATTCCCGGAAAAGACGGCATCCTCGATGATGACATTGAAGCCTGCATCCGCAACGTGGGGCAGCTGGGTTCAGTGGGTATGGCCCAGACGGATAAAGTCATCCTTAAAATAATGACCGATAAACATACTACTGCTCCGGCAGCATAATTTATACAGCACTACACCCCCTTAAAGTCGTCTCCTTGACGAAAAAGCCCCCCTGACCAGCATCAGGGGGGCTTTGTTTTAGCAAAACTTCAGTAGTGGTTAACTCATAGTTAAGAGTTACACACCAAGCTTTTCAGCTATAGTTCTGGCTGCGCGGCGTCCTGCGCCCATAGCCGAGATTACTGTTGCGGACCCACCCGCAATGTCCCCGCCGGCATAAACGTTGGGAATAGAGGTTTCACCGCTTTCGGGGTCGGTTACGATATAACCCCGCTTGCTTAATTCCAGACCGGGAGTAGCTTCGAGCAGTACCGGATTGGCACCTGTTCCGACTGCGAGGATAACCATATCCACTTCCAGCTCTTTGGTCTTGCCCTCAACAGGAACAGGACGGCAGCGACCTGATTCATCAGGTTCACCAAGTTCCATAACCTGCAATGTCATGGACTTAACTTTTGAATTTTCGTCACCGTTGAGCGAAATGGGCGATGTGAGCAACTCAAGCTGAACGCCCTCCTCAATGGCATGATGCAATTCCTCGAGACGGGCCGGCATCTCATCCTGAGTGCGGCGGTAAGTGATGTAAACATTTTCCGCTCCCAGACGCAGAGCGGTACGAGCAGCGTCCATAGCTACGTTACCGCCACCGACAACGGCCACGTTGCGGGCCTTTGGTGCGGGGGTGTCATAGTTGGGAAAATCGTAAGCCCTGCCGAGATTAATGCGGGTCAGATACTCATTAGAAGAATAAACACCGACAAGATTTTCGCCGGGTATATTCAGGAACCAGGGAAGTCCCGCTCCGACACCGATAAAAACAGCATCAAAACCGTCTTCAAAAAGATCTTCCACAGTGACCGTTTTACCGCCCACATAATTGGGCTGAAAAGTTACGCCTTTGGACCACAGCGCACCGACTTCACGGGCCACGATGGATTTTGGCAGGCGAAATTCAGGGATACCGTAAACCAGCACACCGCCAACTTCGTGCAGGGCTTCGTATACGGTTACGGGAACACCGCGCGCGGCAAGATACCCGGCAACAGTCAAACTGGAAGGCCCGGAACCGATACAAGCGACCTTGAACTGATCATTGGGCAGGGAACAGGCAGTATGCCCGGTAATCATTTCACAGGCCGAATCACTGTCAAAAGTATCAGCTACAAATCTTTCCAGCCTGCCAATTGCAACAGGCTCATATTTTTTACCCAGAATGCAGGAGCCCTCACACTGGGATTCCTGCGGACAGACCCGGCCACAGACAGCCGGCAATGCATTGGTTTCCTTGATTACCCGGTATGCGGAAGGGATATCGCCGTCAGCCAGATGCTTAACGAAACTTTTAATATCGATTTCAACCGGACAGCCCTTCTGGCAAAGCGGTTTTTTACACTGTAGGCAGCGAGCGGCTTCGGCCATGGCTTCTTCTTTAGAATAGCCAAGCGCCACTTCGCTGAAATTTTTGTTACGGACATCAGCCGGCTGCTCCGGCATGGGGGTACGGGTCGGCGTAAAGTTCTGTTTATTCACCATGGCAGCTACAACTCCTGAACATTGTCATTGAAAGGTCTTCCTGCTCCTTATACTGGGTAAGGCGCATTCTCAGCTCGTTGAAATCAACTTCATGTCCGTCGAATTCAGGGCCGTCCACGCAGGCGAATTTTGTTTCACCGCCTACGCTGCAACGGCAGGCTCCACACATACCCACACCGTCAACCATGATGGAGTTCAGGCTGACTGTGGTTTTAACGCCGAAGGGTTCGGTAACCTTGGCGACTGCTTCCATCATGGGTACGGGGCCGATAGCTACAACCTCGGCAACATCTTTATCCTGCTCAAGGCGTTCGCGAAGAAGGTCGGTAACAAAACCTTTATGACCGCTGGAACCATCATCAGTGGCGATAAGCAGTTCAGGGCAAAAATAGCCAAGTTCGGTACAGAAAAGGAGCATATTCTCGCTGCGTGCGCCGACAATAGCGACAACATGGTTTCCGGCTAAGTGGTGGCCCTTGGCAATATGATGCATGGCCGCAATCCCGGTACCACCGCCCACACAGATGACAGTGCCGGATTTTTCAATATGAGTCGGTTTACCGAGAGGACCGCAGACATCAAGAACGGTATCCCCTTCATTCAACGTTTCAAGCAGGGCTGAACTTTTACCTACAACAAGGTATACTATGGTGATTGTGCCTGCTTCCTTGTCAGTGTCAGCAATAGTGAGAGGGATGCGTTCACCTTTTTCATGGATGCGTAGAATTACAAAATTTCCCGGTTTAGCCTTTTTGGCAATTTGAGGACAGTCAAGGACCAGCATGGATGTCTGGCCGGGGATAAGTTCTTTTTTGATCAGAATTTTGTTGCTCATAATCTCCTACACTGCTTAAGTTTCAGGGGAAGTTAAAACTTTGCCCCCCTTAATGCAAGACCAAGACTGATTATAAAGACCCTCCGGCGCCTTTTTCAGCCTGTAGTGAAGCCCTCTTGCCAATTCTGCCCTGACGTATTATATATTAATACATCTTAGCAGATGTTTATTTTCATCAGCTTCCACGGACGGAAGCCGGAAACACCGCGTATCATTCATGGATGATTGCGAAAATCGCAGGTACGGCGGATTGCCAGCAATGGCAGTCGGCCTTTTTTGTCTACGCGGAACGGTTTTTCTGGTGGAGTGAGAAGTGAGAATAGCAGCACAGGGCATAAACCAATATGCCGATAATAAGAAGAAGTGGTCCACAGAGACTGCCGCTGAAGCAGCAAAGGTAAAGGCACGCGTAACAACGCGTAAATACGACTTCAGTATCGGTAAGCTCGGTATAAATTTCACTGCGAAGGACCTCGAATTTGAATCGGACGAAGCCAGCAAGGCTTCGCGCGAATTCCGATCAAAAACCTATCCACGTACTCAGACCGAAGAGCGACACGTACAGAATGTACACCGGCAGCTCGCTCTCACACAAACGTCCCTTTCCGAAGATTCCGCCATTTTCAATCCCGGGAGCACTGGATACATGAGGACCAGAGCAATTAATGCCTATTCCCGACAGTCCCGTGCTCTTGAGTACGCGCTTCCGGGCAGCGCTCTCGGCAAAGTCTGATTCCGTCAGTATTCACAATTCCACAATTCAAGGCCGCTTTCTGTGCTGCGCACGGCGATCCAATTTCCCTATAACCCAGAAGGATCATTGGCCCATTACTGTGAAAACAATGCAATAGCAGTATCATTTTTCATTAGAGCTGGACTTATCTTTAATATAAATTGATGGGTCAATCAATTGCTTTCGCAACAAAAATGATACATTTATTTAACATTGAAACAGGTATAGGGATTAATTTCGATTCCCGGACTGTGGAAAGCTTTCTATTCTTGCCGGAGCCGCAATTACATATTAGACAGCGGCTCACAAATACCGTAATAAGAAGTCCCTTTACCCCTGCTTCCAAGCGGAAACAGGAAAACAAAAATAACTACAAGCCGACGTCCCTTGGAGGATGCCGACATTTTTACATATGGCTAAATTAGATAAAATAAGAAATTTCAGCATTATTGCGCACATTGACCACGGTAAGTCCACCTTGGCGGACCGCATCCTTGAACTCACCGGACTGGTTTCAGACCGTGAAAAAAAGGACCAGTACCTTGATAAGATGGAACTGGAACAGGAACGCGGGATTACCATCAAGGCACAGACAGTGCGTATTCCTTACAAAGCCGCTGACGGCGAGGAATACATCCTTAACCTTATCGATACCCCCGGACACGTGGACTTCAGTTACGAAGTTTCCCGTAGCCTGGCCGCTTCGGAAGGAGCTTTGCTGGTGGTGGATTCCACGCAGGGAGTGGAAGCACAGACTCTTGCCAACGTTTTTCTGGCATTGGATCACGACCTTGAAATCGTGCCCGTGCTCAATAAAGTGGACCTGCCCAGCTCCGATTGCGAACGGGTAGGACAGGAAATCGAGGAAGTTATCGGGCTGGATTGTTCCGATCCGCTTATGATCAGCGCCAAAACCGGGCTGAACGTGGAAGACGTGCTCGAAGCAATCGTCAACGAACTGCCGCCGCCGGCTGGTGACCCCGATGCGCCGCTCAAAGCCCTGATCTTCGACTCGTGGTACGACTCTTATCAAGGTGTAGTTGTTCTGTTCAGAATTCTGGACGGTACCATTAAAAAAGGCGACAAAATCCAGATTTTCTCCACCGGACGTACCTTCGATGTAACTACGCTGGGGGTTTACACTCCTGAACCGCAGAACACCAAAGAACTTGCCGCCGGTGAAGTAGGATTTTTGTGTGCCAGCATGAAAGAGCTGAATGACGCGCCGGTGGGTGATACAATCACTCTCGCCGCTGACCCGGTGAAAATTCCTTTTCCCGGTTTTCAGGAAGTCAAACCCATGGTTTTCTGCGGACTATACCCGGTCGAACCGGCCGAGTACGAACCGCTCAAAGCCGCGCTGGAAAAATTGCAGCTCAACGATACCGCTTTCTCATTTGAGCCGGAAACATCCACCGCCCTCGGATTCGGTTTCCGCTGCGGTTTTCTCGGTCTGCTGCATATGGAAATTATTCAGGAACGTCTGGAGCGCGAGTTTCAGGCAAAACTCATCGCTACCGCGCCTTCCGTTGTCTATCAGGCAAGGCTGAATAACGGTGATATTCTTGAAATTGATAACCCCAGTAAGATGCCGGATGCAGGTGACCTTGAATCACTTGCCGAACCTTTCTGCCGTCTTGAAATCCACGTGCCCAACGATTATGTCGGAGCCGTGCTCAAGCTCTGCGAAGAAAAACGCGGAATACAGAAAGACATGCGTTATCTGACATCATCAAGGGTTATCATTACTTATGAGGTTCCATTTGCGGAAATCATGTACGACTTTTTCGACAAGCTTAAGTCGCACACCAAAGGCTATGCCTCCCTTGATTACGAGGTTATTGATTACCGTGAATCAAATCTGGTAAAGCTGGACATCCTGATCAACACTGATCCGGTAGATGCCTTCTCGGCCATTGTCCACAAAGATTCCTCTTATCCGTTCGGACGTTCACTGGCCCTGAAGCTGAAGAGAGCTATCCCGCGCCAGATGTTTGAAATCGTCATTCAGGCCGCAATCGGTCGTAAGATCATTGCCAAGGAACGAGTTGCCCCGTTCAGGAAAAACGTTACCGCCAAGTGTTACGGCGGAGACATTACCCGTAAGCGTAAACTTCTGGAAAAACAGAAGGAAGGTAAAAAGCGCATGAAAAAAATGGGTAATGTTGAAATCCCGCAGGAAGCGTTCATGGCCGTACTCAAAGCCGGCGAAGATTAACTGAGCGTAGACACTCAATTTTGCAAACGACTCGCCCTGCGTTAAAGGCAGGAAACTATAAGGACATTAGATTATGAATCCCAGATGGCAGAGCACCGTAAAGGAATATATTGAAGCTCTTTTTATCGCACTCATACTGGCTCTTTTCATCCGAACCTTTATCGTGCAGGCATTCAAGATTCCGTCCGGTTCCATGCTGCAGACTCTCCAGATCGGAGACCATCTGCTGGTAAACAAATTTTCATACGGCGTTAGAATTCCGTTTACCGGAAAAGTTATCCTGCCGGTGGATGACCCGAAGTATCAGGACATTATTGTCTTCAAATACCCCGGTGACACCAGCAAGGATTACATAAAAAGGGTTATCGGTGTTCCCGGAGACACTGTGGAGATCAAGAAGAAAAAGGTCTTCGTAAACGGCAAAGAACTTGTCGAACCTTACGTGCAGTATACCGACAGCACCCACATTTCAACACTGCGTGACAACATGCCGCCCCGGGTAATTCCCGAAAACGAATACTTCGTTATGGGCGACAACCGCGATGGTTCCAACGATTCCAGATTCTGGGGCAATGTTCCCAGAGAGAACATCTTAGGAAAGGCGTGGATTATCTACTGGTCTTGGGGCGGTCCCAATACCGTTCGCTGGGAACGTATCGGAGACATCCTGCATTAAACTGGCTACAGTTGTTGAAATATCAGATTATGACCGGGCTGCGGGGATTCCCCTGCAGCCCGGCTCTTTTTTATGGAGCGCACCCGGCTCTAGGACAAAGCCTCGTCGGGAGTGATGAAATCAAGACCGAAAGCCTCGCCCACTGCGGGATAAGTGAGACTTCCCTTCATTGTGTTAAGTCCAAGCTTAAGTGAGGGATTATCGCGTAATGCGTCCAGTCCCTTGTCAGCAAGCTGCAGCGCATAAGGCAGGGTTTGATTCACAAGGGCGAAAGTTGAAGTTCTGGGCACCGCGCCGGGCATATTGGCGACACCGTAATGCACTACACCGTCCACAACATAAGTTGGATCAGTGTGGGTAGTGGGCTTGATGGTTTCAACGCAGCCGCCCTGATCAACAGCGACATCGACAATCACAGCACCTTCCTTCATAGTGGAAAGCATGCCGCGTGTTACCAGATTCGGAGCCTTGGCACCGGGAATCAACACCGCTCCGATGACCAGATCGGCCTCGGCGACTGCTGCGCGAATGTTCGGCTCAGTGGAAGTCATGGTACTTACCCGGCCTTTGAAAATATCATCAAGATACTGGAGCCGCGCATGATTAACGTCGAAGATTGTGACTCGCGCGCCCATGCCTGCGGCAATCTTGGCCGCGTTGGTTCCAACCACACCGCCGCCGATGACCATTACATTTGCAGGAGCAACCCCGGGAACGCCGCCCACGAGGATCCCCAGACCGCCCTTAGGCTTTTCCAGATGCAGTGCTCCTTCCTGAGCGGCCATACGCCCGGCAACTTCACTCATGGGTGTCAAAAGAGGCAGGGAACCGTCAGGCAACTGAACTGTTTCGTAAGCAACACCGGTGGTACCGGACTCAAGAAGAGCATTAGTCAATGCTTCGTCCGCAGCAAGATGTAAATATGTAAAAAGCAGCAGGTCTTCGCGAAGATATTTATATTCCGAGGCAACGGGTTCTTTCACCTTGATGACCATTTCCGCGGCCCATGCGTCATCAACTGACCCCATCCTTGCTCCCGCATTGCTATAGTCATCATCTGAAAGCCCGGAACCGACACCGGCGCCCTTTTCCACCACCACAGAATGACCGCGACGGACAAGGGTTTCAACCGCACCGGGAGTCATGGAAACCCTGTTTTCCATGGTTTTTACTTCCTTTGGAATACCAATAAGCATATCTTCAACTCCTGCTGATAAAAATTTGTAGAATAGAAAAGATGCAACAACCTAACGCAACAGCAACTTTCTTAGCAACGGCAAAATACAAATAAAAAGCAGCGTATTTCACAAGACAAATACAATATTTCTGTTTTATGCAGTTCTTAAGTAGAATAGAATAAAAGCAGAACCCCGGAACGCAAAGGATTCAGACAAATGCCTATATATCCAAACAACATACCGACGATACTCATCGTAGATGACGAACCTTTTAATCTGGAATTCCTTGAAATTGTATTGAAACAACAGGGCTACAACATACTTACGGCAAGTGATGGACGCTCCGGGCGGGAAATGGCGGAACAGATGCAGCCCGATCTTATTCTTCTGGATATCATGATGCCCGGAGAAAACGGCTTTGAGTGCGCTACCGTGCTGCGATTATCACCGGAAACATCTGAAATACCGATTATATTTCTAAGCGCACTGGATGATGAAGATAATACATCAAGGGGGTATGATGCCGGAGCTGTTGATTTCATCGTCAAACCATTTGAATACAAAAACGTAGTCAATCTCATCAGACTGCACCTAAAATTACATTTCTGCGACAGCCAAAGGACAGTCGGCACACCGCATCATTCCGGCAGTATAAAAAGCATCGATTACCCATCGTGCGGAGCCAGAACTTTTTTCACCGCGCCTAAGCAAACCGCCCGAACATTTGTTTATGAAACAGTTGTCACGGAGAACAAGACCGAAAGCCATTTTCTGCTCAACTGTGCAGGGGTAAACGAGGAAGAGATTCACGAAAAAATCAGGTTTCTGCTGGCGGAAAACACCGGTCCGCTTTTCAGTCCATCCGAAACAATGCGAAATATCGGCATGGATCTGAATAAACATTACAAAAAAGATACACAACTCACGGCAAGCTATGTCCGAATAGACAGGGAGACCGAGACCCTGACTGTAGTCAATGCCGGAGCTCTCCCGGTTATCCTGATCAAGGAAGAAACTCTTTTACTTATCGAAAGACAAAGCGAAAGTCTCGGCTGTCTTGGCCTCGGCCACCCACCCTGTTCTACATTTAAGACGAGCAAAGGAGACCGCATTTTCATGCTCAGCAGAGGATTACTGTCCTCCTTCGACTGGGAAGGCGACGGCATACGCGAACTGCAGGATGACTTCCTGCGCCATACCGGTAACGATATAGAATCAGTCTGCCGTAATGCAGGTAAAGCATTGCTAAAGAAAGGAGCCTTGGAAGGAATTCTGTCCGGGATTGAGCTGTAAGCTGACGCTCCTAAATAAAAAGCCCCGGCGCACAACGCACCGGGGCAGGGAGAAATAACCGGTATACCCAGCTCTAATTATTTTACTGAAGCAACAGGATACTTGGCGCCTTTCCATGCGAAAATGCCGCCGGGGTATCTTTTTACGTTGGTGTAGCCGAGTTTCTTGGCCCAAGCGGCACCGTTATGACTACGGGTACACTTTACGAAACCGCAATAGACAATGATGAGCTTATCTTTATCAGGACCGAGCAACTCAACGAACTGCTCTTTTGTCTTGCCGTCGGTTTTCGCAACATCCCACTCAACCATATCGGGAATGGGGAACAGAAACTGCTTGGCGCCGGGAACATGCTCTTTCTTGTAACTGGCTTCATAGGGCATAGTATCGATGATAATCATATCTTCTTTTTTATCTATCAGCCCCTTCAATT
Organism: Maridesulfovibrio sp.; assembly: GCF_963676065.1. Classification (NCBI taxonomy): domain Bacteria; kingdom Pseudomonadati; phylum Thermodesulfobacteriota; class Desulfovibrionia; order Desulfovibrionales; family Desulfovibrionaceae; genus Maridesulfovibrio; species Maridesulfovibrio sp. The sequence goes on along the minus strand of NZ_OY780933.1, from coordinate 1,206,084 downwards.
CAGTAGTGGTAATCACGTCATAATCACCGCGCTGGACTTCCTTGACCAGTTTAACCGCGCCTTTTTCTTTCTCAACTTCCTGTGCGAATTTGTCAGAGCCAAGACACCCGGTCACGGCCAGCATCAACGCACACAAAACAGCGATAACAGAAATATTCTTGATCAGTTTCATTCCTTCATCCTCCAGATTTAAAAAAACTATTCAGCAACCAGACACCGTACAGAACGGGAACGGTACCCCTTGACCCTGCGCAGCAAGTAGAGATAGCCGCAGCCAAGCAGCAGGAATGCATCACGCAGCAAAGCTTCACGCAGGGAATGATAAGCTTCCCCTTCCGGATCACCGGGAGCGAAGCAACCGCAATCCACATCAAGCCCCATGTTGATCCCGTGTCCCAATACCGCCATAAAAACCAGCAACAACAGCGAATACGAAAGAAGGGAACCTTTAACGTCCCAAAGCAATCCGATAGCGATAACTATCTCCACCGGCGGCAGCAGCAGAGCCGCGACATAATTCAATTCTCCCGGCAGCAATCCATAACCGCTGATAACAGTAGCGAATCCTTGCACATCCATAAGCTTTCCAGCCCCCGCATACATGAATACGCAGGCCAGAATTCCCCTGATTATGAAATAGACCCGTCTGGACATCAGCTTATCAATCATTGCAACACCCATAGAAAATTTTATTAGTTTGTGGTTACATGCAATTTCATATTTAGATCAAATAGTTAAACTAAATCACTGCAAAGAGCCTTTATCCGTATTCTCTATAGCTACAATCATCTGCCAAAATACCCTTTGCAAAATCCGACACTTATAGCGTAGTGTTTCAGGGATATTTCAAGTTTTAATAGGAAAAACATTTATGACCAATTCAAAAGACGACCAAGACGCGAAGAAAATGCATAATGAGAAAGTTCATGATGAACCGGACAAAGTAGTGGAGCCAGAAGAAGCCCTGCCGGAAATCACCGTAGAAGACCTCCCCCCATCCATACTTAACGCGCTTGACAAAACAGGCTGGGACAAACTCACCCCGGTCCAATCCAAATCACTCCCCTATCAACTGAGTAACCGGGACCTTATGGTTCAGGCCAAGACCGGAAGCGGAAAAACAGGCGCGTTTGTCCTGCCTCTGCTGGAAAAACTCGACCCAAATATCAACTATACTCAGGCGCTCATTCTTGTGCCTACCCGCGAACTTGCGCGACAGGTCGAGCGAGAAGCTGAATTAATTTTTAAGGGTTCCGGTCTGCGGGTTCTTTCCGTATACGGAGGAGTCGGCTATGGACACCAGCGGGAAGAATTAGAAAAAGGCGCCCACATGGTTGTCGGCACACCGGGCAGAATTCTGGATCACCTGCTGCGACGCACCTTCGACCTGGAAGACCTCGAAACCCTGATTTTCGACGAAGCCGACCGCATGCTTTCAATCGGATTCTATCCGGATATGCGCGAAGTAAAATCCTACCTGCCGCGCCGCCCGATATCCGCTTACATGTTTTCCGCAACATTTCCCGAACATGTCATCAGGCTCTCCAAAGAATTCATGTACAAGCCGCAGTTGCTCAGCCTGAGCAGCAAACAGGTGCATGTTACCGAGATTGACCACGCCTATTACGAAGTTCCATCCATGGGCAAAGAACGTCATCTCATGCGAATTTTGGAGATCGAGAACCCGACTTCTGCCATCATATTTTGCAATACCAAAGCCAATGTTGAATTTGTCTCCGCCGTACTTAATAATTTCGGATTCAATGCCGCGGACCTGACCTCTGACCTTTCACAGTCCAAACGGGAACGGGTTCTTTCCGAGCTTCGCTCAGGAAAAGTACGTTTTCTCGTGGCCACCGACATTGCAGCTCGCGGTATCGACGTGCCGGACCTCTCTCACGTGATTATGTATGAGCCTCCCGAGGACAAAGAATCATACATCCACCGTGCAGGACGCACCGGACGCGCAGGTTCTTCCGGGGTGGCCATTTCCCTCGTGGATGTGATCCAGAAAATTGAACTGCAACGCATCGCCGCAGCCTACAATATCAATTTTGAAGTCCGCGAACTTCCGGACGATAAGCAGGTGTTGGAGACCATCAATGAAAGGCTGACTACAATCCTTGAAGGTCAATTCCGTTCACGGACAATACTTGAAAGAGAACGTATCGGACGCTATAAAGATCTGGTCCGGCAACTGGCCGAAGATGAAGAACAATGCACGCTGGTAGGCATGCTGCTTGACGAACTCTACCAGAAATCCCTGCACGCCCGCCCGGAACAGCCCCCGGCACCAAAACCCAAACCGCAAAGAAACCCCCGTCCCCGCAATAAAAGCTATCGAGGCAAGCCAAACCAAGGCGGAAAACCTCAAAACAAGGGGAAAAGCGGGTATTCAAATAAAAACCGCAGATAGAAAAGTGGAGAATTAAAATGAAACTTCTTTCAAACCAAGTAGAAGGATACATCCATCGCTCATCCTGGATCCGCAAGATGTTTGAAACAGGCATGGAGCTGAAGAAAAAGTACGGTGAAGATGCAGTCTGTGACTTTTCACTGGGCAACCCGGATGTACCTGCCCCCGCAGCAGTAGGCAAAGGTCTCAGAGAACTTGCCGACACAGCGGATGAACCATTCGCGTTCGGCTATATGCCCAACTTCGGCTACCCCGCTGTACGCGAAAAACTGGCCGAAACCGTCTCCGCCGAACAAGGTGTAAAAGTAGCAGGTACCGACCTTGTAATCACCTGCGGAGCTGCCGGCGGCATCAACGCTCTCTACCGGGCTATCCTTGAACCCGGCGAAGAGGTCCTCTGCCCGGCGCCCTACTTCGTGGAATACGGTTTTTATGCCCAGAACTCCGACGGAGAACTGGTCACTGTGCCTTCCAAACCGCTGACCTTTGAGCTGGACCTTGAAGCCATTGAGGCCGCCATTACTGAAAAGACCCGTGTGGTTCTCATAAACTCGCCGAACAACCCCACCGGTGCCGTCTATACCAAAAAGGAACTTGAAGGCCTTGCCGCGATTCTCAATAAAGCCAATGAAAAACGCGAACGCCCCATCTTCCTCGTTGCTGATGAGCCTTACAGATTTCTGGCATTTGACGATGTCGATGTGCCTTCCGTTTTACCTCTTTATCCTTACAGTATCGTGATCAGTTCTTTTTCCAAGAACCTTTCCCTCGCCGGGGAACGCATCGGTTACGTTCTGCTCAACCCTGATATGCCGGGGAAAGAACAGCTCCTGACCGGGCTGGTGCTCACTAACCGTATCCTCGGTTTTGTCAATGCTCCCGCAGTCGGCCAGAAACTTCTTGAAAAGGCCCTCGGCTCACAGGTGGATAAAAACATTTACCTTGAACGCCGCAATGTTATGGATTCTGTGCTCAAAGAAGCAGGCTACTCCTACACCATGCCCAAGGGGGCTTTCTACTTCTTCCCCGAAGCTCCCGGCGGTGATGACGTAAAATTCTGCGCCGCACTGCAGGAAGAAAAAATCCTCGCAGTTCCCGGTACAGGTTTCGGTTGTCCCGGTTACTTCCGCCTCGCCTTCTGCGTTGGCACTGAAGTAATCGAACGCTCCCGTGAGGGCTTTAAGAAAGCCATAGAAGCATTTAAATAAAAACGGACTCCGGTAGTTCTCCTATATAATTATCGGAGCTTTCACCGTTCAGTTTCTAAAAATATACCTAAAAATGAGGCCGCAATATCTGCCATGATATTGCGGTCTTATTCTTAACAACAAACTCCATCCGTAGATGAATATTACGGATGGCTTTCAGAAGATTCTATATGGCCTGTCCCTTGAGACGCAACTCACGATCCACAAACTGGCTCAACACAAGAGAAAACACCGACATCCCGGCAGCACCGAGAAAAACAATGCGATAATCCTGCATCCAGGCGATACCACCCAAAACCGGAACGAATACCGCCGCGATGTGGTTGATGGTGAAACTCACCGCCATACTGGGAGCAATGTCCGGCCTGTCCGCAATTTTCTGGAAAAAGGTTTTGATGGCCATACTGAAATTAAAAAAGATATTGTCCAGTATGTAGAGCAGCGCGCCCACAAGCGGGCTGTCCGTAAAAGCATAGGCCGTGAAGATGAGAACCAGGCTGGCATATTCCAGACTCAACACCTTGCGCTCGCCGAATCTGTTTACGCACTTGGCTATGATCGGGTTCGCAAAATAGTTGATCACATTGTTAAGTACAAACAAAATGGCAATATGCTGCAATGAAAAGCCGAACTTCTTAACCAGCAGAAAAACTGCGAAGGCCACAAAAATCTGCCTGCGCGCACCGGCCATAAAACTGAGCGCATAAAAAAGCCAGTATTTGGAACGGAAAACCATCTTCTTATGCTGGGGAGGCAGGTTCGGTGATGACGGGTCAAGGGTCAAACAATAAAGCCCGGCAAGAATCGCGATTGTACCAGCCATCAAAAATATTTCCGTATAGCCCATAAACCCGGAAATGGAGATAACCACTACTCCCACACAGATATTAGTCGCAGCCGCAAGACTGCGCAGCCGGCCCATTACCAATGGGGCCTCCGAATAACCGAAATATTGCAGCGTCAGGGATTGGTTCAAGGTTTCATAATAATGAAAACCGAAAGACATAATCAGAGTGGTAAAGGCCAACCCGGCAAAGGAAGGCATAAAACCGGTCATACAGACACCAAGCCCCATTACAACAACCGAAAGCGCGGCCAGACGATGCTCCTTGATGAACATAAGCACGTAGATTACAAGCAGGGAGAGGAAACCGGGAATCTCGCGGATGGAACCTGTCAGACCGAATTGCCCGCCGTCCAGCCCGGCAACCTCCACCGCAAAGTTGTTAAGCAGGGTTCTCCAGCCTTGAAAGCCGATAGTGGTGGCGATGGTCAACACCAGCAGAAAAATATACATCTTACGGGAAGTAAAATTTGTTGTAGACACGCTGTGATCCTTGAAAATGGTATGGTGAGAGGAAAGAAGTACTCAAGCAGAGACAGTGAAAGTAATCCCCCGTCCAGCATAAAACAAGTTAAAAAATTGATAGGAAAAAAATGGCAGATTTTCCACTCCCGTACTCGGTACGGGTCAGCCCGAGGGCAAAAAATGTAATCATCAAACTCATCCCGGACAAAGGGATTGAGGTCGTGCTGCCCAAAGGGGTAAGCCACAGGGATGTCCCCGGTTTTCTGGAAAAACGGAGGGAGTGGATCAAGCGCAACATCCGTAGGCTGGAAGAAAAAGGCTTATCGCTTGACCCCCCGGACCTGAACCTGCCGGAAGCGATACATTTTCCCGCCACCGATAAAACATTCGCGGTGCGTAGAGTCAGAAACAAGAAGCAGGAATTGCGCATGCGCCGCAATGTGGACAAACTGCTCATCAGCGGAAATGACTGGTCTCTGGACGAAGAGCTTAAACTGCTAACCGGATTTGTGCGTAAGGAAGCAAAAAAATTTCTTGTAGCAGAACTCAGGAGTATTTCTAAGGAACTGAACCTGCCCTTCAACAAGGTCTTCATACGCGCCCAGCGAAAGCGATGGGGAAGCTGCTCTGCCAAAGGTAATATAAACCTGAACATGAAACTAATGTTTCTGCCTTACCGACTGGTCCGGTATGTTCTTATCCACGAACTCTGCCACACTGTGCACCTAAACCATTCCGCAAAATACTGGCGGCTTGTCAAAATGGTTGAACCGGAGGTTGATAATCTGGAAAAGGAGCTTTCGCAGTCCGGTCGTCTGGTCCCTGCATGGGTCGATTATCAGTAGGAACGTCCACAAGCATTCATGCTTACCCTTTACAAACGCCGGTAAATGAATGAAGTTTATATCTAGATACCATTAAATAACACACAACCGTATTTATATATTTTTAAGGATTCGCAATGAAAATCAACAGTAAAAAAATAGGCGAAGTAATGATCATGGAGATTGAAGGTCGCCTTGATGCCCTTACCGCTACAGAACTTGAGGACGAATTGTGCAAGTACATAAATCAGGGTGAGACAAAGGTAGTATTTGATCTCGGAGAACTGGAATATATTTCAAGTGCAGGGCTGCGGGCGATACTTTTTTGCGCCAAAAAGCTGAAAGGATCAGACGGAGCCATCGCTTTTGCGGGCATAACCGGCATGATCAGTGAAGTTTTTGAAATTTCCGGATTCGGAACAATGTTTAACATATACAATTCCGCACTTACCGCAGTGGAAAAGATATCCTGAGCCGACCATGCCGAAAAAACTGTCCGTCCTGATCATCCTGTCCATGCTGACAGCATTCGGCTTCCCGGCCGCAGCGGACAATTCTCCTTCCAAAGAAAAGCTCCGCATTCTCCTGAAAAATAATCCCGACCTGATCTTTGAAGCCCTCAAAGGACACGAAGAAAAACTTTACGATCTTTTACAGATCGGGCTTGAAAAAAAGAACAAAGCACGTATCCGGGCCGGCAGACTCAAACAGCTGAAGAACCCCAAGATCCCGGCTCTGCATGCAGACCGCCCGGTCTGGGGTCCCGCAAACGGGGAAATCAATATCGTAATGTTTTCCGATTTCCAAAGTGCAAGCTGCTCAAAGGCAATTCGGATCATTCAAAAGCTTTTGCAAAAACATCCGGAAATAAGCTTCCGCTACCGGCACAACCCGCTGGGTCTGCACAAAATGTCCCTGCCTGCAGCCCGCTATTACGAAGCCTTAGCCTTGCAGGATCACGCTAAAGCCCGCAAGCTTAACGGCCTGATTCTGCGAAACAGAATCTCAATCAAAAACGAAGGTCGCAAAAAGCTTGATGAACTGGCTGAGCAATGCGGAGCGGATATGAACCAGCTGCATAAAACACTAAACTCTCCGCAGGTAAAAGCCCGTATTGACGAGGACAAAAAAGAAGCACGCAAATTCGGCCTCACCGCCTCCCCGGTTTTTCTTATCAACGGAGTTACCGTTACCGGAGCGCCGCCACTGGAAGAATTTGAAGAAGTTTTGCAAATGATACACAATAATTAAAATCTGTTTAAATAATTCACTCATATTTTTTGACAAAAGAGGATACAAAACGGCACAATTATACTGGGCAGTAACTCGATAGTCATATACTGTCACCAAAGATATACAGAAAAATGCAACGAGAAAGACAAAGATAATGCCCCTGAACAATTCTGATATACGCCGGGTTTTCCTGCATACCGGAGACGCTTACATAGGCGTGACGCCTACTTTGGTCTCCACGGTGCTGGGTTCATGTGTGGCTATTTCCATGTTTTGTCCGCGCACCAGACAAGGGGCGATATGTCATGCTTTTCTCCCTTCACGTGTTAAATCCCCAGATTCGAGAGAACCTTACCTGCAAATTTGCAGATATGTGGACACCTCCGTACCCCATTTGCTAAAGAGTATGAATCGTCTGGGAGTCAAAAAGAGTGAGATTGAGGTCAAACTGTTCGGAGGGGCAACAGGGCTGACCTACTCGCAAGTTAGACCTTCATGCGCGCTGGGCATCGGCAACAGAAACGTTGAAGCGGCCCTTGAACACCTCAAGGCACACGGATTGCCCCCCCGCAGCATGGATGTGGGTGGCAACGTGGGCAGAAAACTGCTCTTCAGCACTTACACCGGCGATGTCTGGATCAAAAGACTTGAAAAAAAAATGCTCTAAAGCCCGCTTGAGCCGGGACAAGACCGATTAAGAATATGAACATAACTAATAAGCTTTCTTCTGTAATACTTTTTCTTGCTCTGGCCGTGTGCTTACTGCCCGGAATCTCCAAAGCGGGCGAGACAATCTATCAATACTCGATCATTGATTCACTGCTAGCGGGGAACTATGATGGCGAACTGACCATCGGTGAATTAAAAGGACATGGAGACACCGGGATAGGTACCTTTAACCACCTAGATGGGGAAATGGTCTTCCTTGACGGGGAAATTTACAAAATAAACTCCACGGGTAAAGCCCTAAGGATAGAAGATACCGAGCGCACCCCTTTTGCGACGGCAGCCTTTTTTAAGACCGCTACAATCGTCAAACTTGATTCCATAAAGACACTGGCTGAACTCGACAAAAAAATTTCAAACGCCATCGGCTCGGAAAATATTTTTTATATAATCAGAATTGACGGCACCTTTCACAAAATGCGCACCCGCAGCGTACCTGCCCAGACCAAACCATACCTCCCGCTGATCGAGGTGGTAAAAAAGCAGAAAAACTTCAGGTTCAAGGACGTTGCGGGATCACTTATCGGCATCAAAAGCCCTACCTACGTGAAAGGAATCGGTATTCCGGGGTTTCACTGGCATTTCATCACCAAAGACCGTACAGCCGGAGGGCACGTACTTGACTGTGCCTTTACTGATCTGGCAGCCAAGGTAGGAGCATACAACAATGTTTCCCTGCAACTCCCGGAATCCAGAAACTTTCTGAAGACTAAATTTAATCAAGATAAGCAAAAAGAATTAAAAGCTGTGGAAAAATCTTCAGAGAAGAAGTAATATTACTCTAAGTCACCTGCGCTCTGGTATAATCAAAACAACTCAGTCGGGAGAATGTTATTATGAATGACCGCATTGTTATTCCGGTGGATGAAGATCTGGAAGCTATAATGCCTCGCTATCTGGAAATCAGACAACGAGAACTCTCGGAACTTGAAAACGCTGTTGAGAAAAAAGATTTTGAAACCATACGTTTGCTGGGACACCGCCTCAAAGGTACCGGGTCTTCGTACGGTCTTGACGAACTTACCCGCTTGGGAACTATAATCGAAGATAAAGCTCTGGAGCAGGAGCTGACATCAATATCGAAGCATACAGCCGTAATCAGGCATTTCCTTGAACATCTCGACATTAAATACGTTGAAGTGGACGAATAAAAAAACCGGAAGTTTTAAAACTTCCGGTTTTTTTTAGACCAAAAATTGTCCCGTAACAGAATCAGGATTGGCAATGATTTCTTCAGGAGTCCCGTGAGCCACTATCCGCCCCCCGGACTCTCCTCCTCCGGGTCCTAAATCAAAGACATAATCGGACGCACGGATAACATCAGTATTATGCTCGATGACGATGACCGTAGCGCCTTTTTCCACTAGCTGCTGTAGGACCTTAATAAGCTTGCCCACCTCGTGCATATGCAGTCCGGTCGTCGGCTCATCAAGGATGTAGAGGGTTCCGGGCAGGCTGCGTTTACCAAGCTCGCGCGAGATCTTGATCCGCTGGGCTTCCCCTCCGGAAAGCGTGGTAGCCGGCTGGCCCAATTGAACATATTCAAGACCCACCTGCTCCAACACTTCCAGTCTGCGATTCAGGGTGGGATGGTTCTCAAAAAAGGCCTTGGCCTGACGCACGGTCATATCCAGAACTTCCGCAATATTCTTGCCTTTGTAATCCACTTCCAGAGTCTGACTGTTGTAACGTTTACCCTTGCAGACATCACAGGTCACATACACATCGGGCAGGAAATGCATTTCCACCCTGATCTGACCATCACCGCGACAGGCTTCGCAGCGACCGCCGCGCACGTTAAAGCTGAAACGTCCAGGCTTGTAGCCGCGCTTCTTGGATTCTTTGGTTGCACAGAAAATCTTACGAATTTCATCAAATATCTTGGTGTAGGTGGCCGGGTTGGACCTTGGAGTCCTGCCGATTGGAGACTGGTCGATAGAGATGACCTTTTCAATCTTCTCGATTCCTTCAATACCGGAGATACGGCCCGGCTGATCCACTTTCACCCCACGCGAAAGGGCAAGGTGCTTGTACATGGAATCCACTACCAGCGAGCTTTTGCCTGAACCGGATACCCCGGTAAAACAACAGAGCACGCCCAGAGGAATATCCACATCCAGATTCTTGAGGTTGTTTGTATTAACCCCTTTTAATTTGATCCAATCCTTTGGAATGCGCCGCTCGTCCGGCTTATCAAGAACCAGTTCACCACGCAGGTATCTGGCGGTCAGGGTCTGGGCCTTATCGAGCAGTTTTTTCACACTTCCCTGAAAGACAATTTCCCCGCCGAGCATGCCCGAGCCGGGGCCGATCTCAATAACATGATCGGCATTGCGGATGGTGGATTCATCATGCTCCACAACCAGCACGGTATTACCACGGGACTGCAAAGAACGCAGGGTTTCGATCAAACGCTCATTATCGCGCGGATGAAGACCGATGGAGGGTTCATCAAGCACGTAGGTCACACCCACCAGACCAGACCCAAGCTGACCGGCCAATCTGATACGCTGGGCCTCACCACCGGACAAAGTCGCCATGTTGCGGCCGAGATTCAGGTAATCAAGCCCTACGTTGACCATGAAACCCAAACGATGGGTCAATTCTTTCAAAAGAGGTTCGGCGATAAGCAGTTCATGACCGGAAAAATCAAGCTCTTCCAACCAATCCAAAGCCCTCTTGATGGACATGGAGCAAAATTCAAAAATTGAAACATTTTCCACCTTAACCGCCAAAGATTCAGGGCGCAGTCTAGCTCCTTCACAAGCGGGACAGGGCCGCGACTGACGGAAACGGGAAAGTTCATCGCGCCAGATCCGTCCAAGGTTGTGCCCCACCTCAAGCAGGTCGACTACACCTTCCCAGCCCAGCTCTTTGTCACCATAGAAAAGGGCCTTGTGCGCTGCTGCCGAAAATTCACTTAACGGCGTATCCACTTTGAACCCATGCTTCTTGCCTAATGCCCGGAAATCCTTTTCATAGCGCTCAAACATCTTCGGGGATTTCCACGGAATAACCGCCCCGGTTTTAAGCGAAAGTCCCTTGTTGGGAGCCAGCAGTTCCGGCTCATAATATTCAACACTGCCGATGCCGGAACAAAGGGTACACGCACCTTGCGGACTGTTAAACGAAAACAGCTGCGGGGAAAGTTTCGGCATGCTTATTTTACACGAAGGACAGGTGGACATGGTCGAAAGATAAACATCTTCTCCGCCGATTATGGAAACAACTATGGATTCATCACCGTACCGCAGAGCCAGCTCCAGCGAATCGCCGAGCCTCTTTTTCATGTCGCCCTTGATTACAAGACGGTCCACAACCAGATCTACATTATGCTTCTTGTTTTTCTCAAGATCAGGAACATCATCAATGGTATAGATCTGACCGTCCACACGCACACGCACGAAGCCCTCTTTTTTAAGCTTCTTAAACAAATCCTTGTGCGTTCCTTTCTGATGATCCACCAGCGGAGCCAGCAGCATAAACTTGGTTCCTTCGCCAAGAGCCATGATCCGCTCCAGAATTTCATCTGAAGTCTGAGCCGCGATGGGTATGCCGCATTCCGGGCAATGAAATTTACCAAGCCGCGCAAAGAATACACGCAAAAAGTCATAAATTTCAGTGACCGTACCCACGGTAGAACGCGGGTTGCGGGAAGTGGATTGTTGCTCCAGAGAAATTGCGGGGGATAAGCCCTCGATTTTATCAACCTGCGGCTTATCCAGCTGGGGAAGAAACTGCCGTGCGTAAGCGGAAAGGGATTCCACGTAGCGACGCTGTCCCTCGGCATAAACGATGTCAAAAGACAAGGTCGATTTACCGGACCCGGAAGGACCGCAAACAACAACCAGCTGATCACGCGGAATATCAAGATTTAAATTTTTAAGGTTGTGCTGGCGCGCACCTTCAATATGGATAGATTTTTTCATGTATTGAATGCCTTCGGCTACCCTACCGGGTCCTTAAACCCTTTATGTAAAAAGATTTTAAGAACCCCAAAAACTGTTATTAGGGCTTCGCCGCGTTATGCGATTGTTAAGATAAAATTAACACGAAGGGAGAGAATAAACATTTTCAAAAAGAAGGCAAGCTTATCAGGAACGATTATTAATTATTTTTTTGTGTCATGACTTGGAAAAACGCAATTAGGCGTAGCGCAAGTGCTGAAATTATCTTCCACATCTTCAAGGCCGAACTCAATAATATCACTTATGAACAACTCTACCAACTCAGGATCAAGCGAAGGCCCAGCCAGTTTACGCAGGATGCCGAAGGCTTTTTCAAGATCCATGGCATTCTGATAGGTTCGGGTGGTGGTTATCGCGTCAAAAACATCTGCAATAGACAGGATGCGCGATCCGGTCTTAATTTCATCGCCCTGCAAACCGTTGGGGTATCCGGTGCCGTCCAGCCGTTCATGATGCGAGCGCACATATTCTAAAGCAGGACCGAGAAATTCCAATCCACGGAGCATCTTGAAGCCCCATTCCGGGTGCTGCTTGATCTCTGCCAGCATCTCCGCGTCCACCTTGGTGTCCACATTCTGAATCAGGCGGTCGCTGAACCCTATCTTGCCGATATCGTGCAGGGTTCCGGCCACGTGCATGGTCCATATTTCATCATCGGAAAGCTCCATTTTACGGGCAAGCCGTTCGCAATAGTTCCCCACCCTTTCCGCATGCCCACGGGTGTAAGGATCGCGCAGGCTCAAACCACGCGCTACAGCCTTGATAGTTGCGACGATATTACACTTAAGCTCGTCATTGGCCTGCTCAAGCGCAAACTCACGAGCCTCAATACGGACCATCATCAAACCCACGGATTCCGCCAGTTCCCTGACATAAGGATCATAATCCCCGGTGGTCAGGTGCATGATGTCATTGGAATAATTTCCGCCGGAAATTTCCTGAATGCAGGTCAGCAGTTCGGTGAGTCCTTTCATGTGAGTGTCCGTAAGGTTAGATAGAAAAACTAGCTACTTAAAAAAATAACTCGGTAGAATTAAAAAAGACCAGAATTAATTTTTCCAAAAACAGCAATGAGTGAAATAACGCCATAAGCGACAGAAAAAAAACAATTCCGCCTTTAATTGTATCAATTTTAGAGAGTTACCTCAACGGAAGACATCTGGATTAAAAATATCAATACTCTTTTATTGATTTTTTTTAGACAAACAAATACAAGAAAACAAATAAAGAGAGAAGAAGCATGAAGAAACAATTAGAACAACTCATTAAAATATTAAGCAACTGCGCTTTAATAGACTGGATTTCACAAATAATAATCAATATATCATATTCAACCCCAGTTCCTTCATTCCCGCATTCGGTAGTGAGCAATTTATTTTTTGCAATACTTGGGCTGCTAATCTGCATACCTAAAAACATTCTCATAAAGGCTGCAATACCGGCTACACCGACGCCAATATGGCTAGTAGAGGGCCTATGCTTTTCCCTCTATATTTCAGCACTATATTTCGTAAAAAACAGCAGCAACAACTTTAATAAACTCCTGATCATTTCGACAATTATATGGTTCTTTATCAACCTGCTCAGCTCAAACGCACAACTGAAGAAATTACGTAAAAACAAAATATCATTAGAGGCTAACTATCTCACAGCTATAACAAGTATAATTTTAATTATCAGGGAGGTGGCAATATGATACTTATTGCGGGAAAACGTAGATCAGGAAAGACCTGCTATCTATATTTGATGATAGAAAAAATGATACAAAAAAAACTTTTTGGCTGTCAGACACTAGATCAGGATCCAGAAATTCAGGACTACATTGATGATGGACAATGGATAGCAAGAAGTAAACGGACAACAACCCTCAAAGAGCTGACTAGAAAATCTATAACCATGTCTCTGAGCAATGGCGAGAAGCAAATATTATTCACCTTGCCGGACATCTCCGGCGGACAATTAGAGGACATCGCCAAGAAAGCGAAGGAGCTTACTGAGAATCCGCTACCAGCATGGAGAAGAATATTCAAACACTCCAAAGACGAAACAGAACAGCTCCTGCTGAGACTGAGCGAAGCCAGAGGGCTGATTCTAATGACGGACATGGAAGACTATCATTTACCAAATTCAGAATTGGAGACTGAACAGTTAAATGATTGCAAGTTCATAAGACGTTTAGCAACCGTTTTTTCTTTTTATAACGGACTGGACATTGGACACCAGATACAAATTCCAGTTCTTGTTGTTTTAAACAAATCAGACTGTTGTTACGAAAACGATAATGAGAAATACTCTGCGGATCAAAGCGCTGAAGATTTCTTTTGTGAACATATGATGACTGCGAACAACAGCCTTATAAACTGTTTTGGAGCTGAAAACATCAGATATGCATGGCATTCGACAACAGGCAGAGTAATAAGAGAGGATGGGAATATTTGCTCACCGGATTATCCATACTTTAGAGGTATAGACGGCCACATCTACACTAAAAGCTTTATAGAGCTTATAGAGAGGATTGCCATATGATTTCCAGGGTAGATATGCGTCCGGAAACTGCTACATATAATTCAACTGTACAACCTTTAATCGATACAGAATTTGAATTTCTTATATATGACAGCAGTAACAAAAAGCACACATTAATATACCGGAGCAAAACTCTTAGCAGGCTGGAAGGGAGAGATGGAAGAATAATTTTCTCTGTAGACTACACCGAAAGAGAAGAGACGGTTGCTGTATATTTATTTATAAAGGAACTCTTCGCCAAAGTTTCGCAGATCACTCCCCTAACAAAAACAACACTAAACGAATTTACTTCATCTACTGCTATTGAAAAGGAGATAGATAGATTCAATATTTTATTAAAAATTAATAGTGAATGGCAAAGTCCATTTTATGAGCTGTCCCAAGACTCTATACTGAACCAATATATCCATTTCCACGTAAACAAATACATGCAGCAAAACATTCTCTGTGTTGAGTCGGTATCGACTTCCGAATTAATAGCTTCCGCAGCAGAACACAGCAAGGGGAATCCCGTAATAATACCCCTTAATATCGATAGCAACCGGACAATAAAGCATGCATTGGATTATGGATATGACGTAATTGTTCCCAGCAGACAATTTGAAAGAGTATTAAACTCTAAAGAGAGTTTAATAGAAACTAGGGCAAGTGGATGCCACCGCTTAGCCCTATTATCTAGGCTAATAGATATCATTCATAGAAAAATTAACCTCCAAGAACCTGACATTTGTATTGAACAAGGCAGCATTTGCACCAGACAATATACATTTAACGGTGTTGTAAATTACATATCAGCTGAAGCTGTTGAAGTCTGCCGGGAACTTAGGTTAACACCGGAAAGGCTCGACGAAATAATCACTGAAACAAACCCGAAATGTTCAGGGGATTCCAAGGATGACGACTGGAATATGATTCTATATTATGCATCCCTGTATTCAATATTAAATAATAATTTCATACTAAAATTCATAGACTACTCACCTACAGTTATCCCTGCAGAACCAACAGAGACACTGGACATTCCTCAAGAACGCACCCCGCTATATAAGCAGTATTCACACACTTTAAAAATAATGCAGGAGTGGTCTTTAAGAACCCAATACACCGGACAAGTAGGAGGGCACAATGCTCAGTAAAAGAGAAAGAGAAAATATTATAAAATTCATATCAAATTCCGGACTAATAATAACTATACTAATCTGCACAAGCGCATCAGCTTATGCTACTTATATGGGGCTCAGCGAGAGTGTGTCTTCGTATATATCCGGCACTGTTGCCATAGCCAGCTTTTTCTTAATGTTATACTTCTCTAACATTATTGCTAATTTTCTGCAGGGAACTCAGAAAAAGACATCCAAAGTATTGCTTATTATTTTTTCAATTTTTTTAATCTTTTCAAGCTCTACCATGTGGTCCATCGTAGGTTTATCAAAAAACGAAGTGTACAGGTTAGCCAACTATGATCAGTACAAAATATTTTCTAACTCATTCCAATCCTCTGACATAATACAAAAATATAAAGCAGCCGAACAATCAGTAGAAATCGCGAATAACGATATAGCCAGACTGCTGAAGAATTCTGAAGGGGGGATATATACGGGCACAAACAAGAGGGGCACATTATGGAAATCTTCCAAAGTGCTATACGGCAAGACAAACTCTACTTGTCATAAAATTAGAACGTTAACCCTCGCGATTGAAGACGCACAAACTAAAATTACAAATGAAATGTCCACCATGGAAACTGACCCTGAAGCATTTAGCAAATCAAACTACCCGAATCATGTTCGAGTCATAAATATAGCCCTTCAAAAGATACTTAGTCCAGGTATCAATATCGGAATTTCATCCCTTACAAAATCCATGATCACCACCTCAAAAGCAATCAGTAGCTTTGCTACAGGCAAACACTCAAGCACGCAAAAAGCCCTCGCAGCCGAAGCTTCAACACTTCGCAATAATGCAGATCAAATAACAAAGGCTTTTGATCACTTGAACTTTACCCTTAAACCTTTAAAGGATTCTGCTTCGCGTGAACCGACCATATCTTTATGTTTTGCCAACATTTTAAAAATGCTTCACTGGTGGGCCCTCTGCATGACACTAGACTTGGTTCCGTTCTTTTTTATGATCATATTAGTACGAAAAGGAGTTGGGAATATCCATAGTACTCGAATCAATTTCACATCTCAAAAGGCATCTCAGAATTAACAAAGACATCAATGAAAAACTCCCTGCCTCATAAAGACAGGGAGTTTTTTACATCCAAATATAAATCAGCAGCTGATCTGCTAAGCCACCAAATGCTTCTTATAAGCCTGTACGGTATTGATCAGCAGCTGGGCGATGGTCATGGGGCCGACTCCTCCGGGAACCGGGGTCATGGCGGAGGCTACGTCTTCGAGAGCGGCGTAATCGCAGTCACCGACCAGACCTTCGTCTGTACGGTTGATGCCTACGTCGATTACTACAGCGCCATCCTTGACCATTTCTTTCTTGATAAATTTGGGAATGCCGATGGCGGCAAAAACGAAATCTGCGGCTTTAACTTCCTCAGCGAGGTTGTCAGTGCGGGAATGGCAGACGGTAACGGTAGCGTTAGCAAAATCACCGTACTGCATGAGCATCATGGCTAGGGGCTTGCCCACGATGTTGGACCGGCCGACAACCACGGCCTTTTTACCGGAAGTAGGCAGATTGTAGCGCTCCAGCAGGGTCATAATACCTGCGGGTGTGCAGGAACGAAAACCGGGCAGGCCGAGCATGAGCTTACCTACGTTCATGGGGTGGAAACCGTCCACATCCTTGCCGGGATCGATCAGTTCGAGGCAGCGCTGGCTGTCCAGACCTTTAGGCAGGGGCAGCTGCAAGAGAATGCCGTCGATGGTATCGTCATCATTAAGCTTCTGAATTAAAGCCTCGAGATCTTCCTGAGCGACGGAGGCATCGATGCGGTGGGCGGTGGAAACTATTCCCGCTTTTTCGCAGGCTATTTCCTTATTGCGCACGTAAACCTGTGATGCGGGGTCCTCGCCTACAAGAATAACTGCCAAGCCGGGTGCGCGGCCCAGTTTATCTTTAAGTCCGTCTATCTCTACCTTCAGCTCTTCACGAATAGTAAGGGCTGTTTCTTTACCATTCAATATCTGCATTGAAATTCTCCGCTGTTTATGGCCTGTGGGTGGTGATTTTGTATTTTAATTTTCTTATACTGGCAAGATGTCAGTATACACAAAAAGGGCTGCGGGGAGAACCCCACAGCCCTTAAGTAAGCTAAGCAGCCAAAGTATTTACTCGTCTTCGCCGAAGAAAGCTTCCTTCAGAGCAGGACCGTAGTAGATGCCATCATCTTCGAGGTCTTCCTCGATGCGCAGCAGCTGATTGTACTTGGCGAGGCGGTCGGAGCGGCACAGGGAGCCGGTCTTGATCTGGCCTGCGTTAATACCTACGGCGAGGTCAGCGATGAAATGGTCGCTTGTTTCACCGGAACGGTGGGATACAACGTTAGTGTAGCCTGCGGTCTTGGCCAGTTCCATGGTGTCCAGAGTTTCGGTAAGGGTACCGATCTGGTTCAGCTTGATGAGGATGGAGTTGCAAGCGCCGCGCTCGATACCTTCAGCAAGGATATCGGGATTGGTTACGAACAGATCATCACCTACAAGCTGAATTTTTTCACCGAGATCATCGGTCATTTTTACCCAGCCATCCCAGTCGCCTTCAGCAAGGCCGTCTTCGATGGAGATAAGCGGGAAACGCTCTACGAAGTCGGAGTAAAAATCAATCATGCCCTGAGCGTCGAATTCTTTATTTTCACCGGCCAGAACATACTTGCCGTCTTTGTAGAATTCGGAAGCTGCTGCATCGATAGCGAGAGCAACATCAGCACCGGGACGGTAACCAGCTGTTTCAATAGCTTTCATAATATATTCAAAAGCCTGAGCGTGAGACTCGAGGTTCGGTGCGAAACCACCTTCATCACCAACTGCGGTATTATGGCCGTCGGCAGCCAGCAGACCTTTGAGGGTGTGGAAAATTTCAGAACCCATGCGCAGAGCTTCAGCAAAAGTCTCAGCACCGATGGGCATAATCATAAATTCCTGAATATCCAGGTTGTTGGGTGCATGTTCGCCGCCGTTGATGATATTCATCATGGGAACGGGCAGAAGCTTACCGTTTACACCGCCGAGATACTGGTAGAGGGGAATACCGAGCAGATTTGCAGCAGCGCGGGCAACAGCCATGGAAACGCCGAGCATTGCATTTGCGCCGAGGCGTTCTTTATTCTCAGTACCGTCGAGCTCGATGAGGATATTATCGATATTGACCTGACGCAGCGCATCCTGACCGACCAGAGCTTCCGCGATTTCTTCACGAACGTTGGCTACTGCAACCTGCACGCCTTTACCTTTGTAACGATCTTTGTCGCCGTCACGCAGTTCAAGGGCTTCACGGGAACCGGTGGATGCTCCGGAGGGAACAGCCGCACGACCGGTAGCGCCGGATTCAAGAACTACTTCTACTTCTACGGTAGGGTTACCTCTGGAATCCAGAATTTCTCTAGCCCATACTGCGGTAATAGTGCTCATAACAATACTCCTTAAAAATAAATCAACACGTTCCGGTTACTTTGAACTACCGGGCACATTCCCGGCAAAAAACCTACACTAAACTATTTTTCACTGCCAAACCAACCCATGCGCAACCCGTCCAGAAGGAGAGTCGGCTCAACACGGTCAATCGCACGGCAGACTTCAGCAATTTTGGAAGCGAAACCTCCGGTGGCTATAAGCTCAACCTCCCCGCCGAGAGTGTTGCTCAGCCGCTCGCTCAAGCCCTCTACCATGGCCGCAAAACCAAAAATAAGTCCCTGATTGAGACTATCCGCGGTGCTTTTACCGGGCCTGATGGTTTCAGACTCAATCTCGAGTGAAATATGTGGCAGCTTCGCGGTTCCGGAGGCCAGAGCCTTGGTGGAGGAAAGCACTCCGGGACAGATCAGCCCGCCCATGTAATCATTACCAACCACGCAATCAAAAGTGGTGGCGGTTCCGAAATCAACAACAATAAGATTCTTACTATCGCTGATCTGGCGTCCTGAAAAAGCGGTCACAAGTCTATCCGCACCGACTTCCCACGGCCGCTCATACCTGTTATTCAGCGACAGTGGAATTGAGTCAGGTGCAAAGCGGAGCTCGCAGGGGAAAAACCGTTCCACAGCCCGTTTCAGAATCGGATTCATGGGCGGAACAACCGAAGAAACAGCCCCACCGATGATCTCATCATTGGAAAAACCGGCCACCCTACAAATTTCAATGAGCTTCAATCCCCAGGAATCGGCAGTGCCGCCGGGATCGGTCGGCAGGGTGAAGGAGGAGCCGATTTCATCACGGGTGGAAAAACCGATTTTTGTATTGGTATTTCCTACATCAAAAAGTAAAATTGTTTCCGAACTCAAAAGTGGTCTCCGCTGCTTGCTGGATTCATACTCCAAAGTCTAATACCATATTCCGCAAAAACTAAAAACATGATTGCGGTACAATTATGATACAACCTCAACTCTGACGACAAAGGACGCTCAAAAAATGAAAATCAAATTAGATTGTTAATGCCGCCCAGCCTTTTAAAACCTGTATTGATGACCGCCTACTCCATTCTAGGAAATGAATCAATATGGTTTTCTGATCGAAAGTGAACATAAAAATGTTCATAATGCAACATTTATGTAATAATTTGATAGTTTATTGACTTGGATTGAATTAAAAATTAAAAAAAAATAATCCTCAAAAGAGTTATAATTTTACACGAACCCCAATGCGGAGCATGCCGTGCCAGACAAAAAACTTCTCTCCATTGCGGAAATTTCCCGCCTGCTGGAAGTCCCTGAATCAACCCTCCATTACTGGAAAAACCGCTTTGCGCAGTATCTGCCCAGCACAGGCCGCAATAGGCAGAAAAGGTTCAAATCCGAAGCAGTTGAAATTTTTAAAATTATTGCTTCCATGCTCAAGCAGGGCCATACAGCCGACGACGTTATGGCTGAACTGTCCCGCAAATATCCCGTTAATGCAGCCATTGAACCGCAAGGCCCTGATCATGCTCAGTGCGTTGCTCCGGCCCACATGCAGCAGCCCAATCTGGAACCTGCAATCCAACTTGCTGCGGCAATGGGCACGGAAATAGCAAAATCCATTAACGAGGGGCTTAAGGGAATGCTCTCCTGTATGCCTGCCGGAAGTGTGACGGACGATGTAAAAGAATGCATGGCAAAGGCAACAGCTGATTTAAATTCCCAGAATGAAAGCATCGAAGGATTAAAAGACGAGAACACCCAGCTCAGGGAAAAACTTTCTATTATGGAAGCGGAGCTGGTCCGTCTGCGCAAAGACCGTAGGGAAATGGAAAAGTTCCTCCTTGACAAGCTAAAAGCCGTAACTAAATAGACTCAAGCTGTTGAAAAACAGTTGGAGAAGCAAAAGACACAATCAATAACCTTCCGGCTGTCACGTACAGCAGGAAGGAATTTTATGTTTACGGAGGAATTAAATGACTGCACAGACAGAAAAATTCGAATTCAAGGCTGAAGTAAATCAGCTGCTGGACATACTGGTCCACTCACTTTACACCAACCGCGAAATTTTCCTGCGCGAACTGGTTTCCAACGCTTCGGACGCTCTTGATAAAATGCGTTTCGCCATCAACAGCAACCCCGAGCTGGACGATGAAGTGGAACCTGAAATTTTAATTGCCTATGATGAAGAGAAAAAAAGCGTAACCGTGACCGATACCGGTATCGGCATGACCCGCGATGAAGTGATGGCCAACATCGGAACCATCGCCCATTCAGGTTCCGCTGAATTCGTCAAACAGGCTGCCGAGTCCAAGGAAAGCCTCGATTCTCTCATCGGCCGTTTCGGTGTCGGCTTCTATTCTATCTTCATGGTTTCCGATCATGTTGTTGTCCGCACCAACTCCTACAAAAAGGATGAGCCGGCAATCCAGTGGGTTTCCGACGGTAAAAACGCTTACGAACTGACCGAGATCGAAGCGGAAATGGATCACGGAACCAGCATTGAAATTTTCTTGAATGAAGAGAATGTCGAACGCTTCGGCTCCGATGACAAGCTCAAAGACATCGTCAAACGCCACTCCAATTTCGTATCTTTCCCGATCATGATCGGCGGTGAACGTGTTAACACCGTGACCGCCCTCTGGCGTGAACCCAAATTCCAGATCAAGCAGGAGCAGTACGAAGAGTTCTATAAATTCCTGACCTACGACGTGCAGCCCCCGATCGATACCCTGCACTTCTCTGTTGACGCTCCGGTGCAGTTCAACTCCCTGCTCTTCATCCCGGAAAAGGATCTCGACATCTTCGGTATGGACCGCGACAACTGGGGCCTCGACCTCTACGTCCGCCGCGTGCTCATCGAAAAGCAGAACAAAAACCTGCTCCCCGAATACCTGAGCTTCATTAAAGGTGTGGTCGACACTGAAGACCTGCCCCTGAACATCTCCCGCGAGACCCTGCAGGACAATCTGCTCATAGGCAAAATCAGCGCAACCCTGACCAAACAGGTTCTGGGACAGCTGGAAAAACTGGCCAAAGATGACGCGGAAAAATATGCTAAATTCTGGAAAGCCCATTCCAAGATCTTCAAAGCCGGACACATGGATTTCGTCAACCGCGAAAAATACGCCAATCTGCTCCGCTTTGATTCTTCAAAAGCCGGGGACAACACTCTGGTCTCTTTTGCGGATTACATTGAGCGGGCTAAGGAAGACCAGAAAGAGATATACTACTCCTTTGTTGCCAGCCGCGAAGCCGCGAATCTCAACCCGCACCTTGAAATATTCCGCAATAAAGATATCGAGGTACTCTATCTTTACGATCCCATCGATGAATTCGTCATGGAATCCATCCGAGAACACGATGGCTTCAGTTTCGTAGCCGCCGAGTACGCCGACCTTGAAAAGCTGGATAAATTTGAATCCGCTAAAAAAGAAAATGAACCGGAGCCGCTTTCCGAAGATCAGGAAAAAGACATGGACGCCCTCATCGCCAAGATGAAGGAAGTTCTGGGCGAACAGGTCGCAGAAGTGAAAGTTTCCGAAAGACTTTCTGATTCTCCCTGTCGACTGGTAAATCCTGACGGAGCCATGACTTCTTCTATGGAAAAAATCATGAAAGCCATGAACAAGGATAGCTCCATCCCCACCAAAACCATGGAAGTGAATGCCGATCATCCGCTTCTGCGTTCCATGCTTGAGATTTTCAAGGTAAATCCCGAGGACGAGTTCATCGCCCTTTCATCCAACCAACTGCTCGAATCAGCGCTGCTTCTTGAAGGCTACCTGAACGATCCCCACGCACTTGTGGGCCGAATCCAGAGTCTGCTGACCAAGGCCGGCGGATGGTATGCCGAATTGGAAAAGAAAGATTAAACCACGGTCTACTTAACTTTAAAAGCCCCGGAAGCCTTGGCAACCGGGGCTTTTAAATATTTAAAAAACAATGTTGCTGCCTGTGCGCGCTTAAGATAAAATAAATAATAATTCTGCAGAAAAAGCCGCACAGGACTGCTTTCTGCCAGTTCTGCCACTTGGAGAAGGATATGAATTTAATTGAGAAAAACGGGCATTTTGACCTGCAAAGTGCTCTGGACAGATTTTCAGGCGATAGTGAATTACTGGCAGAAGCCATCTCCATTTTCGAAGAGGAAGCGGTAAAACATCTTGCCGAAATCAATAAAAATATCGACCTGAAGAAACTTAAAGAAGCCTCTAAAGATTCACACACCTTAAAAGGAGAATGTGGTGCAGTAGGAGCGATTAAAGCTCAGGCATTGAGCCAATCTATAGAAAAAGCGGCTGCGCTGGGAGACTACGCAACCAGCCGTGAGCTTCTCCCGGAACTGGAAAGGGAAATCGGCATAGCTATAAAACTTCTACCTGATGCCATTAAAGATATAATGTCATAGCGGCACCCGAGTTATTAGCATTGTAACATATACACCTCTTCCGTTTTAAACTTCAATAGAGTAGGCATAATAAACTTTTTATTCAAATATTACAGAAAAATGAAAACAATCCTTATTGTCGATGACGACCCCAGAATGCTTGAGCTCCTCAAGCACTACCTCAGAAAAGAAGAGGTTTCAGCACTGACCGCATCCGACGGCGAGGAAGGCTTGTCATTGTTCAATGGCACTTCCGTCGATCTGGTCATCATCGATATTTTCATGCCCAACATGGACGGGATACAAACCATCCTTGAAATAAAGCAGAAACAAAAGGACTGTAAAATTCTGGTAATCTCCGGCGGCGGCGAATTCACCGGGCTGGAATATTTGAAGCAGGCTAAAGCCCTCGGGGCTAACGAAGCGCTAGTCAAACCGTTCACTCAGGATGATTTTCTGAACACTGTGCGCGTAATGCTTGCTTAGTACTATTCTCGCTCTGAAAACTATCGCCTCGAACAGGCCAGAGTCACTCCCAACCCCACGAAAGTTGCTCCCAAAACTTTATTAATACATTTGCAAACCGCAGTTTCCTTAATAATTCCCTTCACTTTTTCACCCCCGCAGGCATAAATCATCATGCACCCGAAAGCGATGGCGGTAAGCAAAATCAAAAGCATAGCAAAATGCTGTACGGAAGCCTGTCCGCTGCTGATAAACTGAGGGAACAAGGCGCTGAAAAAAATGATTGCCTTGGGGTTACCAGCCGCCACCCAGAACCCTTGAAGAAAAAGTTTCTTGTTTGAGACGTTCCTGCCTGCATCTGCATTATCATCTTCTAAGCTCATCTCACCGGAGAAAAGAACCATGAGACCAAGCCAAACCAGATAAGCAGCCCCGGCGAACTTAACCAGCATGAAAGCTGTATTAGACGCGACAAGTAAAGCTCCGAGTCCGGCGATGGAAACTACGGCCTGCAAAAATGAGGCGGCAGAATTTCCCAAGGCAGTATAAAGTGTGCGCTTGGCTCCATATTTAATTCCATGGCTCAAAGCCAGAATCATACTCGGTCCCGGAATTATGGAAGCCAGAAAAACTGTTATGACGTAAACAGACCAGAATTCAAAGGACATATGCCCACTCCCTTAAAAGAATAAGGCCGTACCCGACAAATATCAGGTACGGCCATTTGATATCAATTCATAATCAGACAGCTAGCCTTCAAGCTCAGCAGCAGCTTTTTCTACGGATTCAATAAATCCCTGACGTGCTTCCCTGATCTTTTCGGCCAGATCTTCGTCATGAAGAGCCAGAATCTGAGCGGCCATCCATGCGGAGTTCTTAGCGCCGACTTTATCAAGAGCGACAGTTCCAACAGGAAATCCCGGAGGCATCTGCACGGTTGCCAGCAATGCGTCCATACCGCCAAGAGCGGAACCGCAGATGGGCACACCCAGCACAGGGCGGATGGTCTTAGCGGCCACAGCGCCAGCAAGATGCGCGGCAAGCCCTGCGGCACATATAAAGATTTCACAGCCGTTTTCTTCCAGCTCCATAACCAGATTCGCAGTCCTTTCCGGAGTACGATGGGCAGAGGACACTGTGAAAACATGGGGGATACCAAGCTTGGTCAACAGATCGGAACAAGGCTGCATTGTGTCCTTATCCGAAATGGACCCCATAAAAATAGCTACTTTTGCACTCATTTTTTAAGACCCTTGTCACCTATGTCGCGACGAAAATAGGCTTTATTAAAAGAGAGGTGAGCCACTGCTTCGTAAGCCTTCTTCTGAGCTGCTCCGAGATCCGCCCCCAGAGCGGTAACACCCAGCACACGTCCGCCGCTGGTTAATGTTTTACCATCTTCATATTTTGTCCCGGCCTGAAATACTTTAACACCTTCAATCTTCTCAGCGTCCTCAAAACCGGTAATTTCCTCTCCCTTTCCGTAAGCGCCGGGATAACCTCCGGCTGCCATGACAACGCAAAGAGAAGTCTCATCCTTAAGTTTCACTTCCACTTCAGGAAGACGATTCTCAACACATGCCAGCATAATTTCAAGCAGATCACAATCCAGACGCATCAAGAGCGGCTGACATTCGGGATCGCCGAAACGGACATTATATTCAAGAACGGAAGGACCGTTTTCAGTATACATGAGTCCGGCATACAGAATTCCGGTGAAAGGCTCGCCGCGCTCGGCAAGCAGTTTGAGGATCGGTTTGATCACCAGTTCTGCGGTTTCAGCGTACTTCTCACGGGGAAGGATCGGGGCCGGGCTATAGGCACCCATACCGCCGGTATTGGGTCCGGTATCTCCTTCACCGACAGCCTTGTGATCCTGTGCTGAAGGCAGCAGGGCATAATCTTCTCCGGCGCAGAAAGCGAGGAAGGAGGCTTCTTCACCCTTTAGGGCTTCTTCTACCACCACACGTTCCCCGGCAGTACCGAAGACGCTTTTGACCATCATATCGTCAAGGGCTTCGACTGCCTCTTCAACGGTTGAAGCCACAACAACCCCCTTACCCGCGGCAAGACCGTCAGCCTTAACCACGATGGGAGCTCCCTTTTCCTCTACAAATCTCTTGGCCTGTTCAAATTCATCAAAGACCTGAAAAGGAGCGGTAGGTACGCCGGCATCACGCATGGTTATCTTGGAAAAAGCTTTGCTGCCTTCAAGATTGGCGGCATAGGCTCCGGGACCGAAACAGGGGATATTTTCTTTGGCTAGAGCTTCTTTGATTCCCAGCACAAGAGGCAGCTCCGGTCCGGCAATTACGAGATCAATTTTATTTTCCTTGGCAAAATTGACCAGTCCGGGCAGGTCGTCATCTTTGATGGGAACGTTGGTCCCTTCAAGCCGGGTCCCGCCGTTACCCGGTGCGATAAAAATTTCAGAAACCTTGGGACTCTGGTTAATTTTCCAAGCCAGAGCGTGTTCTCTTCCGCCTGAACCTACGACAAGTATTTTCATGAAATAATTCCTCTTCGGATTGAACTGATATGACCTGAGGGCGATAAAACACCCTGACAGTTAGTTTGGCAGCAAGGATCACTTAGATAAATATTGCTGATTTGGCAAGAAAATGAGCCCTTCTAAAATATTTATCCATTCACCTTCACATCAGCGGCGATAACGCCAAGGGCCTTGCCTTTGGAATCAAAAAACGGCCCGGATACAGTGATACAATTTTCACCTGTAGCGGAAGACTCATAAACATCAGACACATACAGTGTTTGATCTTCAATAACTGCGCTGAACCACTCCCGGTCGGACCAGTTTTTTCCGCAAGCGGAAGAGTCTTCAGAAAAGCTCTGCCACTGACCGCTGATGTTACTTACTGTCTGGATTCCTTTATGGTCGGTGATATAAAGCAGTTCAAGAAAGCTGTTGTTCCTCAAAGCAGCGTGCATCGCCCTTTCCTGCAATCCCCTATTCATGGAGCGCACATCGGAAGATTTGGCAAGCGAATCAATCACCTCCTGCACCTTACCGTTACCGATCAGTTTGAACACACCGATCATATCATCAAGGTCCGCAACGCGTCCACCAAGAACGGAAACAGCTTCACCAGCCCCGGTCATGGCTTCTCCGGTTTCATTTGAAATGGAATGGACTTCGGTAACAGCATCGCGCACATTATTACTGGCCTCGGCCTGCTGTGCGATTTCCTCGGCAACAAGCCGCACCCTGTGAGAGCTCTTCTCGGCCAGATTCACAATCTCACCTAGTGCTTCTCCGGAACTGCTGGCCAGCCCTGAGGCATTACCGGCCAGATCGTTAATGTGGTTGACCCCGGCAACGGTCATTTCCACATGTTCCTGAATTCTGCCGATTTCGGTACCGACATCACGAGTGGCATCCATGGTTTTTTCCGCAAGGTTCCGTACTTCATCAGCGACAACGGCAAATCCGCGCCCGGCATCACCAGCGCGGGCGGCCTCAATAGCCGCATTCAGCGCCAACAGGTTGGTCTGGTCGGCGATATCGGAAATTACGGACATGATACTGCCGATGGATTCAGCCTGTTTACCGAGAGCCTCCACACGTCCGTTCAATTCATTGGTATTATTCATGACCGTTTTGATGGAATCAATGGTCTCATCCAGTACTGTTTCACCTGAGCGGGCCCGGTCTGCAGCAGATTCTGCGTCCACCGCAGCGGATTCGGCCTGATCGACTGAATGTTTGATGGAGACATCAATCTGTTCCATGGAGGTGACTACTGAAGATATGTATTGAAGCTGCTTCTCCGCTCCTTCGCTGGCCCGGGCAGAAGACTCCCCCAGCATGTTGGAGCTGGTACGGATTCCCTCCACTGCACTTTCAAGGGTGCCGGCTGCGGAAAGAAGCCCCTTACTGCGGGCCTGTTCGCCTTGCGCGCGTGCTTTTTCTGCCATTTTATAAGCATCAAGCTGACGTGAAATTTCAACTTTGCACTGCTTATCAGCTTCATCAAGTTTAACGGCCAGATCGTGAATATGATCCTGCAGGACAACTGCGGAAGGCAACATATCTGAAGAAATATCTAAATCAATTCCCGAACCGGAAACAAGGCCGCCCATCCAGCGATTGACCTTATTCCAGCTGTCCTTGACCTTGACCGCAAGCAGGAATCCGGACACACCGACCACAATCACTGCTGCGCCGAAAAGAGCCAGCAGAGGGAGCAGACTCTTTCCGATAAAAGTTTCCGGCACAAAAACAAAAGCAACGCAAAGCCCCAGCAGAACCAGAACATTTAAAACAACATGAACGATAATCCTGCCAGACATAACAACTCCTTTAAATTTTAGTCTTGAAAATAACTCCAAAAACAGCAGCTTAAACCTTAACCGTTGCCGGTGAGGGTATACTCCAGAGCGTCACTAAGCTCTTTCAGGTGTATTTCATCTTCAATACGGCCCCCTCCCGGACCTTCAACATGAAAGACATCAAACACAGACTGGCCGGTGGTTGAAATACGGGCCATGCGCAAATTAATATTCATACGTGAAAAGAATAAGGCCATATCGTAAAGTATTCCGGCACGATCCTGCGTAATGACCTCGATAAGGGTACACTCTTCGCTGGACTCGTTATCGATATTTATACGGGTGGGAACACGGCCGGGAAGAGGACAGGTCAAAACGGAATTGCGTTTTTTATGCAGCCGGTAATCAAGCGCGAGCCTACCGGTTAAAGCATACATGATGGACCTCTCTACTCTGGCCCAGATGTCGGCGGGAGCACTATATGAAGGGGTTTCCACAATGAAAATATTCACCGCTGTGCCGTCGGACCATGAAAAGATTTCAGCAGAAAGGATATTCACCGAATGCAGGGTCAACACCCCGCTCTGAGCCACAAAAAGATAATCCTGATCTTTTGCGGTAATGACTACCTTGACCCGTTTTTCGTCCTCGGTTTCAAAGGCCCGAACCAGACTGAGTCCCTGCCCGCCCTTGCCGGAAGGTTTACGTACAAGATCTTTTTCATAAAGCCTGTTAAAATCCAGCACCTGCTGCATGTGCAGGACAATTTCATCTGGATCTTCCACCGCAAGGTATCGCTCGGGCATACAGTCAATCAACGACTCCGCAACACTGGAATCCATTTCACCCTGCGCGCACTCCCGAACGCGGCGAATACTTTCCGACAATTGCGCCGCAGGTGCTACATCAATAAACGGATCATCGGAGAGTTCCAGCTCCAGCCCGGAATAAATCTCTCGCAGCAGGGATTCACTCCAGGAATTCCAGACCCGCGGCCCGGTAGCCATGGAATCAGCCATGGAAAGTATAAAAAGCATTCGCAGTTTACGAAGCGAGCCTATCCGCTCGGCAATCTTCTGCAAAGCCTCGGCAGAGCTGAGGTCGATGGACCGTGAAGAACGGACCAGAAGCAGGTGCTCCCGCACCAGAAAAATAACATCTTCCTTAAACAGATCCGGAAAGTCAGTCCGAGCAAGGATGTCTGCGGTTATTTCAGCGCCGCGTTCACTATGATTGCGTTTCCCTTTGCCAATGTCATGCAAAAACGCCCCGAGGATCAAGGCATCGAAATCAGCGGCGGAGATGCATTTACCACCTGCGGAGAATTCATCGCGAAAAATATCGCAGCACTTATGCACGGTCAGCAGGGAATGACGTCCCGGAGGATACTGATGGTAACCGTCATAAGGCACCAGCTCGGCAACCTTGGAAAATTCAGGCAGGAAAGATTTAAAAACCCCGCTGTCGAGCATTTCAACGGAAGCCCGCCAACCGGACTCTCCCTTGAATATATCAATAACCATCTTCAAAGCCCGGGTCAGATTAATCCCCTCGGACGAACTTATGGTTGATACGGCACGACGGGCCTCGCGGGTCAACGGAGCTCCGGTTCGAGACTTTATGCCGAAAACTTCAAGTCCGGCCTTAAGCCCGGCGATTCCCTGATGATCTATAAATGAACGCGAGTCTGCATCAAAGGATTCACGGTAAAGGGCATCTCCCATGGAGCGAACCCTGATCATAGCCTTGTGTATGGAGGTAAGCAGCTGATTACCGCGCTTTGCCGGATCATAGCCTTTGACTCCGCAAAGAGAGGCTGCTTCAGGTAAAATATCGAGAATCAACTTATCCTGTTTGCGTTTTCGCAAGAGGTGTACTGCGCTGCGGGCCTGCATAAGCAGGGCTTCATCCTTGCAGAGATCAACAAGGTCGGTCTGATTCAACGGGGAGTAATCCCCTTTAATGTCTGCGCACCAACGGATGAACTGCACATCCCGCAGGGTGCCCCATCCATTTTTAAGATCCGGTTCAAGGACCACGGAATCCATGCCCTTTCCGGTCTTTGAACGGTTCTCCCAAAGGATACTGCAGAAACTCTCGCCGACAACAGGCAGCACCCCGGACCGGAATTCATTAACCAGTCTACGGAACGGCTCTTCGCGGCCGGCGATAAAACGCAAATCAAGGAGCGAAGCAAGTACCTTGAAATCAGACTTTGCCAGATCAAGGTTCTGCTCTACGGTTCGTACACCGTGGCCCACATCAAATTTTAGATCCCAAAGGGGATGAAAAAGAAAGGATGCCAAATCCTCGAGATCTTCCTGAGCCGTTAGATCCGTAAGGATCAAGACGTCAATGTCCGAAAAAGGAGCCAGCTGTCCACGCCCGTAACCGCCCACAGCCACAATGGAAAGATCATCATGGGAAAAAAGAATTCCCTCGGAAACAGCTTCCTCTATCCTCGCCCGGAAATAATCATCCACAAGACCGCACAATTGCTGTGGATAATCTCGCGGCATGCTTTTTGAGCATGCCGCGAGGAGTATTTCACGTCCCGCCAACAGGCGGTCTACGGATAGTTCCGCTGATAATCCGGGAATAGTTTCTGCGTTCATTTAGATGGCTTCCGGACCGGTCTCACCTGTACGGATGCGCACAACTTCTTCAACCGGGATGACGAAGATCTTGCCGTCACCGACCTTACCGGTCTTTGCAGCTTCACTGACCGCTTCGATCACCTCGGGAACCCGCTCAGCATCAACTACGATCTCGACCTTGGTTTTAGCAATGAAATCAACCTGATATTCGGCACCGCGATAAACTTCTTTATGACCGCCCTGACGTCCGAAACCTTTCACGTCGGTAACGGTCATACCCTTGAGTCCGAGTGCGGCAATGGCATCCTTTACATCATCGACCTTAAAGGGCCTCACTATTACTTCAATTTTCTTCATTTTGCATATCCTGTATTAAAATACCAAACCTCTTGATGTGGAAGTCAAACGGCTGGGGAACCTTGACCGCCGGAGGCAAATTATCACATCCCAAAACACAAACCGCGTCCCGGCGTCTAAATCTGGTACCCGGCTTCACTGTGTTCGGAAACGTCCAGACCGGCGACTTCATCTTCTTCAGAGGGGCGCAGACCATAAACCTTATCGACAACTTTAAAGAGAATCCAGCTTACTACAAAGCAATATCCCCATGTGGCAATGCAGGATTCAATCTGAATCCACAGCTGGGAAGCGTTGCCGTAAAACAAGCCTTCCGCGCCGATGCTGGCAAAAAGACCGGTGGCGATAGCACCGTAAGTTCCGCCAAGACCGTGAATACCCACAACATCAAGGGAGTCATCATAGCCGAATTTGGATTTCATGAGTACTCCGCCGTAGCAGACAATACCGCCGCCGAAGCCGATTAGAATAGAAGCCATGGGAGTTACAAAACCGGCTGCCGGAGTAATAGCGACCAGACCGGCGACAGCTCCAGAAGCGGCACCGAGAGTAGTGGGTTTCCCGCCATGCATACCTTCTACAAGCAACCAGCCAAGGACAGCCGCTGCTGCGGCAAGATGAGTAGTGACAAAAGCATTGGCAGCCAGACCGTCAGCTGCCAGCGCGGAACCGGCGTTAAACCCGAACCAGCCGAACCAAAGCATTCCGGCACCGAGCAGGGTCATAGGCAGGTTGTGGGGGATAAACGGTTCTTTGCCGTATCCTTTACGTTTGCCCATAACCAGACATCCGGCCAGAGCCGCCGCGGCTGAACTCATGTGAACAACTGCGCCGCCCGCAAAGTCAAGAGCGCCGTCTTCTCCCATCCAGCCTCCTCCCCATACCCAGTGGCACATGGGAGAATAGACAAAGATGACCCAGAGAGTAGTAAAAATAAGCAATGCGCCGAATCTCATACGCTCGGCAAAAGCTCCGGTGATAAGTGCGGGGGTGATAACCGCAAACATACACTGAAAAACCATGAAGAGAAGATGAGGCAGATTGCTGGCAGGACTGTTGACCGTGTCCATACCCACGCCATTAAGCGCAAAAAAATCTAGGCCGCCGATTATGCCGCCTATATCGGAGCCGAAAGAAAGGGAATAACCGATAACAGCCCATACTATGGAGACCAATCCAAGCATGATGAAGCTCTGCATGATGGTGGCTAAAACGTTTTTACTACGTACCATACCACCATAAAAAAGGGCCAAGCCCGGAGTCATGAACATGACCAGAGCTGAGCAAATAAGAATAAATGAAGTATCCGCCGAATTCATTTCTAATCAACCCCCGTTGATTCAAGGTTACTTTTACATAAATGTTTCTAAAATTGTCCCCACGAGAGCTTTTTTTACAATTTTAGAAAAAACTACCTTCAAAAGTGCATCTTAGTTGTTTTTTAAGCACCTATTGTGCCAAAACTGGAGAACTAATACTTGCAAAAGCAACAAAAATACACAAAAAAAACATATTTGGAAATTGAGGCCGAATTTTTTACCAATATAATGCAATCAGAACAGAAGGACGCCCCCTTCACGCAAAAAATAAAGGCAAAGATAAGCCCCAAAAAGGATAAAAGGGAAATTAATTCTCAGCAAAGGAACGAAAGGGGTGATTGAATAAAATTTAATGATAAGTATGATTGACATCCTTTAATATATTGATCACGCTCACTCCAAATGATAACGAAACTCAACCTTAAGAGGACAATATGAAAACACTTAGAATCAGCCTCACATTGATAGCAGTCGTTCTTATCAGCTGCACAGCAGCCGTAGCCGGACAATTGCAGACCACAGTTTCAATAGCGCCTATGAAATATTTCGTGGAAAGGATAGGAGGGGAAAACGTAAAGGCAAACATTATGGTCAAAGCCGGAAGCAGCCCCGCAACTTACGAACCCCAACCGAGACAGATGGCGGAACTCAGTAGGTCCGAAATCTACTTTTCCATCGGTGTGCCGTTCGAAAAAGCATGGCTTCCACGGTTCAAGTCCGCAAACAGCAATCTCGAAATCGTGAATTTAGGCAGCTGCGTGGTGCATCAGCCCATGCAGGCGCATGTTCATGAAGAATCCGGCCATGAAGAACATACACACGAAGGCCATCATCACAGTGATAAAATAATGGACCCGCATATTTGGCTGGCACCGCAATTAGTAAGGATCATCAGCCAGCAGATACGCGACACCCTGATCGAACATGACCCGGCAAACGCACCTGCTTACGTGCGCAACTACCTCAGCTTTGCAGCTGAAATTAACAATCTCGATTCTGAACTCCTTGAAATATTCGCCCGCAAAGGTAAAAAGTTCAGCTTCATGGTCTACCACCCCTCATGGGGATACTTCGCCAGTTCATACGGACTGACCCAGATTCCCATTGAACTTGAAGGCAAGGAACCAAGCCCCAAAGAACTGGCACAACTGATCAAGCTGGCTAAAAAGAATTCAGTGAAGGCTATTTTTATTCAACCGCAATTCTCGCGGAAAAGCGCCCGGGCCATAGCAAGCTCTATAGGAGCACAGGTGCAGACGGCCGACCCCCTGGCTGAAGACTGGGCCGCCAACCTGCTGCGAACCGCAAACGCATTCGCTGAAAAGCACTAAAAAAAAGTCCGCCCTTCAAAATGAAGGACGGACTTTTTACTGGCGATTACCCAACCATAAGGTCGGACACTAAACTATTCAAAAACTGAATACAGCCATGAGAGTGACCATAAATGCGATCGGAGCACGAAGCCGGACAACACAAGAGTTTGCGGTCGGCATTTCAGCAGATAGTTTATTGCGTAATTTTTTATACGCCTGATCCATTTCACGCTCACAGCCAAGCCTGTCCCGCTTGGCCTGTCTTGCCTCACTACGTAAAAGAGCCATATCTTCACGATGCATGGATACTAAATTTTCTACACTAATCATCACACCATCTCCGCATATTTGAAAACTGAGCCGATTTTGCTCTTGAAAAGTTTATGGACCGGAGAGCCCGGAGGGGTCGGGGAGGTGGAGTGGGCTCTCCAGTCCATACTTGACTAACAAGCTGCATTCCCTAAAGCACCTTTCATGCCATTTCTATTCACCAACCACGCAACAGTTATAACTAAAGGCCTAACCACTCAAGAACAGCATTTTAACATAGTCCTCATTTAGAAATATGCTGTTGACCAAGCAATATTTTATCGATATATCATAAAAATCATTAAAAAACAACAAACCAAACTTATTTACGAAAAAAATGACTATCTCGATAAATGACTACAAGGCGCTCTCCCAGGAATTGGACCCGGAAAAAATTCAGACCCAGATTCTGGATCTGCTGCTTAAGATGCAAAACGTCGAGCGCGGTTCCCTGTGGCTCAACCGGAACGGCAAATATGAATGTGTAGCAGCTCTCGGATCAAAGAGCGAAGATGTCCGGGGAGTTAAATTATCTCCGGAGGATCAGAGCATTGTAGGGTGGGTCATCCAAAACGGTAAAATGACTATTGCCAAGGCCGGTGATGAGAGGCATTTCAGCACCATCGAACGCGACTTCAAAATAAAAAGCAAACTGATTCTCTGCTTTCCCCTGCACCTTAAGGGACATGAAGTATACGGAGCCGTGCAGGTAATTGATACCAGTACAGCAGGGAAAAAGCTTAATCTTGATCCCGGATACCTGACAATGATGCAGGATTTAGTTGACATCGGATCAATATCCCTGCGCAATTCCCTTGAATTCCAAAAGCAGCGCATGGAATTCGCCCAGCTCAGCCAGACCCTGAGCAACATCAGAAATAACAAAACAATCGTAGGCCGGAGCCAATCAGTAAAAAAAGCCCTGAAGCTGGTGGAAAATTACGGAGCAACAAGCTACCCTGTGCTGCTCTATGGAGAATCCGGGACCGGAAAGGAACTCTTTGCCGAGGGAATACATACCCAGAGCTCTCGGGCCCAAAAACCTTTTTTGACCCAGAACTGCAGTGCCATCCCGGAAAATCTGCTGGAAAGCGAACTCTTCGGTTACGAAAAAGGCGCATTCACCGGGGCCACTACGAATAAAGCCGGCCTTTTTGAAGCTGCCGATGGAGGCACCGTATTCCTTGACGAAATCGGTGACATGGACATCAACCTGCAGGCTAAACTGCTGCGCGTACTGCAGGAAAATGAAATAAAACCACTAGGCGGGACTAAAACAAAAAGAATTGATATCCGTATCATTTCGGCCACCAACCGCAATCTTGAAGAGGATGTCCGGTCCGGACGTTTCAGGGAGGACCTGTACTATAGGCTTAACGTACTGCCCCTTAAGCTGCCTGCCCTGCGCGAACGAAGGGAAGACATCAACCTGCTCACCAAACATTTCCTGAACCGCGAAGCGGCTCACAGCCATATGCTGCCCAAAAAGATGTCCACAAAGGCTATGGAAATCATGAGCAACTACAACTGGCCGGGCAATATCCGTGAACTGGAAAACATGGTCAAACAATTTCAGGCCATGATTCCCGGCGACACCATCACGGAAAGCGATCTTCCGCTGCACATAACCCATCCGGGCGCGAATCAAACGCACGAACCTAAGCAGAGCTCTCCTTCCCCCACGCAGCAAAACATCCCTGTCCAAGAGGACTTCAGCGCTCTGACATGGAAAGAGATGGAGTATACATATGTAATGAAGCTACTCGAAAAATATCGATGGAACATCAGCCGCGCCGCCCGGGCCGCGCAAATAAACCGCTCTACCTTTGATTCACGCATGAAAAAGCTGGGGATCAAAAAAAACGGATAGAAACACCCGCAGACGATTAGCCTTAAACCGCTCACCCAAAACATCAAACCGCTGATGGTAAAACCTCTGGACGGCAACATTGGCCCGGTGCTAGAAAAAAGGACAGCTGAAAATCCGGAAATATACCTTTTTGTAAAGTATAGCCGGATTGATCCAATCAATATTGCTTACCAGCCTCCTGCAATGCCGGGAGAACAGTTTAAGGATTTATCAGATGCTCCTTCTAGGAATTGATGTCGGCGGAACTCATACAGACGCTGTTGCCATAGGACCTGACGGTCTGGAGGCACAGATCAAAGTCGCAACCCAACATGACAACCTGCTATCCTCCATCAGAAACAGCCTTGAGGAATTGCTCCGCCACACGGACCCTGCCCGCATAAAGCAGCTCAACCTGAGTACAACGCTTTCCACAAACTCCATTGTGGAGGGCAATTATGAAGATGTGGGCGTAATCGTCTCCGCAGGTCCGGGACTCGATCCCCATTCATTTATGACCTGCAAGGACTTTCACGTCATCCCCGGTTCACTGGACCACCGAGGTTCGGAAACGA
This sequence comes from Maridesulfovibrio sp., assembly GCF_963676065.1. Taxonomy (NCBI): domain Bacteria; kingdom Pseudomonadati; phylum Thermodesulfobacteriota; class Desulfovibrionia; order Desulfovibrionales; family Desulfovibrionaceae; genus Maridesulfovibrio; species Maridesulfovibrio sp. The sequence continues at coordinate 1,169,843 of NZ_OY780933.1, read as the reverse complement.
AACGACTGGACAACCTTGCGCTGGAAGAAGCAATCGCTTCCTGCCGCAATGCGGGGATAAAAGTTTACGCTGCGGTTACTAAATTTTCCCCCCGCAATCCGGCCCATGAAAAAGAGATGGAGCTGGCTGTGGGCGACAATGCGGATTTCATTACACTAGGCCACCAACTTACCGGACGGCTGAACTTTCCGCGCCGCATTTCAACGGCCTTCTATAATTGCGCAGTGTGGCGGGTTTTCAACAAATTCGCCGATGCCATAGCCGACACCCTTGATGAGATGGGTCTGGGCCAGATCAAGGTAAATATTCTTAAAGCCGACGGCGGGACCATGCCGTTAGACCTTTCACGAAGAATCCCGGTACAATCTATTTTTTCCGGCCCGGCTGCGAGCGTCATGGGTATTATCGCCCTGTGTAACATCACGCACGATTCCATCATTTACGACATAGGCGGAACTACTACCGATATTGCCATTTTTGCCGGAGGCAGCCCGCTCATCGAGCAGGAGGGAATCAATATCGGTTCCCATCCCACCCTTGTAAGGGCTCTTAAGGTTCATTCAATCGGCATCGGCGGTGACTCGGCCATATCTATTCTAGACGGCAGGATCAGGGTCGGCCCCAACCGCCTTGGGCCTTCTATTGCATTTGGCGGTGAAATCCCGACCCTTACCGATGCGCTGATCTGGAAAGATTCCTGCGACTGCGGCAACACCGAGCGTTCCAAATCGGGACTAGCCGCGTTTGCCGCCAAAAACGGTATTGATACGGAAGAACTCGCTGATCAGGCCATCGGATACGCTGTAGACAAAATTCACGACTCCACCCGGGCGTTGGTGGAAGAAATCAACCAGCAACCGGTCTACACCATCCACGAACTACTGGAGAATATTAAGATCGTACCCCGCAAAATTTATATCATGGGCGGTCCGGCCAAGGCCATGAAGATGGACATATTCCGTAAGTTCCGTCTTTCAACCGAAGTGCCGAAAAACTATGATGTAGCGAACGCCATCGGCGCGGCGCTGACCCGTACCACCACTGAGCTAGAGCTCTTCGCCGACACCGAACGCGGGCTTATGTTCATCCCCTCCTTGGGACATCGCGAAAACATCCCCCGCACCTACAAGCTGGAAGATGCGCAGAAGGACGCCATGAATCACCTGCTGGCCCATCTGGGCGAAATGCAGGTGGCCTCGGACGGTTCCAACGCGCAGATTACAAGTTCCTCATCATTTAATATGGTCAACGGGAACAGTACCGTCGGGCGCAACATCAGGGTCAAATGTCAGATCAAACCCGGCGTGGACCGGACATATTCATAAACGGAGTTAACAATGCTCAAGGCTGAAAACAGTCTGGGAATCATATTTTTCCCTGCCTTCGACTGGGCTATATCTCCCACCCATCCAGAGCGGGAGGAAAGACTGCTTTATACGCAGGACCAGTTACGTGAGGAAGGTCTTTTCGACATAGAGGGAATACGCGAATATAAGCCCGAAGTGGCTTCCATGGAAGATATTGAACGGGTTCATTTCTGCTTTCCCGAAGCCGAGGCAGTTGCCACCCGCTCGCACTGCATTGCGGCTGGAGGAGCCATAAAGGCCGCAAAACTGATCATGGAAGGAGAACGGGACCGGGCCTTCGCCCTTGTGCGTCCACCGGGCCACCACGCCATGAAGACAGTACAGGGTTCTCGCGGATTCTGCGCCATCAATATTGAAGCCATCATGTGCGAATACATCCGCGAAACTTACGGTCCCAAGCGCATAGCCATCGTGGATACCGACTGCCATCATGGGGACGGAACACAGGATGTCTACTGGCATGACCCGGACACCCTGTTTATCTCCCTGCATCAGGATGGACGTACCCTGTATCCCGGAACGGGATTTCCCAAGGAATGCGGAGGACCGCAAGCCCTAGGCCGCACCATAAACATTCCGCTACCGCCGGGGACCTCCGACGCAGGATTCATGCATGTCATGAAGAATCTGGTGATGCCCATTCTTGACGACTTCAAGCCGGACCTGATCATCAACTCGGCAGGGCAGGACAACCATTTCACCGATCCAATCACAAACATGAATTTTTCCGCACAGGGATACGCGGCGCTCAACTCCCTGCTGAAACCGGATATAGCCGTACTTGAAGGTGGTTATGCCATTCAAGGCGCGCTGCCTTACGTAAATCTGGGCATCAGCCTGGCAATGGCCGGAGTAGATTATTCCCATGTGCGTGAGCCGGGATTTAATCCTAAAACCCTTAAAGAATCCGATGAAATAATGGATTACATCGCCACTATTTGCGAAGGGGTAAAGGATATTTACTTCCACCCTCCCGCAAAGAGCAGCGAAGGCGTAATAAGTGGAGACTGGTCCGTGCGCCACCGGAATATTTTCTACGACACTGAGGGCATCACAGAATCTCAGACCGAATCACTGCTGCTATGCGATAAATGCCGAGGACTGCTCAAGGTGGAAAGCCAGCGCGAAGGCGGCCCCATGGGGTTCGGCCTCGAGATTCCCGCAACAGCTTGTGACAGTTGCCGTAATCAGGGCTATTCATTGCTGGAAGAAGCACAGGTTAAAAGCCGTTATCGCTATATCCAGCTAATCAACCGCAGGGAAAAGGATTACCTGCGTTACGGATTCTGACCCAAAAAACGTAAACTCCTCAGGTTATGAGGAGAACGCCTCCGGCGGACATTCAGGGAGTTGAATCCCTTTTTGCAAAAATAGATTTGGAACTCTCCGAATACTTATCTGCATGCTGCCGGATTTTTACGAATCTGAATTTGAATTAAAAAAGCGGGCAACCCAACTTGGATTGCCCGCTTAAATTTTGTTTTTACTAATTTTTATTAAGACTTCTGCATACCTTCAATAATACCGGAAAGATCTTCAGCAAGACGGGCCAGTTTTTCGATAGCCTCGGACGACTCGACCATAGCCTGCTCAGTCTCGTTGGAGATACGGTTTACTTCTTCGGTGGAGCGATTGATCTGCTCACTGGCAGCAGCCTGCTGTTCTGCGGCAGTGGCAATAGCCCTGATCCGGTCGGAAGTGTCTTCAGACATGGCAACAATCCGAGCAAGGGCTTCTCCCGATTCCCCGGCAAGGCCGGTACTGCGGGTAACGGATGCAACCGCTTCCTCTGTGGCCCGCACGTTGGTTTTAGCTCCCTGCTGAATATCAGAGACAGCTTTGTGGACCTCGGTGGTTGCCTGCACGGTCTTTTCCGCGAGCTTACGAACTTCATCGGCAACAACGGCGAATCCGCGTCCGGCTTCACCGGCACGGGCAGCTTCAATTGCCGCGTTCAAAGCCAGCAGATTGGTCTGATCAGCGATATCTTCGATCACACTGAGCACATTACCGATAGCTTCAGCCTTCACATCCAGATCTTCCATGGAAGCTTTCAAAGCAGTCGCCTGACCGGAAACCTCGTCAATGGCACTGACAACTCCGGCAACAGTATCCTCACCTTTTTCAGCTTCAGATTTTGCTTTGTCCGCGTCAACGGCAGCTTCCTGCGCGTGGCGGGCTACCTCAAGCACTGTGGCATTCATCTCTTCCATGGCAGTGGCGGCCTGACCGGCCTCCTCGCTCTGTACCATGGCCCCTTTACGGGCATCACCGACCAGCTCATGCAGCTGTTCAGCCGCTCTGGAGAGCTCCAGAACAACTGAATTTGCGCGCTCAGCAGCTTTCGAAATCATCTCATTCTGATTGAGGATATGCGCTTCGTGTTTCTTCAGCTCAGTAGTGTCGACGTAAAGGCAGCAGCCGCCAATTACATTGCCCACCACATCGTGCAGGGGGAAAACATTGGCCAGTACGTTGATATCGCTGCCGTCAACATGCTTAAACACTGCATCCAGATTCATCACCCGAGTGTCATCATCCATACAGTGTCCGATTACAGACTTACGGTCATCATGATAAAAAATCTGAGAAAGCATACGCCCGTAATATGATTCAGGGTCCTCTTTAGAACCGATCATTTCAAGGCATTCTCTATTCAGAAAGGTTACATGCTCTCCTTTATCTACAATGCAGCAGCCAAGGGGCAACCCTTCAAGAATACTGGAACTGAATCCAAGACGCTCCTTGTAGACATCACTCAATTCGCTGAGCGCAGAACGCAGGACATCCAGACCGGGGCTGGTACACTTGTCAGCATCGGAATAGTCACCCTTAAGAACAAGATTCGCAAAATTTGTAAGACATTCGACAGGCCGGACAACCTGTATTTTGAGCACAGCAAAGATACCAATTCCCAACAAAGCCAGAAGGACTATCAAACCGGAAGCAAGTCCGGTCAAGGCCCATGGTTCGGTGCTGTAAAAAGTAAAAAAAACGCCGCACAAAATCACTGCGGCTAAGAACACTGCTAAATAAATTCCTGCAAGAACTCGCAGGAATTTTACATTTCCATTATCCATGTCAGCTCTCCCAAAGCTTGTAGGATATCTTCCCGATACCCAAGAATATTCCAGCATCATTCAGATTTGTAAACCGACCGTTCGGCAAAGCAGTCAGCAATCAATCACCCGGAAAAATCCTGCCGGGAGAATCATTAAACAGCTGGGCCAGACATCAAGCCTTCAAAGCCAGACCTTCTTAAAACCTCGCTAATTCGCTTCTAACTTCTTTAAACTTCCTTGTCTACCCGTTTAAAGAACCGCATCTAAAGCAAAAACAGGTTCAATGCAATGCACTGAACCTGTAACACAATTGTAACAAAGAACTGTTTTTAAAGGGCTTTAAATCATTATGTCGGCGAGTGTTCCTAAAAACAATAGAACTGAAATAACGCCGTTCAAAGTAAAAAAAGCCATATTTACGCGACTCATATCTTCGGCGGAAATGACCAGATGTTCGCAAATGAGAATTACACCGGCAACAGTAAGGACCGAAAAATAGATCCATCCCAATCCGGCAGCCATTCCGGCCAAAGCAAAAAAGATCACAGTATTCACATGGCTGAAGGTGGAGATAGTCAGCGCCTTATGGATACCTAGATTGGCGGGGATGGAATTCAGCCCGCGGTTACGGTCGAATTTACGGTCCTGTGTTGCGTAAAGGATATCGAAACCGGCAACCCAGAACATAACCCCGAAGAAAAATAAAATAGCGGGCACTGAAAAATGGGGATCAACGCTCAGCCAGCCGGCAACAGGGGCAAGGCCCAGAACAGAGCCGAGTACGAAATGACAGAGCATGCTGAACCGCTTGGTCAAAGAATAAAAAGCTGACCAGCCAAGTGCGAAAAAAGAAAGTTTGTAGCAGAGTTCATTCATGCCCTTACACGCAAAAACAAAAATGACGGCGCAGGCCACAATAAAACAGAAGGTAAAAAACGGGGTCAACTCTCCGGTAACCAGAGGACGGGTCCGGGTGCGTGGATTTTCACTATCAATATTAATATCAAACAGCCTGTTCACAGCCATTGCAAAAGATCGAATAGCCACCATAGCGATCGTCAGCAGGACGAAAGGCTTAATTGCGGTCGAATCACCGGAGGCAAGAAAAAATCCCATGTAGGCGAACGGCAGTGCAAAGATAGAATGCTCAATCTTGACCATACGGCAGACCAGAACAGTATTTTCCCACAACTTTCTCGAGTATTTACAAAGAATATCCTTCAAAGCCCCACTCCTTAATATTTTTACACATTCTTTTCCGGGCGGCACTAAAGCTACCGGCTTAACTAAATGAATTTGTTAAATTATACTAAAACTTTTCTACAAGTACCGCGCCCAAAACGATAAGTAATGCTCCGAAAATACGCGCCGGAGTAGCTTCCCGCACGGCATAACCTATGATTCCGTAGTGGTCCAGCAGAATGGAAGCAACCATCTGCCCGGCCACCATCCAGCACATCATGGTTCCGGCACCGAGAACAGGAGCAACGATTACCGCAGCCGCAACAAAAAAAGCTCCCATAACCCCACCGGTCCACATCCACCAAGGCCCCTTTGTCATCGCCTCCGCGTGGGGAAGAGGAACCTTCGTAAAGTACGCATAAGCCAGCAGGCTCAGCGTTCCTACCGTAAATGAAACGATAGCCGCCAGAATAGGATCACCGACAAAGCCTTTCAGTCTCAGGTTAACCCCGGCCTGTGTCGGAGCCAAGGCACCAAACACAAAAGACATCATTATAAAAAACAGACGCATAAATTTACACCGCCTTCATATTTCATAACCGGATTAAGAAGCTGCTGCTACGCTAGCGGAAAATCGTCACAAATAAAACCGTACTATCGGTGTACCCAATAGTACGGTTCTACTGTAATCAAAATCAGTTCGCGCCGGCGGATGAGTCCGCTGTACGCTTTCAGGGATTCATGCATTTCAAAAATGAAAAATCCTCTGAAACAAATCTATAATTATTTCAAGGTAACAAGACCGTAGTTCTTTTTACCTTTGCGAATGAGCAGGCATTCTCCGCCGATAAAATCATCATCACCGGGAACGTAATCGAAATCGGAAACGCGCTCGTTGTTGAGGTACAATCCGCCGCCCTTGATATCCTTACGGGCCTGACCTTTGGATTTCACCATGCCGAGATCAAGAAGGATCTGAGGCAGGTCGGGCAGATCGCCTTTCGCGTACTCAATACCGGGAGCGGCTTCCATTGCACCACGCAGTGTAGCGGCATCGACGGACTTTATGTCTCCCTTGCCGAAAAGAGCTGCTGTTGCGGCCTGCACTTTTTCCAGCTCTTCCCTGCCGTGGATCATGATGGTGGTTTCCTCGGCAAGACGTTTGTGAGCTACGCGCAAATGCGGTGCTTCTTCGTGCTCTTTCTCAATTTCAGCAATTTCCTCTTCGGTGAGGAAGGTAAAGTATTTTAGAAAATTAATTACATCACGGTCATCAGTATTAATCCAGAACTGATAAAAAGTGTAAGGTGAAGTCATTTCAGGATTAAGGTAAACGGCGTTGCCTTCACTCTTACCGAATTTCTGGCCTGAGGCAGTGGTGATAAGCGGGAAGGTTACTGCGAATCCTTCGCCCTGAGCCTTACGGCGGATCAATTCACAGCCTGCGGTGATGTTGCCCCACTGGTCCCCGCCGCCGATCTGAAGCTGGCAGCCTTTTTCCTGAAACAGGTGATAAAAATCATAACCCTGTAATATCATGTAACTGAATTCAGTGTATGAAATACCAACGTCATCACGACCGAAGCGTCCCTTCACGGATTCTTTGGCCATCATCCAGTTAATGGTGAAGTGCTTACCCACGTCACGCAGCATTTCAAGAAAGGAAATATCTTTGGTCCATTCGTAGTTGTTTACAACCTCAGCTTTCTCACCTGTATTGCGCTCGCAAAAGTCTTCAATCTGGGCCTGAATGTTTGCGGCCTGAGATTCGATCTTTTCAATGGAGGAAAACTCCCTCTCCTTATCCTTACCACTGGGGTCGCCGACACGGCCGGTAGCACCACCGAGCAGGAAAAGAGGGTTATGACCAGCACGTTTCATACGTACAAGGCAAAGCAGGGGAACAAGGTTACCGATATGCAGGCTGTCGGCAGTGGGATCAAAGCCGCAATACATGTACTGACCGGGAGTATCCAGATACTCGCGTACCTTCTCTTCGTCAGAAACCTGATTGATCAGCCCTCGCCACTTTAGATCGTCGTAAATGTTCATTTGGTTAACCCTCTTTAGAATGTATTTATTTGCCTGCATTAGGCTTATTTATGCCTTCGGCGCCCCAGCAAGGTCCTTAAACATTTTTCTGCAAAAATGGTTTAAGAATCCCAAAAGCTTTAATTAAGCTTCACCTGCTAATACACCTGATAGGCAATATTTTTATGAAATTTTTATACGGTCATCCGGCCTGAATTATATGTCTCAATCGAGAGCGTCCGGCCTGTTTTTTCATCAATTTCAAGCAGCACCCCCTGTAATTCTACAGGACCGCCGGCCACTTTCCATTTCTGGGGAAGCCCGGTCACAAATCTTTTAATAACCGGATTGGGGCTTAATCCCAGACAGGATTCAACAGGTCCGCACATACCAGCATCGCTAATGTAGCCGGTTCCGCCTTCCAAAATACGGGCATCGTTGGTCTGCACGTGGGTGTGAGTTCCAAACATGGCACTTATCCGGCCATCAAGGTAACGCCCGAGACTCTGCTTTTCCGAAGTTGCCTCGGCATGAAAATCGACCAGAATAATCTTTATTTCCGGATCGATCTCTTCCAGTATTTTATCTGCGGTATGAAACGGACATTCCGCCGGGTCCATAAAAACCCGTCCCTGCAGGTTAATAACCGCAAGGGGCACTTCATCACGGACTTTAAAAGTTGTCCAGCCCCTTCCCCGGGTTCCTTCCGGCAAATTTGCAGGGCGGACAATTCGGTCACTGGTTTTCAAAAAAGCATAAATATTACTGAACTTCCAGATATGATTGCCGGATGTCAAAAGATCGATCCCGCAATCCAGTAATTGCTGAGCGTTCTTGATGGAAAGCCCCACGCCCTGCGATCCGTTTTCCCCGTTTGCAATAACGAGATCAAGGCCGAGCTCCTCACGAAGTCCCTTCACCTTAGCAGCGATTGCCTTACGCCCGGGCCGCCCGAATATGTCACCGAGAAAAAGTATACGCATGGGTTGGTTCTATCCATACCTGCTTACTTCAAAACGACTCTGCCGAATCAAGGCACAGCCGCTAAATTGAAAAGCATTAAACTATCAGGGATTCCAAGGAGGCTTAGCTCCTTTGGCCGCCGGAGGCGAAATCAAATCAACAAAAGGCGCGTAGCGCACCAGCGATAAAGAAAAGGCCCGGTTAACCGGGCCTTTCGGGAAGTTATTTACTTAGCATAACCCACCGAGCGCCGTTCGCGTATAACGGTCACGCGAATCTGCCCCGGATAAGTCATGTTGTTTTCAATCTTGGTGGCAATGTCCTTACAGAGCATATGGGTATTATCGTCAGATACTTTTTCAGCATCAACCATAACCCTGATTTCACGACCGGCCTGAATGGCGTAGGCCTTGGAAACGCCGTCAAAACCGGTGGCAACGTTTTCAAGCTCTTCAAGACGCTTAACGTAGTTTTCCAGCAGTTCCTTACGCGCTCCGGGACGGGCACCGGACAGTGAGTCCGCAGCCTGAACCAGAGTTGCCAGTACGGATTTGGGCGGAATATCTTCGTGGTGAGCCTGAATGGCATGGATAATCTCTTTGGATTCACCATGCTTCTTGGCCAGATCAGCACCGATAACCGCGTGGGGGCCTTCGATTTCGTGGTCAACGGCCTTACCTATATCATGCAGCAGACCGGCACGTTTTGCGATTTTTTCGTCCATGCCCAGTTCAGCCGCCATGATTCCACAGAGGAAAGCAACCTCAAGGGAATGCTGAAGCACGTTCTGAGAGAAACTGGTACGGTACTGCAATTGACCGATGAGTTTGACGATTTCGGGATGGATACCGTGTACGCCGACATCAAAGGTTGCCTGCTCACCTATCTCACGCAGTTTGACATCCATTTCCTGCTCAACCTTATTGACTATGTCTTCAATACGGGCGGGATGGATGCGACCATCGTGGATCAAACGCTCAAGAGCCTGCTTGGCGACTTCGCGGCGCAGCGGACTGTAAGCGGAAAGGACCACAGTTTCAGGTGTATCATCAATGATCAGGTCAACACCGGTCGCAGCTTCAAGAGCGCGGATGTTGCGGCCTTCACGTCCGATAATGCGACCCTTCATATCTTCGGAGGGCAGTGTCACCGCGGTAACTGTCTGTTCATTAACGTAGTCGCCGGAGTAACGCTGGATTGCAAGAGCCAGAATTTTACGGGCTTTGCGGGATCCCTCTTCCTTGGCTTCCATTTCGATGGAACGAACCATCTTGGCAGCTTCATGACGAGTACGGCTTTCTATTTCGGTCATGAGCTTTTCACGAGCTTCTTCTGCGGTCAGTCCGGAGACTTCCTGCAGTCTGCGTTCATGCTCATCTTTTCTTTTTTCAAGATCTTCGCGAAGACCTTCGAGCTTCTTTTCCTGCTTGATCATGCGCTTTTCAAGAGCCAAAACTTCGGACTCCTTACTTGCTACTTTCTCAAGTTTATTCTCAAGACGCTCTTCTTTTTCCTGGAGGCGTTCTTCCTGACGTTTCAGGCCGCGCTCCATTTCTTTATACTCATTCTCCTGCTCTTTTTTCAGAGCATATACTTCATCCTGACCCTGAAGCTTGATTTCCTTTTTCATCGCTTCAGCTTCTTTACGGGCTTCCTGAACAATCCGGTCAGCCAACCCCTGTGAATCAGCCAGACGCTTGGAATTCACGTACCTGTGCAAGGCGTATCCGCCTGCGGCACCAAGGGCGATTCCAAATAAAATTAGAAAAAAATCCCCAAACATGCCTTTCTCCTTTTATGTTGACAGATCACGATGGACCTGATTTGTCATTACCGATTTAAAATCTGTAAGATTATAACAATCTACAAAGGAAGAAAGAGAATATAAGCGGACTGGGTGAGATGATTTTTAAGCGGACAGGCAGAATAATTTGATAAAATAATCCCCTAAATTCATACCAATTCCGAATCCCCTAAAAGGGACCCCGGAGATGCCGTGTTGCCGTATACGTTAGAACCTAGTCTAACAGGTGGGCGCTGCCCCCGGAATTTCAGGCTTCCCGGCTATACCGGGCCTGCACACCACTCCGGTGAGGCTTGCTCCCTTACTTTTTATATTGGTTCAAAAGCTATAGGGCAATCACGCACTCCCCAGGGAAATTTTTATATCTTAAAAAGCGGCGCTAAGCACAGCTTATCACTTCTCTAACAGCGCGTTAATTTTCTCTTCCATTGTTTCTAGCTTGCGGCTGTGTTCAAGGTAGTCATCGGCTAAACTAAGTGCCAGACAGGTTAGCAATTTTTCCCTGCTGACATCCTTTCCACCCCGGACAAGCTCGCCGAATCTCTCTTCGAGCACATCCTTAGCGGCTTCAATTCTTTCTTTATCCGCATCCGTCTTAAATGAAATTTCAAGACCGAGAACGGGTATAGTATAACGGGGCATATTTATCCGGTGACCGTAATCCTCTAGAGTTTATATAAAACCAATCTTCTATATCAAGGAGACCGGAACTAAAACAACCTATTCGAGGGTACCTTCAACTTTATCAAGGAGAACCTCAATGCGACCACGGACTTCGTCCTTGCGCTTTTTCTCCTGTTCAAGTTCCTCTAGAAGAAAAGCATTTTCTTCTTCGAGTTGCTTGATCTTCTGCAGCATTTTATCGAAACGTTCTTCCAAATGAGCGATTATTTCCATAGTCCTAACCTAATACCTTATCTTTACAAAATCAAGACTTCTTAAAAGTCCGGGAAATATTGACCTGCTTGCCTCTGGCAACACCAAGATCACCATCTTTTACATTCTTAGTGATTGTGGAACCGGCTCCGATCAGCGCGCCGGCACCTATAGTAACCGGGGCCACCAAGGCTGTGTTACTACCGATAAATGCACCTTCACCGATGACGGTTTTATGTTTATTTACACCGTCATAGTTGCAGGTGATTGTACCGGCACCGATGTTGGTGCCTGCACCTATTTCACTATCACCGAGATATGTCAGATGGCTGGCCTTGGCTCCCTTGCCGAGTACAGCTTTTTTCACCTCAACAAAATTTCCAATCTTGGAACCTTCTTCCAATACAGCTCCAGGACGGAGGCGACCATAAGGGCCTACCATACAATCAGAACCAACATGCGCTTCTTCAAGATGACTATAAGCTTTGATCAAAGCACCGCTTTCTACGACACTGTCCACAATGCGCACGTGTGACTGAATAACTGCACCGCGTTTAATTACAGATTGACCGTAAATCTCGCAAGGTCCTGTAATTTCGACTCCCGGTTCAACTACTACACCGGGACCGACAACAACAGAATCCCAATTATGCAAAGTCACTCCGCTTTTGAGCAGCTGCTCAGCAGTTCGCAACTTAAGCGCAGTCTCAGCCTGAGCCAGTTCAAAGGGGCTGTTGATGCCCATCATGTCGATAGATTTTCCGACATTAACTGCGGTGACGTTCATGCCACATTCCACGGCAAGGTCAACAAGATCAGTAATATAATACTCACCGCTATTATTCTTGTTGCTCAACTTACTAAGCAGTCCATCGACAGAAGAAATCTTCAGACAATAAAGGCCTGCATTAACTTCGCCACTTACCGGGCCATGAACGGCCTCATCATAATCCTTGGCTTCAACAATAGCGACAACCTGACCGTCCTGTCCACGAATAACCCGGCCGAATGAAGCAGGGTCGTCAGGGGTTATACTCATAAAAGCGAGATCAGCTCCATCATTTTTAACGGACTCGAGAAAATCGCTTATTACCGACTCCTGAACAAGCGGGGTATCTCCGTTGATTACCAGACAGTATTCAACGCAGGCAGCTTTAATACGCTCCCATCCCATTTGCAGGGCATGTCCTGTCCCAAGTTGTTCTTCCTGAAGGACGAAGCGGTCTTTCATTTCTGGAAAAGCTTTTTCCACCTGTTCGGCAGCAAAACCGACTATGGTAAAAATGGACTCGCCAATAGACGGCCCTAAAGCCTTATATACATAATAGAGCATGGATTCGCCAAGCAAAGATTTTAGAACCTTAGGGCTATCCGAATGCATGCGGGTACCCTTTCCCCCAGCGAGAACAAGAGCGCAGGCAAATGAATTATTCATAATCAATTACTCTCCAATATTAATTGCTAGGCACTTGTTAGCAGGTTGCCGCACTTGAGTAAATGCGTAACAAAATTTTGCTGAATTTAATTTTCATAAAATTTCAGGTAGATAACTAAATCATTTAACAAAAAAAAGGAGCAGACTGTTAAAACAGTCTGCTCCCAGATAGCCATGGGGCTTTAGAGGCTGAAACTAAGCTCTAGTGAGTGGTAGTCCCGGCCTTTTGGGCCGCATCTTTACAGCTCAAACGTGCGAGCGCCCTCTGAAGAGCGGCCTGCGCGCGAGCAGATTCAATGCGATCCTGTGCTTTAGCCAAACGAGCCTTCGCTTTTTCCTGAGCTTTTTGAGCCCGAGCGATGTCGATCTCAACGGCCTTTTCAGCAACTTCGGCGAGAATGGTCACTTTATTGCTTCCTACTTCGGCAAAGCCGCCGGAAACAAAGATATAGTGAGTGCGGTTACCTTCTTTAAAGTAGAGGTTACCTACGCCGAGAGCCGAAAGAAAGGGTATGTGATTGGCCATAATACCAAACTCACCCTCAATCCCGGGAGCGCCGACATAGTCGACTTCCTGGGAAAGGACCTTGCGATCAGGAGTAACGATTTCCAAAAGGAGCTTACTAGCCATAATCGCGTCCTATGCTATTTGTTTTTCTCTTTTTCAATGGCTTCTTCGATTGCGCCAACCATATAGAAAGAGTTTTCAGCCATGTCATCGTATTCGCCGTCGAGGATTCCTCTGAAAGCCTTGATAGTATCTTCCAGCTTTACGTAAACGCCGGGAGTACCGGTGAAAACTTCAGCAACGTGGAAGGGCTGGGAGAGGAAACGCTGGATGCGGCGTGCACGTGCAACAGTCTGTTTATCTTCATCGGACAATTCATCCATACCGAGAATGGCGATGATGTCCTGAAGGTCTTTATATTTCTGCAGAACCATCTGAACTTCACGAGCAGTTGCGTAGTGTTCGGCACCAAGAATGTTGGGGTCGAGGATACGGGAGGTGGAGTCAAGAGGGTCAACCGCGGGGTAAATACCAAGCTCTGCAATCTGACGGGAAAGAACGAGAGTACCGTCAAGGTGAGAGAAGGTGGTTGCCGGTGCGGGGTCAGTCAAGTCATCCGCGGGGACGTAAACAGCCTGAACAGAGGTAATGGAACCTTTGTTAGTAGAAGTAATACGTTCCTGAAGTCCACCAAGGTCAGTACCGAGAGTAGGCTGGTAACCAACTGCGGAAGGCATACGACCGAGAAGTGCGGATACCTCAGAACCTGCCTGGGTGAAGCGGAAGATGTTATCAATAAAGAGAAGAACGTCTTCACCTTCAACGTCACGGAAGTACTCAGCGATGGTCAGAGCGGTCAGTGCAACACGAGCACGAGCCCCCGGAGGTTCGTTCATCTGTCCGTATACGAGAGCAGACTTCTCGAGAACGCCTGCGTCTTTCATTTCATGGTAGAGGTCGTTACCTTCACGGGTACGCTCACCAACACCTGCGAAGCAAGATTTACCACCGTGCTGTTTCGCAATGTTGTTAATCATTTCCATGAGAATAACGGTTTTACCAACACCAGCGCCGCCGAAGAGGCCCATCTTACCACCCTTGGGGAAGGGAACAAGAAGGTCAACAACCTTGATACCGGTTTCCAGCAGTTCAACACTTGTAGACTGCTCGGTAAATTCAGGTGCTGCACGGTGAATAGGCATATCTTTATCACAATCGATGGGACCCAGTTCATCAACAGGGCGACCAACGACGTTGAGAATACGACCGAGAACGCCGTCGCCAACGGGTACGGAGATAGCTTTACCTTCAGCTACAACGTCCATACCGCGAACGAGACCTTCGGTTGCGTCCATAGCGATGGTACGAACAACGTTGTCACCAAGGTGCTGTGCAACTTCACAAATAAGATCAGGTGCATCAGTGTTGTTCGGGTTATCAATCTGGACCGCAGTCAGAATGTTGGGCAATTGCCCTTCAGGAAATTCGACGTCAACAACCGCGCCGATAACCTGAACAATTTTACCTGTAACTTTACTCATCAGAGTAACCCCCTATATTATCCTTTCAGCGCTTCTGCGCCGCCGACAATGTCCATAAGATCCGCGGTAATAGCGGCCTGCCTGGTTTTGTTATAAAGCAAGGTCAGAGTTTCGGTCATATCGTCGCAAGCTCTGGATGCGTTATCCATAGCGGCCATACGAGCAGCGTGTTCACTGCAGGATGTGTCGAGCAGACCGCGATAAACCTGAACCTTTACAAAACGGGGCAGAAGCTCCGCGAGAAGGCCTTCAACAGAAGGTTCATAAATGTATTCGCTTGAGCTGCCTGCTTCGGCCTCTTCATCTGCTGCCTCGGAAGACATGGGCAGAATCTGAAGCTCGGTTGCAAGCTGGCTGGCAACGCTTACGAACTTTCCGAAGACAAGGTAAACTTCGTCAAGATCTTCCGCGAGGTAGGCGTCGATAACTTTGTTACCGATAGAAGCAGCCAGATTAAAGTCGAAAGAGCTCATGTCGTCATTGTAAGCTTCAATGATTTCGTGCTCAGTCTTTTTAACGGCGGCAGCGCCTTTTTTACCTACACAGTAGAACTTTACAGCTTTACCTTCAGCCTTCTTTTTAGCAGCCAGCTTAAGGGCTGCATTTATCATATTAGTATTAAAACTACCGCAAAGTCCGCGATCGGAAGTAGCGAGGACGATACCTACGCTTTTGATCTCTTCGTGAACTTCAAGCAGAGGGTGAACGGAGGAATCCGCACCAGCTGCGAGATCGCCGAGCATTTCATAGAATTTATCGGCATAGGGGCGGAAGCGCTCAATTCTATCCTGAGCACCACGCAGCTTCGCCGACGCAACCATGTTCATCGCTTTGGTGATCTGCTTAGTCTTTTTAATACTGACAATCTGGTTTTGGACATCCTTAAGAGAAGCCATCAGTACCTCCCAGGATTAAGCTGTGAAACCTTTATTAAACTCTTCAAGAGCGGCCTTCAGCTTGCCTTCGAGATCGTCGTCAAGAGCCGCTTTGGTCTTGATTCCTTCGAGGATTTCAGGTTTCGCATTTGCGATAAATTCCTGAAGATCATCTTCATATTTACGTACTGCGGAAACTGGGACTTCATCCATGTAGCCACGGGTACCGGCGTACAGGGAGACGACCTGCTGCATTACGTTCATGGGCTTGTACTGAGGCTGCTTAAGAAGCTCAACCATGCGGGCACCGCGATTCAGCTTCTGCTGGGTAGCCTTATCCAGATCGGAACCGAAAGCTGCGAAAGCTGCGAGTTCACGATACTGAGCAAGGTCAAGACGCAGAGTACCGGCAACCTGTTTCATGGCTTTAACCTGAGCGGCACCACCAACTCGTGATACGGACAGACCAACGTTAATCGCAGGACGGACACCGGAGTTGAAGAGGTTGGGCTCAAGGTAAACCTGACCGTCAGTAATGGAAATTACGTTGGTCGGAATATATGCGGATACGTCACCGGCCTGAGTTTCAATGATAGGCAGTGCGGTCAAAGAACCGGCGCCAAGGCTATCATTTACCTTGCAGGAACGCTCGAGGAGACGTGAGTGCAGGTAGAAAACGTCACCGGGATATGCTTCACGTCCCGGAGGGCGACGAAGCAGGAGAGACATCTGTCTGTAAGCAACAGCCTGTTTGGAAAGGTCATCATATGCGATGAGGGCGTGTTTACCACCGTCACGGTAGTACTCAGCCATGGTTGCACCTGTGTAAGCAGAAATAAACTGCAGAGGTGCAGGTTCAGAAGCTGTTGCAGAAACGATTGTGGTATATTCCATTGCACCGTGCTTACGCAGAATGTCAGCAACAAGAGCAACTGCTGCTTTTTTCTGACCGATAGCTACGTAGAAGCAGTGGATACCAGAATCTTTCTGAGCGAGAATTGCGTCAACACAAATAGCGGTTTTACCGACCTGACGGTCACCGATAACGAGTTCGCGCTGACCACGTCCGATAGGAGTCATCGCATCAATCGCTTTCAGACCTGTGTACATGGGTTCATGTACGGACTTACGTGCGATGATACCGGGAGCTTTAAGCTCAACGGGACGAGTTTCTTTTGATTCAATGGGTCCGAGACCATCGATAGGCTGACCGAGAGGGTTCACAACGCGACCCATAACAGCGTCACCGACAGGTACGGAGAAGAGCTTGCCGGTACGTTTTACCGGGTCACCCTCTTTGATGCCGGTATCGTCACCCAGGAGGGCAACACCGACGTTATCTTCTTCGAGGTTGAGAACCATGCCCATCAGGCCGCCGGGAAACTCGAGGAGTTCCATAGCCATTGCGTTCTCAACACCATGAACACGAGCAATACCGTCACCAACGTACAGAACGGTACCGGTTTCGCTCATCTCGACCTTAGACTCATAATTTTGAATCTGATCTTCAATGATTTTGCTGATTTCTTCCGCTTTAATCTGCATGGCCCTACACACCCCTTTTAATCTGTTCTTTCATCATTTGCAGCTGTGCGCGAATGCTTGCATCAAGAACTTTATCGCCAACCTGAAGAACAACACCTCCGAGGATGTCTTTATCCATTCCAAACTCAAGTTCGAGTTTGCTTTTCAGCTGTTCTTCAAGACGTGCTTTAATTTCTTTCTGACGCTTTACGGTCAGCTTGATTGCAGTCACCAGTTTGCCACGGACGACACCCTGAACGTTGTCCAGCATTCCTGCGTAGTCGCTTGCGATCTCAGGAATAACCGGCAGACGTCCTTTGTCGGCCAGAAGGCTGCAAAAGTTTTTTACCACAGGTCCTGCCGAGGTCTTCTCAAGCAACTTTCCAAGTACGGCTTTTTTTTCTTCCGCACTGAAAACAGGATTCTGGAAGAGCCTCAGGGCCTCCGGGGAATCTTCCAGTATCTGGGACAACTCGGTCAGTGCCTTACCGTACGCCGCAAGGTCTGCTTCTCCCTGCTTCTGGCCAACAGAGAACAGCGCCTTGGCGTATCTGCGTGAGACTATGTTCCCGGTCATTAGAGCACCACCTTTGTTAAGTATTCATCCACCAGAGTCTCGTGCTGAGCTTTGGTAAGCTTACTCTTAACGATCTTTTCTGCTGCAACAACGACCTGATCGGCCATTTCTGCGCGCATTTCGTCAAGCGCAATGTTTACTTCCTGCTCTGCGGAGACTTTGGCCTGAGCTTTGATCTGCTCGGCAGTCTGCTCGGCTTTCTGGATGATCGCCGCCTTCATGGCCTCGCCCTGAGTTCTGGCCTCGGAAAGGATGGAATCCTTCTCCTGTTCCAGATTAGCAATACTTGATTCGACGTCGCGGAGCTTTTTCTCTGCAGCTTCCTTGCGGGACTGCAAGTCGCTAAGCTCCTGCTTGATACCTGCCTGACGGCCTTTAAAGAGAGATGAGATTTTCTCACCTGCAAACTTGTAAAGGACCCCGAGGACGAGGATCAAGTTAAGTACACGCCAACCGAAGTTTGCCCAGGGAATCTCGTGCGCCCCTTCTCCACCGCTAGCATAGGCTGCGCCTGCTGCCAGCAGTATGGAAAGAGCGGTTGTTGCCATGATCATGTTTTTCCGCTTCAAGGCTAAACCCCCCTTCGATATTGATTAGGCCTAGCCAAGAACCTTGGCTGTAACCTTCTGAGCAAAAGCTTCAACTTCGCCACCAAGAACTTTCATCGCTGCACTCTTATCGGCTGCAACTTCCGCACGAGCTTCCTTCAAAGTTGCTGCTGCAACTTTTCCGGCCTCGGCGAGCAATGTCTGTTCCTGAGCGGCTCCCTGATCTTTGAAGTCGTTCCGGAGTTCCATTCCCTCTTTACGGGTAGAGTCCAGAGCAGCTTCGTAATCCTTAACCTTTGTTTCAGCCTGTGCGTTGAAATTTTCCACCTTGGAAAGCTGGTCGCTCATGAGCTCCGCGCGCCTTCTGATGATTTCACGAATAGGACGAAACATAATAAGGTTGAGAACAAGAAGGGTGATGATGAAGTTCGCTAACTGGATAAAAAAGCTAATATCTAAATCAATCATGCCTGCTCCCGAAAAGGTTGTGAATTTTTGTCCAAAGTCAGTTGCGGTGTAGCTAAATTTAAAGCTTGTGTCAAAGGGTTTTTGAAAATGAATCGGTTACTTTTCACCCGTTAACCCCCGTGGACACTGGCTTGTTATTTTTTTAACTAATTTCTTCTGTTTCTGTTTCAACTGCAGAAGAGGTGATAGAACTCATGGTCACACGACCTTCAAGAACAGCTCCTTCTTCTACTACAAGCGTGGGAGTCACCAGATTACCCTGCAGATTCGCGGTCTTGTGCAGGACGGCTTTTTCGGAAGCAAATACTTCACCGGTAACACACCCGCTGAGCACCAGCTGCCCGACCCGCAAAGCTCCTTCAACCTTGGCTTCACGGCCAACAACCAGAGTGCCTTCCGATTCAACTTCACCATTGAAATTGCCGTCGATACGTACAGCGCCCTGAAAATTCAGCTTGCCCTGATAATCGGTTCCGCTGCCTAAAAATGCATTTATTTCGTCTTTTGCCATTTTAATCTCCTTTTCCCCGGAGCCGGATTTTGAAAAACCAAACATGCGGCCTACCCCTGTTTAAATACGTAACGCCTCATGGAAACGTTAAGAACAAGTCCCACGAGGCACAAATTTACTACGGTGCCACTACCGCCGTAACTGATAAAAGGTAAAGGTATGCCTACTACCGGCATTAGACCGAGGACCATACCCATATTGATAAGGATTTGCCAGAAGAAATAAAAGAACACGCCTGCCGCAAGATAGCTGCCAAACAGGTCCTTTGCGTCTCTGGCTGTAGCCACCATCTGGTAGAGAAAAACACAGAAAAGGGACAGCAGAAACATGGCTCCTGCAAACCCCCACTCTTCCCCGAAAACCGCGATGGCGAAGTCAGTATGCTTTTCCGGTAGAAAACGCAGCTGGGACTGAGTTCCACCGAGAAAACCTTTACCCCAGACCCGTCCGGAGCCGATGGCTATTTCGGACTGGATAATATGATAACCGGCCCCAAGCGGATCACTGGCCGGATTCATGAAAGATACGATACGCCGCTTCTGGTAGTCATGCAGGAAAAACCAGCCCACAGGAATGAGGCATGGACCTAATACAGCCAGAGTTTTAAACAGTCTGGGAGTTAAGCCGCGATAGAGAATCATGCCGCCGAGTATGAGCAAAATATTCAGCCCGGAACCTAAATCAGGCTGAATGATAACCATACCAGCTGGAATCAACCCCACTCCGACCACGTAGGCCAATCTTTTTATATCCAGAGGCTCTCCGCTGCGGGAAAGGATCTTGGCCCCGATCACAAGGATTGTGATCTTCGCCATTTCACTGGGCTGGAAATTGAAAAAGCCAAGGTCGAGCCATCGCCGCGCACCGTAGATTGTTTTTCCGATAACAGGCACGCAGGCCAGCAGGATGACGGTAACCCAGAACAGAGGCCAGGCAATGGTGCGCAAATGACGATAATCAAAAAGCATAAAAGTGATCATACCGGCAAAACCCATCAATCCCCAGATGAGCTGTTTCTGATAGAATGAACTTACACTCATCCCCTCTTCCAGCCTGAACCCGCTTGCGGAATAAAGATTCAATACTCCTACAAAAAAAAGCATCGCCGCCAACCCCAGCAGGAACCAGTTCATATGGATAAGTAATCTGCGGTCAATGGGAGACATTACTTCTTTTCCTTTTTCTCTTTGAAAATATAATCGTAGATAGCCTTGACGACAGGACCGGCCCCGGAAGCTCCGTGCAGTCCATGCTCAACCATGCAAACCACCACATAACGCTTGTCGCCTTTTTCAGCAAAGCTGGCCATCCATGCGTGGTCCCTGTATTTGTAAGGGATATCCTTATCTTTCATATTTTTGAGTTCGTCGGTGAGCTTCACAACCTGAGCTGTCCCGGTCTTACCGCCGATAACCACACCTTTCATACGCAGCCTGCGCGCGGTCCCGTGAGGTTTATCGACAGTGGCGATCATGGCCTTGCGAATTATTTCACGTTGTGCGTCGGTGAGTGGAATCCGCCCCTGTTCTTCTGCCGGTTCACCGGCAAGAAGCTGAGGTCTGAGCAGTCTGCCGCCGTTGATGAGAGAAGCAATGGAACGGGCAACCTGCAAAGGCGTAACCAGGGTATAGCCCTGCCCGATAGCAAAGTTAAGATTCTCACCGGGATGCCATATTTCTCCGAACCTTTTGCGTTTCCACTTCCGGGTCGGAATCAGCCCGGATTTTTCATGCGGCAGGGAAATTCCGGTAGGCTTACCGTATCCGGCCGCGAAAGCATATTCGCTCATACGGTCAACGCCGAGCTTCTTGCCCAATTTGTAATAATAAACGTCACAGGATTCCACCAGCGACTTTTCAAGATTGGTATCTCCGTGACCGCCTCTTCTCCAGCAACGGAAGGTATACTTGCCCAGCTTGACAAATCCGGGACAAAAAATGGAATCCTCCGGAGTGACAACTCCGTAATGCAGGCCGGCCCCGGCCACAGTCATTTTAAAAACTGATCCCGGCGGATAAACGGACTGAATAACCCGGTTCTGCAAAGGAGTGCGCGGATCATCGCGCAAAGCAAGCCATTCCTTCTGGGAAAGCCCGTTGGTAAATGAGTTGTTATCGTAGGAAGGAGCACTCACAAAAGCCAGAATCTGCCCGTTATCCGGATTCATGACCACCACTGCCCCTGCTTTGCCTTCAAGCAATTTACCACCCAGTTCCTGAAGCTTCAGGTCAATGGACAGATCAATATCTTCTCCGGCAATGGGCGGAGTCAGAATGTGTTCCTTGAGTTTACGCCCGGTGGCGTCTACCTCATTCTGTCTGCGGCCTTTAATCCCTCTAAATCTCTTTTCAAGCACATATTCAAGCCCCTGCTTGCCTACAAAATCGCCCACGGCAAGACCCGGATCACCTTCAAGCTCTTTTTCGTCAACTTCGGCCACATAGCCGAGCACATGAGAGAGAAGCGGCCCTTGAAGATATTTACGTCTGGGGCGGACCACCACTTCCAGTCCCGGCCAGCGCAGCGAATTAGCTTCGATCACCGCCACCTGCTCAAAGCTTAGATTGGGGACAAGTATTAGCGGTTCAAAAGGCTTCACTCTACGCCGTGATTTCTTGAAAACTTCCTTGATCTTAGAAAGCTTCACACCGGTCCATTTGGAAATGGTTATAAGAGTGGCATCAAGATCTTTGCAGTCTTCACGGACAATACCGAGGGCATAAGCAGGTTCGTTGACCGCAAGCAGATTACCGTTCCGGTCCCGAATCAATCCGCGAGGAGCATAAAGATTATCCTGACGTAACTGGTTGTTACGGGCCTGCTCTGAAAAATATTCGCCCTTATGAATCTGGAGATACCAGAATCGCAGGGCAAAAATACAGAACAGGAGCAGGATGAGTCCCTGCAAAAGCAAAAGGCCGTTTTTGGGCGGCTGCTGTGTCTTGGATTCATACAGGCTCATGTTTAAACCTTTCCGGATAGATATATTTCAGCAGAAGCCATTCAGCAGGAAAAACTGCAGCCTGAAGGATTCCTTCCAAGATGTAACGATCAGGAATCCAGGCCATATCGGCGAGTAAGGACATCATTGCGGTCAACGCGGGATGCAGCACCCCGAGCCCGACCCCGCAAAGCAGGGCGAACATCATGGATTGCACATCAAAAAACATGGCTCCGCAACGATACAAAAAGAAAATTGAAGAATACCAGACAATGGAATAACCGAACGGAAGCCCGCCGATCCCATCCTGAATTAGAGACCAGATCAGGATAAGCCAGAAAACATGATATTTTTTTTCAAGCTGCACGCAAAGCAGCACACCCGGAGCTAAAAAGTCCACTCCGGGCACAAGCTTTTGCGCCCAGATTGCCGTAAAAGTGAAGCAAGCCCACCAGAAAGAGGAATACATGTCTACCTCCCTTCAGTGACTGTGGAATTATCGACCTGCAATGTTGAATTGGCAGCCCCGCCGGTGGAATTTGTTACAGGTATGGGTCGGTGCAGCAGAAGCACTTCTTCGATTTTTTCCATATCCACCAACGGCTCAGCCTCAACATCAAGAAAAAGAGAAATGTCGGAACGCTCCACGGAAGTAATCCTGGCCACCGGCAAGCCGGGGGGAAACAGTCCGGCAAGCCCGGAAGTAACAAGAATCTCACCCTTGGTAACCGGAGCGTTCAATTTCATATACTTTGCGCTAAGCGGTTCACCATCCCCTTTCCCTACCAGAAGGCCGGTGGAACGATGAAGTTGACCGCGCACAGAAATTCTACTGTTTAAATCTGTCAGCAGCAGTGCTTTTGATGCGCTTATTCCAGGCTCGACCACCCGTCCCACAACTCCCAGCGGACTTATTACCGGTGTATCGAAATCAACTCCGGAGAGAACTCCTTTATTGATAATAATCGTATCAAGAGCGGCAGTGGGGCCCATTCTGTGGGCAATAACCCGAGCACCTTCAGTTTTCCAGTCCCTGATTGGTTTGATTTCGAGCAGCAGACGGTAACGATCAGCTTCGGCTGACTTTTCACGCAGTTTCATAATCTCAAGGCGCATGAGATCGTTCTGGGAACTGAGCTGATCGTTGAGCTGTTTCAAGCCCACAAGGTACACATATTTATCAAGAAAAAGGACAGATTGATCATGAACCCATTCGCAGGGCCACAAAACCCATTTAACGATTTCAAGACCGGTAAAACCGGCCAGACGGTCCAGCTGTCCCGACCTCAAATTCCACGAATAAAGGCTGAGGTAGATAAACAGGCCAATAATAACGGCTATAGCGGCACGCTTAAGCTTCACACTTAATCCTCTGTAAAAGAAAGCAGAGATTAATAAAATCAGAAAATTAGAAAGCTATAACCAGAAAGACGAAAACCCGGGAAGAGATAATGGCAACCATCCCGCTTACGGGTGTGATTGATTTCTGAGGACATAGCTTTTTACAGACGGAGTCCGTGAAAAACTATGCCCTCAGCCGTAACAGGTGCACTCGATCCATCCGCGGCAAAAGGAGCGGAATTTAATCAATAGTTACGTCTTTATAGATGTTTATCTCATCTAAAGCTCTACCGGAGCCGATAACCACGGCATCAAGGGGAGTATCCACCACAGTAATGGGCAGATGGGTTTCCCGGCTTAAAAGCTGGTCTAGTCCCTTGAGCAGCGCCCCGCCGCCTGTGAGCACAATGCCCCGGTCAACGATATCGGCCGCAAGTTCAGGAGGAGTCTGTTCAAGAGCAACACGTACACCCTGAACAATGGAATCCACCTGTTCGGAAATTGCTTTCCTGATCTCTTCGGAAGTGATCAGAATATTCTGAGGGATACCGGTAACAAGGTCACGTCCCTTTACTTCCATCTCAATCTCTTCTTCCAGCGGGAAAGCGGAACCTATTTTGATCTTGATGGTTTCGGCAGTGGACTCACCTATCAACATGGAATATTTACGTTTCACATGCTGCATGATTGCTTCGTCCATTTTATCCCCGCCAACGCGAACGGAACGGGCATAAACAATACCGGAAAGGGAGATAACTGCGATCTCGGAAGTACCGCCACCGATATCTACCACCATGTTGGAAGTAGGTTCGGTAATTGGCAGATTCGCACCTATAGCAGCAGCCATGGGCTCCTCGATGAGGTAAACCTCACGGGCTCCGGCGCTCTGGGCACTTTCTTTGACCGCCCTTTTTTCTACCTGAGTAATCCCTGTAGGCACACAGATCATGATCCGGGGACGGACCAGCCTGCGGCTGTTATGGACTTTTGAAATGAAATGACGCAACATGGCCTCTGTGACCTCAAAGTCGGCAATCACGCCGTCTTTCATAGGTCTGATAGCAACAATGTTGCCGGGGGTTCTACCAAGCATCCTCTTGGCTTCCAACCCAACAGCGAGGACCTTGCTACCGCCGTTAACATCTCTCTTAACAGCGACCACAGAAGGCTCGCTGAGCATTACGCCTTTACCTTTCACATACACCAGTGTGTTAGCTGTACCGAGGTCGATTGCAAGGTCACTGGAGAACGAACCGAGTATCTTGTCGAAAATCGATGCCATATTAAATGGAAGCTCCAAAAAAAATGTGATTTTGAAAACACCTCAAAAGAGGCGGACTTCACGTCTATCAAAAGAAAATACTAGGAATTAACTAGCAGAAGAAAGTGCGGCAGGCAACATATTAGAGAACTTCAAGACGGCATTATATTTTGCGGCTGCCAATATTTATATATTTCTAATTGCATCAGTGAAAGGGCTTATCCGGTCCTGAAAAGGAGACATTATGCACCGTTTCTACGGTCTGGCCGCCCGACTGCGGGAAAGTTTCGGAGAACGGGTCCAGAAGATACCACTGGATTTCGGTTTCACCTGTCCCAATCGTGACGGACATATTTCCCGCAAGGGCTGCATCTTCTGCAGTCCGCTTGGCTCCGGCTCTGGACTGTACGACAGATCCATGCCCATAGCCGAACAGTGGGCGCACTGGCAGAAAAAGCTGGATGAATTGTACACGACGAAACTTTACCTCGCCTACCTGCAATCATATTCCAACACATACTGCACGCACCAAGAGCTTGAATGTGCCCTTTCTGAACTGGAAGGGCTTCCCGGACTCGTAGGGCTTTGTATCGGCACCCGCCCGGACTGTCTTGATGAAGGCAAGCTAAAACTCTTGAAAGATCTTGGGCTCAAGGAGACATGGATAGATCTCGGCCTGCAAAGTTCAAACAATGCCACCCTTGAGCGCATCAACAGGGGGCACACCGCGGAGCAGTTTGCCAAGGCTGTGGAAAAAGCACACGCTCAGGGACTGGATGTCTGTGCTCATCTCATCGCAGGATTACCGGGTGAAACCAAGGAAGATTTTCTTAATTCGGTTGAATTTCTGAACCAACTGCCCATTGCCGGGATAAAATTCCACAATCTTTTTGTGGGTCAAGGCACCCCGCTTCAAAAACTGTATGAATCAGGACAGTACACGCCCATCACAAAAGATGAATACATCACGGCGCTGGTCGAGGCCATATCGATCCTGCGCACAGATATCGTCATACACCGTTTAAAGGCCGACGCTGTGCCCGGTGAACTGGTGGCCCCGGAATGGGCGCGCATTAAACGCATTATTCTCAATGAAATTGAACAGGCCATGAAAAACAGGGGAATATGGCAGGGCTGCGCACGTCCCGACGCCCCGAAAGAACTGCCGGAATGGTACGGACCGGAGAATAAGCTCCGGCCGAAACGCCGAAAAAAACGCGCATAAAAGGAAGCGGCCTGTACGCGTCCACGCACAGGCCGCTCAAGCACGGTTAAGAGGGTGAGGATGAAATTTACTTGCCGCCCTTTCTCTGCATCTTTGCCCTGATAAAAATCGCCAGCATATTCATGCTGAGCACCAGAGTGATCAGCACGAGTGAGGTTCCGTACTGAATGTGCCTTGTCATTTCAATCTCGGTTCCTGCGGTCGCCAGAACATAAATATGATAAGGAAGCGCCATTACGTCATCAAATAGCGACTGCGGCATTTCCGGAGTGAAAAAAACAGCTGCGGTAAACATGATCGCGGCGGTTTCACCTGCGGCCCTTGAAAGGGTGAGGATAGCACCGGTGAGCATGCCGGGCAAAGCAGCGGGCAGAACAACTTTATAAATGGTCTGCCATTTGGTGGCCCCGAGTCCGAGCGAGGCTTCACGATAAGTCTGGGGAACAGACCGGAGAGCCTCTTCCGAAGCGCCGATAACAAGCGGAAGAGCCAACGCGCCGAGCGTACAGACCCCAGCCAGAATACTAACGCCCATCCCCATAACGGTAACAAACAGGGAAAGCCCGAAAAGCCCGAAAACAACTGACGGAACCCCCGCAAGGTTATTGATTCCCAGACGAATGACCCGTACCAGTTTAGGGGAAGTTGCATACTCGTTTAGGTAGATTGCCGTGGCGACTCCCCAGGGCAGCGCGACCATAAGAGCCCCGTAACTGAGGACGATAGTTCCGACTATACAGGGTAAAATACCCCCTGCGGTCATGGAATCCCGCGGAGATTCAGTGAGGAATTCCCAGCTGATGGCCGGAAGTCCGTAGTAAAGGACGAAGCCTACGATGATCAGCAGAGCAAGTCCGTTGATGGCGGCCGCGCCTTTGAACAACAGGAAGACCACCTTTTGGATCTTCTCCCTCATTGAGTAATTATCTTTGCCGGGTTCCATCATAGTCTCGGCCACTTCTACGTTACTTTCCATCATGGAATCCACTTGTTCTATTGTTTCAGCGTTATTCATTTCTTTCACCGATTTTTATTCCCGTATGTTTCAATTACAGGGTAGCGGAACCGACCTGTTTATATTTGTGGGCCACGTAGTCCGCCACGAGATTGAAGGCCATGGTAAATAGGAAGAGGACCATACCGATGGCAAACAGTGCATAATAATGATCACTATGAAAGGGAGCTTCGCCCATTTCCGCAGCAATGGAAGCAGGCATGGGACGAACCGGATCAAATATTGATGTCGGCAGAAGCCCAGCCCCGCCGGCTACCATCAGTACCACCATGGTTTCACCGATGGACCGCGCCATACCGAGAATCACTCCGGTAGAAATACCGGAGAGAGAAGCGGGAACAATTACTTTATAAATAGATTGCCAGTGAGTGGCACCCAGAGCGAGGGAAGCCTCCTTCAATTCAGGAGGCACAGAATAAATCGCATCTTCGGAAAGGCTGGTGATAGTCGGGACAGCCATAAAAGCGAGCATGACCGAGGCATTGAATAAATTCAGTCCGACAGCGATATCAAAAGTATTCTGCAAAAAAGGCGCAACAACGACCATGCCGAAAAAACCGATGACAACAGAAGGAAGCGCGGCGAGCATTTCTACTGCGGGCTTGATAATATTACGAACTTTAAGCGGCGCAATTTCGGCAAGATATATCGCGGTCATTACTCCGAGAGGAATGGCGATCAGTGAAGAAACAAATGTAACCGCACCGGAACCGACAATAAGCGGCCAGATGCCGAAAGCCGGATCTTCGTCGGTGGGGTACCATTCGTGACCAAAAATAAAATCGGTGACAGACACATGCTTGAAGATTGGCATCCCCTCGATAAAAAGAAACATCATAATCAGGAAAAGAACCAGAATTGAAGTAAAAGCAGTTATCAGAAAGATAGAATGAATGATGCGCTCGGTATTGCGTCTGCCAAGAGAAATTGTGGAGAGGATAAAAATTGCGAGGCCAGCAAAGCCGAGAACACCGCTCAAGACATACCATCCGGTAGATCTGGAGGAGATCATGTTTTCGGCACTGGACTTAATCAGGGCCAGAACTTCCGTATCTTTCTTACCTTTGGCATTTGCTGCCGATTCAGCGCGCACGACGGTATATATTCTGTTCAACTCAGCTCTTAGTTCTTTTGTGCGGAGTTCTTTTTCCGTTCTGGTCAGACCGGATTCTTCTGTGGTCTCAGCAATTTCATGACTGGAAAGCATCATGACTTTTTTCAAAGTACTGACTGCACTCTTGGAATAGTCCCCCCTTTGGGCGACTTTTTCAGCTGAGGAAATAAAGATCTGTTCAGCTTCGGTTTTCACACCCAGCTTGTATGCGTAAACTCCGGACACAACTGCGAGGATAATAAGCAGTAAACAGATATTACGGGACGTGATCACAACTTTTCCCCTGATTAATTTTTTTAACTGTTTGCCTTGGATATATTAAATCCCGGGAGAAGCTTCAAAGCTCCTCCCGGTCTTTCATATCAATTCGGACCCGGTTTTTTGCCGGAGGCCTATGCTATTTTACGGGAATGAAACCTGTGTCAGCAGCAAGTTTCTGACCTGCAGGGCTCATCATGTAATCGATAAGAGCTTTAGCTTCGCCGGTAGGTTCACCCGGGGTATAGAGATTCAGACCACGGGAGATGGGGTAGGAACCGTCTTTAGCAGTAGCTACAGAAGGAGCAACGCCGTTTACAACAACACCTTTAAGTTCTTTGTTGAGGTAAGCGAGACCAACGTAACCGATAGCCTTTTTGTTTTTGGAAACAGCCTGTGCAACTGCACCGTTGGAAGCCTGAAGCAGAGCACCGGGGAATACACGATGTTTTTTGCCGGCTTTCTTCATGATTTTGCTCTTCCAGCAGTCATAGGTACCGGAAGAAGTGTCGCGGGAGATAACAACGATCTTAGAATCTTCACCGCCAACTTCTTTCCAGTTGGTGATTTTACCGGTGTAAATTCCCCAAAGCTCGTCTTTGGTAAGTTTGGAAACAGGGTTAGCGGGGTTTACGATGGGCACGATGCAGTCCAGAGCGATAACAAACTGAACAGGCTTGCGACCGTTGTCGGTAGCAGTCTGAATTTCACTGGCTTTCATGTCACGGGACATCATGGCGATGTCGGTGGTGCCGTCGATCAGTGCTTTAGCACCGTTTGAGGAACCGCCGCCGGAGATGGAGATGGAAACATTGGGATTGGCTTTCATGAAAACTTCAGCAGTTTTCTGCATAAGGGGCAGTACAGTAGTAGAACCCTTAACCTGAATGGAACCCGCGAAAGCGGAACCTGTAAAAGCCATTACCATGACAGCAACGAGAGCAATAATTTTTTTCATTTTTTCCTCCAAAATGGAATTTTGATTTCAGACTCAGTTCTTTTTACCGCGTCCGTTTTTAAGCGTTGTCAAAGTGTCTATCCGAGTCTGGTTACAAACCTGTTACGCCCGTAAGAAAGATCAGTGACAGTGCTGATTGTCTTCATTTTTTATCTGGCACACGGCTTGCTTTATTTTTCGCAAGAACAAAATTTTCACCCCGGAGAATTACCCATGAAATCCAGATATGTCATAATTGGCGCGGGTCCGACAGGACTTGGAGCAGCGCGAAGGCTTTCCGAATTAGGGGAAAAATCTTTTATTGTGCTGGAAAAAAATTCCTGGCCGGGAGGGCTTGCTTCCAGCTTTAAAGATGAGAAAGGCTTTACATGGGACATCGGCGGGCATGTCATGTTTTCCCATTACGAGTATTACGATAAGCTCATTGAAGATGTTTTGAAGGGTGAATATACAGAGCACTTACGCGAATCATGGGTACGCATGCTTGATCGCTGGGTCCCCTACCCTTTCCAGAACAATATCCGTCATCTGCCTAATCAGGAAAAATGGGATTGTGTAAGAGGGCTTCTGCCCGGTGAACGCTCTGAAAAAACACCCGAAAATTTTCTCGAATGGATTCATTCCATATTCGGCAAAGGAATCGCACGGCTCTTTATGGAACCATATAACTATAAAGTATGGGCCACCCCACCTGAAAAGATGGCTTATTCATGGATCGGTGAGCGTGTAAGCCTTGTCGACCTGCGTTCAGTGCTTAAAAATGTTCTTCTTGAACGCGATGAGCTTTCATGGGGACCGAACAATAAGTTTAAGTTTCCTCTCAAAGGCGGAACCGGAACCATTTTCCGCAACCTCGCCAAGACTATTTCCAGTAACATTAAATATAACTCGCAGGTGGTTGAGATTAACAGCCGGGCGAAGTTTGTTAAGGATGCCGAAGGAAATATTTTTGAATATGATTGCCTGTTAAACACCGCTCCCATCGATATTCTTACTATGCATTGGCTGGCATCTCCGGCGCAAAATATGATTAATGCCGCCGCCAGCCTCAAGCACAACAGTGTGGTTGTGGCTGGAATAGGGCTGTCCACTTCGCGTCCTGATTCACGATGCTGGATGTATTTCCCGGAAAACAACAACCCCTTTTACAGGGTTACCAATTTTCATAATTACTCACCCAACAACACCCCGATCCCTAAGAAAGGCAGGGCATTGATGTGTGAGGTATCATACTCCAATGATAAAGTTATCGATAAGAAAAACATCCTTCAACAGGTTGAAGACGGACTGGTCAACACAGAAATGCTGAAGGAAGAAGAACGCAAAGATATTATATCCCGCTGGTCAATTAATGTGGATTACGGCTATCCGATCCCTTGCCTGCAACGCGATGAAGCGTTAAAAGTTCTACAGCCTGCTCTTGAATCCATGGGCATCTATTCCAGAGGCCGTTTCGGCGGATGGAAATATGAGGTCTCCAACATGGATCACTCCGTAATGCAGGGCGTAGAATGGGCTGAACGCATGATAAACGGACAGCCGGAAACCACATACAGGATCAGCTAAACATATGAGCATCTCAAGCGCCACTTACGAACTTCGGCGAGAGAATCTCCGCAGACAATTAAAAGACCGCGGTCATCCTCCTCTTCTGGTCAGCTTCGCAGCCAACCGCTACTACCTGAGCGGTTTTGAACTTCACGATCCCCAGTGCAACGAAACCGCCGGCTGGCTGATCATCGACCCTTCCGGGCGTGATCTTCTGCTTACCGACCCCCGTTACCTTGATGCAGCCCGTAAGGTATGGAACGAAGATGATATTTTTATCTACTCCGGCCGTAAATTTGATGCCATGCGCGACTTCTTCAAGGCAAACGGACTCAGTAAAATATCATACGACCCTAAATCGATTAATATTTTTGAACATGAAAAGCTGAACGACTTTTGTGAACTCAAACCGGTTTCCGGATTGATTGAAGAATTGCGGTTGATAAAGGATGAAACCGAAATCAAACTCATGGAAGAATCTTGCGCTCTTAACCATAAGGTTTACGAACTTCTTGAGCCAAAACTTCAGCCCGGTCGCAGCGAAGCCGAAATAGCATGGGACGTGGAACAGCTTTTCCGCAATAACGGCGCATCCGAGCTTTCATTTGCGACCATTGTCGGCATCGGCCCCAATGCGGCCCTGCCCCACGCCATCCCCGGAAATGACAAACTCGAAGACGGCTCGCTGGTACTTATTGATATGGGCGGACGCCTAAATGACTACTGCTCTGACCAGACCCGTACTTTCTGGGTCGGCGACACCCCTTCGGAACGGTTCCTTACCGTTCGGGATCAAGTGCAGGAAGCCCAGACGGAAGCCATTAAAACACTTCGGCCCGGACTGCCCATTCAGCACGCCTACCACACAGCCAGAAGTGTTTTTGAAAAATACGGGGTAGAAAAGTACTTTACCCATTCGCTCGGACACGGTATCGGCCTTGAAACACATGAGCCGCCAAGCGTCAGCCCCATTGCTTCAGGTGAACTGAAACCGGGGATGATAATCACTGTTGAACCCGGTCTTTACTATCCCGATTGGGGTGGTATCCGCTGGGAATATATGGCGCTCATTACTGAAGATGGCTATAAGATTTTATAGTCGCTAAGCATAACGCAATTGTTTGAAAGCCTCCGGCGACCCAGCCGGGGGCCTTAACCCCTTTTCCAAAAGGGGGGTAAGAATCCCAAAACGTTTTATCAAGGCTTTGTCTCTTTATTTCAGGCGAAGTGTGTAAATTTATATGGCCCGTAGAAAAAGAAAACCTCGCCCGCGTCCCCTGCCTCCGCCGCCGGAAAATTCCTGCCGCATGTACATTCAGATTGCGCCTTCTGACATCGCTATCTTTCGTTTTTTAATGGAAGCAGTTGAGAACCTTGCACTTTTCACAATAGCGGATCGTTTCAAAGGAATTCTGATGCTGCGCTACAGCCCGCATCAGGAACGTGAATTCCGTCAATTCATGAATGGCCTGAAACAGGAGATAGACATAAAATTTCTCCCTAATCCTTCTGATCCGCTGTAAAGATTATTTCCAGTCATTATCAGCCCGGTACATCCCTGTGCCGGGCTTTTTCTTTTTCAAACAGAACCAATCTCCTAATATGAATATTAATTCATATTTATTGACAATATGAATATGAATTAATATTCGTATAAACAATTATAAAACACGGAGAGATCATGACCAGAGCGCCGGTTCAGAAACGAAGCAGGGAAAAGAAACGAAAAATAATTGTAGCCGGGATGAAGCTTTTCTCGGATAAAGGTTTTCATCAAACCGGTGTTTCAGAAATTACAAGTGAAGCAAAAGTATCGGTTGGAACTTTCTACAGTTATTTCAAAGACAAAAAAGAGCTGTTTGATCAGGTAATGGAAGCCTATGCGGCAAGCATAACAAAAGGGGTATACGGAAATCTGGCGCAGGAAGCTCCTTATAAGAAAAGCCCCGAAGAAATAATCAATTACATCGTGGAAACAGCAAGGCAGGCCCATTCACTTTCCACGGAACTTCACCGCGAAATGTTGGCCCTGAAAAACAGAGAACAGCTTATGGCTGAACTAGACCTGGCTATAGTCAATTCATTGCAAAAAGGCATTGCTGAAATAATGACCCGATGCGGCGATAAAATCAGGGTCAAAGAAATAGATTCCAGTGCAAGGCTCATCAGCGGCGCCATAGAGGAAACAATGCACCGATGTCTTCTTGAAAACAATGAACCGGATATGGAAAATATTTTCAGCCAGCTAACAGAGATGTGTACTGTCTATTTATTTAAACAGCAGATATTGAGAGATAAGTACCTATAGAGCAGGTTAAATCATACAAAAACAACTTTAATGAAAAAGAATTGTAACAGTAACTAAATAAGGTAGAAATTTTAAAATTTTAATCAGGCGGTTCTGTGATGAAGTCTATGGCTTGCTACAATATGAAAGGTGGGGTCGGAAAAACAAGTTTTGCTGTCAACTTTGCCTATTTAAGTGCTGCAAACGGAGTGCGTACAATGGTCTGGGACCTGGATCCGCAGGGAGCAGCAACCTTTCATCTTGGAGTTGAGCCGCTGGAACAGACGAAACTAAAAAAATTAATCAAAGACAAGAAATTGATCAAGAATATGGTCGAACCAACGCCCTATGCAAATCTTTCGGTTATTCCGGCTGGTTTTGACTACCGCAATATGGACATGGTGCTGGATGACAGCAAAAAATCACGCAAAAAACTGAAAAAGATAATCAGCTCATTTGAAGAAAATTACGACTTATTCCTATTTGACTGTCCGCCAAGTATATCAAATCTTTCCGAAGTTATTTTCAGTACCGTTGAATATATCTTAATGCCTGTCGTCCCGGCTGTAATGCCGCAACAGAGCTTTCTAAAGGTAAAAGAATACCTCTCATCAATGAACGAAACCTGCGCAGAATTAATACCATTCTTTAATATGGTAGACAGGCGTAAGAGCGGCCACAGAAAAATAATGTGGGATAACAAAAAAGAATTTAAAAATTACTTTTGTGAGAATTTTATCCCTGCAAGAGCCGATGTTGAAAAAATGGGAATAGAACGTGCTCCGCTTCATGCGTTTGCTGCAAAATCAAGCGCTGCAGTTGCCTATAAAGATCTCTGGAAAGAAATCACCAAGAAAACAGGGTTAATCAGCGAGAAACTAACTGCTCAAATAGCGCAGTAATGATAAAAATGGCTTAGAAATATTGATGACCTTAAACCTGTTTTGGGTTGACACTTTTGCAGGAACTATTCAAAGATATATTTAATCGGATGGCTTACCCAATTCTCTCCAGCTGCAAGGATATGCTGATTAAATCTGAAATGAGTGGAGCAGGTTATGGAAGAACGCAAGATGACAATTATCGGAGTCGGGCTCAAAATTTTTAAACCTACAATTGTGTATGGGCTTGCCGCATTAATCATTACCCTTATCTTTCCGAGAATCTTTTTGATGACCTTCCTGCCCGGTGCCGCTTTCAATATCATGGGCGGCATACTGCTTGGCATAGGAATAGCTTTTCTCTTTATCAGCGGCGTCACGATAAAAAAAGCCGTTCATGAGCAAAGACTGGAAACAACAGGGACATTCGCAATTGTACGTAATCCGCTCTACTTTGCATGGATGGCATTTATCTTCCCCGGCAGCGCCCTTGCCACTCAGGCATGGCTGTTTTTCGGTATGAGCGTGGTGGCGTATTACAAATTTCTGCACTACATACCGGAAGAGGAAAGCATTCTGGAAGAAGCTTACGGAAAGGACTATCTTGAATATAAAAAGAATGTGCCCTCGATTGTACCGAACCTGAAAGAACTTCTCTAAAAGACTATTCCGCAAACATAAAAAAGGTCCGGATATTTTCCGGACCTTTTTTATACTATCTTAAATTTGAATACTTCAACTGAAGCATGGCGAGACTATCACGTTTCGCCGGGCCCACACATCCGGGCTCGATTACGTGAAAATGGTATTTTATCGGCCCTGCCCTCTTCGAGAGAACAGGATTCAAATGTCGGTGCATAGCGGGTATTCTTTTTCTCCATGACAATACAATAAAGGTCACGCGGCAAAGCGCCCTCCTCTATGCGTTCAATGGATTTAATCTCAAATCCGCTGGCCAGTTCCTCAAGCTTATCCTTATAAAAGAAGTGTACCGCAAACTTGCCTACTTCAAACAGATTCTCACCCAGATGTTCTCCAGCGCGGTAATGACGGTCAAAGATAGAACGTACGGAATAAATTACCAGTCCGCCCGGTTTTAGAACTCTATGCACTTCACTGAGCGCACAGGCTATTTCGGCCATTGTGAGTTCCATGCAGAACAGCATATGCGAATAACAGGCATCAAATGATCCCGATTCAAAAGGGAGCGGTTTACGGATATCAAGCAACTGGGGATCAATATGGGAAGAAAGCGAAGAAGAAGCGGCTCTGGCGGCGACGGAATCAACCGCTTTGCTGGAATAATCCAGCGCTGTGACGGAGATATCGTTTTCGGCAAAAAGAAAAGTATCCCGTCCTTGACCGCAGCCGGTTTCAAGAACGGAAGCAACATTATTTTCTCTGAATAGTTTCAGAGATTTTTGTGCGAGAAGACTGGGTTGATCACCGAAATAATTTTCAGATTCAGTGAAGACCTGATCCCAGAGTTCGCGCTGCTCTACACAGGTATTCAGTACCGGTTTCATTACCCCTCCCATAAATAACCAGTGAGGTAGGTAATATTACAGCAAAACGAACTTGGCAACAGCTGATGTGGCCCAATAACGCCACAAATTTTTAGATTTATCCATAAACATCAACCCTGCCTATCCATACTCCGGTAATTGATAGCTTCAGCCAGATGGGCAACCTGAATCATTTCCATACCGGCTAAATCGGCAATTGTCCGTGAAATGCGCAGGATACGGGTATATGCCCGTGCGGAAAGGCCCAAGCTGCTTACAGCCTGTCCCAGAAAATTGTGTTCCGCTTCACCTAGCTTGCAAAATTTTTCCAGCGAAGAGCCGGAAAGTTCACTGTTGGTCAGTATGCCCATGCCCTTGTATCGCCCGGACTGAATCTCCCGGACCCGCTCAATATTCGAGCGCATAGTCGCGGAATCCAGACCGGAAGAATCCCGTAAATCTTTATATTCTACGGCGGGGACTTCAATCTGCAGATCGATGCGGTCCAGCAACGGCCCGGAAAGCTTGGAGCGGTAACGGCTGACCGACTGGGCGGAACAGGTACAGGCATGCCGGGCATCAGTAGAATATCCGCAGGGGCAGGGATTCATAGCCGCCACCAGCATAAAATCAGCCGGATATGAAAGGGACATTGCCGCCCGGGAGATGGTAACCTCTCCCCCTTCAAGGGGCTGGCGCAGGACTTCAAGCACATTCTTCTTGAACTCCGGCAACTCGTCCAGAAATAGAACCCCGCGATGTGCCAGCGAGACTTCGCCCGGTTTGGGATAAGCTCCTCCGCCGATAAGCCCCGCATCGGAAATGGTATGGTGAGGAGCCCGGAAAGGGCGGGTAACCATAAGAGACTTATCAGGATCCAATTGTCCGGAGACACTGTAGATCTTTGTTACTTCCAACGCTTCTTCAAACACCAGCGAAGGCAGCACGGTAGGAATTCGCCGGGCCAGCATGGTTTTACCACTGCCAGGAGGGCCGATAAAAAGCAGATTATGATTCCCCGCAGCACCGATTTCAATTGCCCGTTTGGCGTGTTCCTGACCTTTGACTTCTGAAAAATCCATGCCGAAGGACTGACGTCCGGACCAGAGCAGATCCGTATCAACCTTAGCCGGTTCAAGGGATGTATTGCCTATGAGAAAATCAACCAACTGTGTAAGGGTAGACACTCCGTAAACCGAAAGTCCCTCAACCACTGCGGCTTCATTAACATTTTCAGGACTGACAATCAGCCCCTGAGCACCCTTGCGCCGGGCCTCTATTGCCAGAGAAAGCACGCCGTGCACAGGCTTGACCACCCCGGAAAGAGAAAGCTCACCAGCCATGAACCAGCCTTCCATAGCAGACTGGTCGATCACTCCGGCGGCCCCCAGCAAGGACGCTGCAAGTGGTAAATCATATGCAGAACCGGCCTTACGTATATCCGCCGGTGCTAGATTAACGGTGATACGTGAAGGAGGGATACGGTATCCGCTGTTTTTAAGAGCGGAAAAAACGCGCTCTTTACTTTCCTTTACCGCGCCCTCAGCCAGCCCGACCATGGTGAATGCGGGCATGCCCTGTCTGGTCAGATCAACTTCAAGATCAACTTTAAACGCATCAATGCCCATCAGGGCTGCACAGGAAACTTTTGCTATCATTGGAAATCCGAGACTGAAAAATTGGTATTTAAATTAATAATCGGCTTTTTGATATCCGGTTTACGCGCCCAAGGCAAGAAGTAGGCCCAAAAAGCAAAAGCCCCGCCGACAAATCAGGCAAGGGCTTTTATCCTTTTCAATAAGACAAACCGGTTCCGCGAATTATCCTCCACTTTTTTTCACAAACTGCACAAGCTTGTAATCAACCCGCAGAATATGCTCAATAAGCCATTTGGATAAAAGGGCTTTAATCTCTTCAGCACTTACTTCCTCAAGGTGAAATCTGGCGGACTGCATCGATTTTACGCTATTTTTAAGTGCTGCGTGGAGTTGGCGATGTTCAGCCAGATGGGGATATTCGATTTCTTCCATATACTTTTCTTCAGCATTAAAATGATACACGGCGTATTCTTTGAGCTGTTTCAATATCTTATCAACAGCACCTGCGCTTTCGCCTTTTCCATAAGCATCAAGAAAATCATTAACAAGGCCTATCAATTCCTTATGCTGTTTATCGAGCTCTTTAATCCCAAGATTTAAACTCTCGTTCCACTCTATCCCGGCCATATTGATCCTCCAAAAGCAGAATACTGTTCATCCAAATATGAATTTACACTATTTCGGGTAGCAGCGACAACTATATGCACAAAAAATCAATTTAACCACCCAGCCCCAAAGCAGTGTAAACAGCTCGCATATCCACATTCCTGCGGACAACATCGGCAAGACGATCCAGCCCCTCTTCCATATTAAAAACTGATTGAACTCTACCCAGCTTGGGCAGCCCCTTACGCTTACGCAGAAAATCAATAAACCAGCGCCGGAATTCGTCGGCATCAAAAACACCATGAAGATATGTACCCCAAATAAGACCTGACTTGGACCCGAAACCAAGAGCGCGGGAAACAGAAACTCCTCCGGTGATACCCTGAGGAACGATTGCCGCCCGGACAGTGGGCAGGAGAGGTTCGGTAGTGCCATGATGGATTTCATACCCAACCACTTCCTTTTTACTCTGGGAATGCATTCCCACGGTGCGGGTCAAAGTTTTTTCCGGGGCAAGGGTTGTTTGCAACGGGAGCAGCCCGAGCCCTTCCGCGGAACCGCCGGTCTCTATTTCATCCGGATCGCTAATATACTGACCCAGCATCTGAAAACCGCCGCAGATACCTACGATAACCGTTTTATCGCGCAATGCGGCGATGGCTTCTGCCAGACCGGATTCACGCAGATGGCTGAGATCTGAAAGAGTCGATTTGCTGCCCGGTAGAATGATTGCGTCCGGTTTACCCAGATCTGAAGCCTTATCCACCACCCGCAGATTTACATCCGGCTCTCCCTTGAGTGAATCGATGTCCGTAAAATTTGATATGCGCGGCAGATCAATACAAACTATGTCAACTGAATCCTTGCGTTTTCCCTTAGACCCGGATTTCTTCAAATCCTCCTTGAATGATACCGAATCCTCGTCCGGCAGCCCCAGATCATTTATATAAGGAATGGTTCCAAGCACGGGTTTACCGGTGTGATCCAACGTAAAATCAAAAGCCGGAGTCAGGAGCGATGCATCCCCGCGAAATTTATTCAGCAGAAACCCGCAAACAAGCTTTCTTTCATCAGGTTCGAGCAGATCCATTGTCCCGGCAAGGGAGGCAAACACTCCGCCCCGGTCAATATCACCGGCGATGAGCACCTTCGCTTCGGCATAATCAGCCATGGCCATATTCACGATGTCATGCTGCTTGAGGTTGATCTCGGCAGGACTTCCGGCTCCCTCTATAACCATAACTTCCACTTCTTCGCTCAAGGAATCGTACGCTTTTTTCACCGCTTCAAAAGCTGTGGGTTTGTATTCCACGTATTTTTGAACTTTCATATTTCCCACAGGCTTGCCCATGACAATCACCTGTGAACCGATGTCGCTACCCGGCTTGAGCAGCACCGGATTCATGCGTACATCAGGCGCCAGCTTGCAGGCTGCGGCCTGTGTTACCTGTGCCCTTCCCATTTCCAGACCGTCTTCAGTTACATAAGAATTGAGCGACATATTCTGCGCTTTAAATGGAGCTACTTTATATCCATCCTGTAAAATGATACGGCAGAATGCGGCGGCCAAAATTGATTTCCCGGCATTGGAACAGGTTCCCTGAATCATCAGGGCCGGGACTTTATTCTTTTTTGGGGTGGAAACCGACATGCCGGAAAATGAGCGCAATCCGTCAAGCAGCACACGATTCTCCTGCTCTGTACGCACAGCAATGCGGAAATATGTGGAATCAAGGCCGTCAAAATTATCACAATGACGCACGGCGACCCTGTTATTAATCAAATGCTCAATCAAACCGCCTGCGTCCATACCCACACGCTGTACCTGACAAAGCATAAAATTGGCCTGTGAAGGCAAAGCCCGAATACCGGGAATTTCCTGAATTCCCCGTACCAGATCATCACGCAGGCGGGTGGTAGTTTCAATTGTTCTTCGTTCGTATTCCTCATCACGCAGGCAGCGCAATCCCACCCTTTGGGCCAGAATATTCACTGACCAGCAAGGCAAAGCGTTTTTGATTTCCATGATGATATCCGGAGAAGCGAAAGCCAGCCCAAGCCGCAAACCGGGAATGGCGTAAAATTTGGTCATGGAAACAATGGTGATAACGTTAGGCGGACGCTGCCCGGCCAACCGTTTCAACCCCGGAACAAAATCAGCGAAAGATTCATCAATCACGAAACGTGAATCAGGGTGCTTTTGGGCAAGGGCCGTTAATTCCTGAGGATCAAAAGCCGTCCCGGTAGGGTTGTTGGGCTGAGCCAGAAAAACCAAAGCCGGTGAGGAATCAAGAAAAGACGAGAGAGTTTCAAAATCAGGAGCGAAATTTCGTTGCGGATCAAGCGGTATATGCTCGGTTTTAAGCCCTGCAAGTTTGCAGGACCGCTCGTAATCCACATAGCAGGGAACAGGAATCACCGCCCTTTTTAATCTCCCTACCCGGGAAATGGCCCAAATCAGTTCCGAAGCCCCGTTACCGGCAACGCATTCCGTAGGCCAGACGGAGAATTTTTCACATGCGGTAAGAGTAAGTTCCGAGCATTCAGGGTCAGGATAACGGTCTACATCACTCAGCGCCCGGACCACTTCCTGCTGCAGCCATGAAGGCGGACCCAATGGATTAATGTTAGCCGAAAAATCCACAACTTCAGACGAAGGACATCCGGCCCGCTCCGCCAGTTGACGCAAATTTCCGCCGTGGGCATATTTTTTTTTCCCGGCTTCAATCTCAGCAAGTTGTTCTTTTAAGGACTGCTCATTAAAAGACTTCATACACTCTCTCCGTTGGGTAAAGAAAATTGATCTGTAACATATAACTTGAAATGGAACGAGGTTCAATTAGGAGATTAATTTCAGGCTGGCTAAACCTACGGAAGCATTGTAGCATCAGAAAAATTATAATACACCTCCCCTGATCGACGAAGCACCATGAATTATCAAGCTGGCAATTTCAAGTTCTAACTTTTGAAATTACACCCTATTTGCTTAACACGTACCTTCTCCTGAGTGGTGGAATCTGTACTGCTGAAGACGCTAAAAGGGAATAAACTGCGGAGAATGACCTATGGATTTCGTTTCGGACCAGTTGAAACTGCTTGCCTTCTACCTTCCTCAGTTTCATCCCATTCCGGAAAACGACCAGTGGTGGGGCAAGGGATTTACGGAATGGAATAATGTAACAAGCTCTGTTCCCGGTTTCACCGGACATATCCAACCACGGGTTCCCGCCAAGCCTCTTGAATATTACGATTTACGCAGTGAGAGAGTTCAGTCGATGCAGGCCGCAATGGCCAAACGATATGGTCTGTATGGATTTTGTTATTACTACTACTGGTTCGGGGGTAAGAAGCTCCTCGAAACCCCCCTTGAAAACATGCTTGAATCCGGCAAACCAAACTTTCCTTTCTGTATTTGCTGGGCCAACCATGAATGGACAAGGGCTTGGTATGGGCAGGACAAAAAAATCCTGATTGCGCAAGATTACTCCAAATCAAGCATGAAAAAATTCATACTTGATCTAATCCCTGCATTAAAAGATCCCAGGTATATAACCATAGAAGACCGTCCGGTTGTCTGTGTCCATCAGGCGGAGGACCTACCAGACTCAAAAGCGATAACAGATTTATGGCGAAAAGAAGCCGGCAAACATGGAATTGAGCTGTATCTGGTTAAAGTTGAAGCCTTTTGCTGGGGATATACTCCTGCTGAGCTTGGTTTTGACGCTGCGGTGGAATTTGCCCCGGACTGGAGGATGACAGGAGATTTGCTTGCCCCGGGAGTCAAACCACGCAGAGTTGATTACCGTAAAACAATTATCAACATGCTGAACAAACCAAAACCTGAGTACAAACTGTTCCGGGGTGTTTTCCCACAATGGGATAACACTCCAAGATATAAATCCGCAGCGTTTGTCTTTGATAAATCCAGTCCCGAAGCCTTTTCATTTCATTTGCAGAAAACACTTCGTTACACAGTAGAAAACTTCCCTGAAGAAGAACGGTTTATCTTTATCAATGCATGGAATGAATGGGGAGAAGGATGTTATCTGGAACCATGCGAAAGCTATGGATATGCGTATCTGGATGCTGTAAAATACGCTCTTAGCACATACTGATTCTACAGGTCCTTGGCTGAATATTTCAGCAAAATCTCTTCAACATCACCTATCTGTATCGGTTTGGCGAGATAGTCATCCATACCGGCGGAAAAGAATTCCTCTTTATCTCCGGCCATGGCGTAAGCGGTGCAGGCGATAATCGGAATGTCACTGTTTGAGGTTCCTGCATCGCCGGACCGGATACGTGAAGTAGTTTCAATTCCTCCCATATTCGGCATCTGAATATCCATAAATATCAAATCAAAAGTATCCTGCTCTCCATTAAGAGCTTCAATGACTTCATAACCATCACCGGCAACTGATACAGTGCAGCCTAATTTTTGCAGAAAACTCTTAAGGGTAAGCATATTTACTTTTTCATCTTCGGCTACAAGAACATTAAATTCTTTAATAAAATTATCGCCATCTTCCAAAAGGTCGTCCGCAACGGCGACACTCTGTTGAGGATCTTGAAATTCAATGCAAAAATAAATTGCTGTTCCAACCCCTAATTCACTGGTAATTGACAAGCTGCCGCCCATCAATTTTACAAGCTTCTTGACAATAGCAAGTCCAAGTCCAGCCCCCTCATAACTGCGGGTTCTGCTGTTATCTACCTGCGTAAAGGAATCAAAAATATTTTCCAGCTTATTGTCTGATATACCGATTCCCGAATCAGAAACGGAAAACAAAATTTTATGAAGACCGGGCTGGTTAACTTTCAGCGGAGAGACTTCCAGCACGACACTGCCGGCATCTGTAAATTTCAGGGCATTTCCGATCAGATTATTTAATATTTGATGTAACCGGTTGCTGTCACCTGATAATTTTTGAGGCAAATTGCCGGCCACATCAAAAATTAAATCAACATTTTTTTGAAGCGCGACCGGTTTAAACAAATAGTAGACAGAATTTAGAACTTCCCCCAAGTCGAATTCCACATTAATTATCTGTAGATTTCCAGCTTCGATCTTCGAGATATCAAGTACATCACTCAGCAGCCGGGTCAACCTTCTGCAGGATTCCATTGCAAAAGTACAATGCTCATCCTGCTCTGCCCGGAGTCCGCTGATCTGCATTAATTGCAGCATACCCATAATTCCGTTTAAAGGAGTCCTGACTTCATGAGACATGTTGGCGAGAAATTCCGACTTTGCGGTATTAGCCGCTTCCGCGCCCTGTTTTGCCGCGATCAATTTTTCCTCTACTTTCTTACGTTCAAGAATTAAGGAAATATTTTTGCTGAATAAGGAAAGGATATCTATATCTTCTTCCGACCAGTGACGATACGAATAGACCGCATCAAAGCCCACAAACCCCACAAGCTGATCGTTAAAATACATGGGTTCGATAAGAATCGACCATATGTCCTGCTCCGCAAGAATGGCTTTGTCCGGCAAATCGTCAGGCAACGCCGAAACATCAGGAATGTAATATGATTCTTTATTACATAGCTTTTCCCAAAGCAGTGTTTCAGGGTCCTGCAAATTAATATTCTGCAGGACATCAATCTGCGGTTCTATGTTTTCCGCGCACCATTCATGAGTATTATCGCAAACAGCTGAATTGCCGCGCATAAGGAATATATACGCCCGGCCCACTCCGGCGAATCGGCAGATATCCTCCAAAGATTTTGTCAGCCCCTCATCAATCTGATCGACTGAAAGATTAAGAAAGTCAGTCGCGATTTTACTTACCAGACTCTCAAATACTATGCGTTTAGCCAGTGAATTTTCTGCTTCCTTCCGTTTAGTGATATTTAGTACCGTAAACGAAACTCCCTGCGACCAGTCCGCTTGATTGAGCGGCTTTGAACTTAGAATGACATGTAAAATTTTACCATCCTTACGCTTAAACCTCGTCTCAACTGTTCCGGATCCTTTATCCTTGATCTGCGAATATTTGTATGAACTGACATAGTCATAATCCTCATCGCTTGGATATATCATCCGGGAAGACGAACCGATCAGTTCCGCCCTGGAATATCCTGTCATTTCGCAAAAGAAGTCATTAACTTCCTGAAAAACACGATCAGTCACCATCCCTATTCCGATTGGCGCGGCGGACAGGACAGTATTCAGCTGTGCTTCTCTGGCATACAGCAATCCTTTTGTTTTCCGATGTTTTTCTAAAAAAAGTGAATAAAAATAAAAACCGGAACCGGTAAATAAACCAAACAGGATCGGAGCAATAAACGATTTCAAAGGCATCGGCCAGCCCATAAGATATTTCTGGGCTGCGGAAAGCAGACATAGTAAAATAACCCCGCATAAGGCCGAGAGAACTAATCTTAAGACTGAATGCATAGATACTCCTGACTAAGCTATATCATTTATTAGCAGAAGACCTCAATACTAACCTAGTACCTTTTCCTTTCGTTGTATAAAAACAAGAAAGCCCCGGCAGTTTTCATGCCGGGGCTTCAGTATGACTCTTTTTTCTAAACCGGATACAGACCGGTACTTAGCGGCCTATCCTTTCATATTGGCAATGATGCCATCAAGTTCCTTTGCAAGGTCGGACATACGGCTGACTGCCTCCGCAGATTCGTTCATGGCCTGAGCGGTTTCACCGGCAATGGTATTGATCTGGCCGGTAGAGCGACTGATCTGTTCACTGGCCGCGGACTGCTCTTCTGATGCAGTGGCTATGGACCTGACCTGATCGGCGGTATCGGAAACCTTCTCGACAATCTCCTTCAAAATACTACCGGACTGATTGACCAACTCGGTCACGTCGCCAATATATCTATTGGACTTCTCGGTATTGGCGATATTCTTCTTAGTGCTTTCCTGAATACGCTTAATATATTCCCCGACATCATTTGTTGCATTCATTGTGCTTTCAGCAAGCTTGCGAACCTCATCTGCGACGACGGCAAAACCGCGACCG
The DNA here is from genome assembly GCF_963676065.1 of Maridesulfovibrio sp. Lineage (NCBI taxonomy): Bacteria > Pseudomonadati > Thermodesulfobacteriota > Desulfovibrionia > Desulfovibrionales > Desulfovibrionaceae > Maridesulfovibrio > Maridesulfovibrio sp. Next base: position 1,125,044 of record NZ_OY780933.1, on the reverse strand, counting down.
GCATCACCGGCCCGCGCTGCTTCGATGGCGGCATTCAATGCCAGCAGATTAGTCTGATCCGCGATGTCGCTGATCACGCCCATGATGTGACCGATGCCGTCGGCCTGCTGGCCGAGATCGGCCATATCGCTTTGCATCTGATCTGACTGGGCCCGAATAATTTCAATTGTTTTGACCGCCTGTATGACTTTCTCCTCACCTTCACCGGCTTTTTGCTGTGAAGCATCGGCCAATTCAGCGGCAACTGACGCGTTACGGGCAACTTCGAACACAGTTGAATTCATTTCATCCATAGCAGTGGCGGCTTCACTGGCCATAACCGATTGCTCTTCTGCACCGCGACTGGATTGCTCAACCTGCGCGGCCAACGCATCTGAAAAACTTGAAACCTGATTTGATACCTCAGTGGCGCTGGTGGCGGCCTCGGAAATCATGATGTTGTTTTCTTCAATTCTGCGCTGCTGTTCCCGAATTTCAGTCATATCGATCCAGATACTTACCGATCCGAGCATTTTCTTATCCATATCGTAGAAAGGAGTTGTGGAAATCATTACATTTTTATTTACTCCCTTGAGGGTAACATAATCCGATTCCTGCTGAATCCGACGTTCTTCCTCAATAGCTTTCTGCGATAGGGTCTTACGTGTCCGGTCTCTGTAAAAGAACTCGCCCGGATTCATGCCTACGACATCTTCCGGACTGAGCTCACTCTCAATTAATTCGCAAAGATGCGAGTTTGTCCATAGCATATTGTTATCGGGACCGACGATGGAACAGGGCAACACAAGTCCTTTAAGGACTCCCTCGGAGAAACCGAGTTTGTGTTTTATTTCCGCCACCATATGGGATATATTTTCAGAAAGATCTTTAAGTTCGCAGACGAACTTCCCGTTCAGCTCGGCATCAAAATTGCCTTGCGAAATATTGCTGGTAAAATCGCGAATTAATGCCATGGGCCCGGTCACCTGCTTGCGAATGGTGAAAATAATAACCACGACTAGAAGCAGAACCATGACAATACCCATACCGATCAACGCGTTACGCTGTTTGGTGGCCGCACGGGTTAAGTCCGAAACATAGGCGGACATGCAGACCACCCATCCGGTGGAGGGCACACGTTTAAAAACCTGAAATTTTGCTCTGCCTTCCCAATCATAATTCATGGTTCCCTCAGGGACCTCAAGAGTTTTCCTGATGAAGTCATAACTGGATAAGTTTTTGGCTATCAGTTTCTGATTCACCTTATGGGCAAGGATGCGTCCTTTGCCATCCAGAATATAGGGATACCCTTCTTCTCCTATGGCAATATTTCCGATCATGTTCTGTGCATATGCCTGCCAATCCACAGACATCAAATACGCACCCATCAGATTGCCCTGATCATCCCGTACCGGCACAGCCATAACGAGGATAAATTGGTCCTCCAGTACTGATTTTATGATGTCGGATACCGCAAATTCACTTCCGTTCAAAATCTCCTGCACATAGGCCCGGGAGTGCAAATCCGCACCTGCCGCGGACTGCCCGTTGGCTTTGATCCCGAAAACAATCTTTCCATCTGTATTACATGCAGCCAGCGTAGCCAATTTACTGTTCGTGCTCATCTTCTGCCGAAAATGATTCACGATGCCTTCCCGTGCATCTTCATCAGTAAACGCCTTCCGAAAATTTTCATTACTGGCGTAATCAACAAGGTCATTTCTGCAAAGATCCAGGAACTCTTCCACATCACTTACAATTTTATTATTCAACACATGCATGTTCTGCTCCTGGATATTCAGAACAGCTGAATTGGTCATAGAACTGACAACAACCACAAAAGCGAGGACCGAGACCGAGACTATTACTGTTATTATAATAGCCAAGACCGTATTTATACTTTTAAAATTCAAAACTAGCTCCCTAACTATCGTTTTTTAATTTGCCTAAAACAAATCAAACAAAGAATGTAATATTTATTTATATCAAGCCTATACGCCTGTTTAATTCAAAAAGCATTTATAATTTATACTCTTATTTGAGCATTCTCACACAAAAAAGCCCCCCACTGCGACAAGCAGTGAGGGGCTTTTACTTATTGATTTATTTGGATTTATTATAATCCTCCAACAGTCCGGTCATTTTATTTAGCAGCTCACCACGCTCCTGAGCAACTTTTTTCCACTTTTTCTTTTCACCTTTCAGGGCCTCAACGGTGTGAAGCAAATCCTGAATAGTGTTGGCAGGATAACCATGCTTGGCAAAACTTCCCTTGCGAAGCTCTTCATCATTTCTCTGGCGCAATGCGCGCAACTGACTGGCTGATAATATCATACTCATAAACTGTTAAGGGTTCCGGTCAGTACAAGTTACATCCTCAAAACCATCAACGCAAGCAATTACGAAAAGATAAAGTCCGGGGGAAAACTCCCCCGGACTTCATAATTTTTAATTTGTGGATGTGAACCGAACAGGCTTTAGCAGGCGCAGGATCTCTGGCTGTATTCGGTTCTTTCGCGATACTCTTCCTGTTTACCTTTATTCCAGCGGTTGACCGGACGGTAGTAGCCGACAATGCGGGTGTATACCTCGGCATCCTTGCCGCAATCTGGGCATTCAAAGTGTTCACCATAAATATAGCCGTGATCCTCGCAGACCGAAAAGGTCGGAGTAACCGAGATGTATGGAATCTTGGTGTTGGTCATGGCTTTGATGATAAAGTTTTTGAGTGCCTTGGTATCGGGAACCGCTTCACCAAGGAAGGTGTGGAAGACGGTACCGCCATTGTAAAGGGTCTGCAAATCGTTCTGGTGTTCCAGCGCGTAGACTACGTCTTCGGTAGAACCGACCGGCAGCAGGGTGGAGTTAGTGTAATAAGGAGTCTTGTCGCCGGAAGTATAGATATCGGCATAGAGATTCTTATCAATTTTTGCCAGACGGTAGCAGGTACCTTCACCCGGAGTGGCTTCAAGGTTGAAGAGGTTTTCGGTTTCTTCCTGAAACTCAACGGTCAGGTCGCGCAGGTGGTGCAGAACTCTCTGCATCAGGCGTGATCCTGAAGGGGTATCGATGCCTTTACCAAGCAGATTGTGGCAGGCTTCGTTACCACCAATCAGACCGATGGTTGAGAAATGTCCCTTGAAACCGTTCTTCAGGTAACGCTGAGAGAACGGGAACATGCCGTTCTCAAAGTTGGCGGAAACAAGCTTACGTTTGTACTCCAGAGAATCCTTGGCCAGAGTCGCATATTCGGAGATCAGATCAAGAAAATCTTCCTCACCCTGTGCGAGATATGCAAGCTTGGGCAGATTCAGGGTAACAACACCGATGGAACCGGTCAGGTCACCTGCTCCGAAAAGACCGCCGGTCTTCTTGCGAATCTCACGCAGGTCCATCTGGAGACGGCAGCACATGGAACGCACGTCTTCAGGATTGAGGTCGGAGTTGATGAAGTTCTGGAAGTAAGGAGCGCCGTACTTGGCGGTCATCTGCAGCAGAAGTTCACCCACTTCGCTTTCCCACGGAAAGTCCGGGGTGACGTTGTATGTAGGAATAGGAAAGGAGAAGATACGGCCGTCAGAATCACCTTCAAGCATGATTTCGACGAAGGCACGGTTGATCATTTCCATTTCTGCTTCATATTCACCGTATGTAGAATCCTGAAATTCACCGCCGATGATTACCGGTTCGCTGGCGATATGCTTGGGCGGAACCAGATCAAAAGTGAAGTTGGTAAACGGACTCTGACCGCCCCAGCGGGAGGTGGTATTCAGGTTGAAAATCAGCTTCTGCACGATCTGTTTTACGCGATCGTAATCCAGACCGTCATAACGGACGAAAGGCGCAAGATAGGTATCGACGTTGTTAAATGCCTGAGCACCAGCCCATTCATTCTGCAGGGTGCCGAGGAAGTTAACCATCTGACCGGTTACGGAATCAAAATGCTTGGCAGGACCGGAAGAACAACGGCCCTTGAGGCCGAAACCGTCCAGCAGCAGGTCACGCAGTGACCAGCCGGCGCAGTATCCTGCAAGGCCGAAGGAAAGGTCATGAATATGAAAATAGCCGTGCTCGTGGGCCAGCCTGATTTCTTCAGGATATTTTTCCAGGCAGTAACGGGCCTGAACAGCTCCTGACATGTGCAGCATCAGTCCCTGAAAGGAGTGCCCCATGTTGGAGTTTTCGTTCACCCGCCAGTCGGACCGGTCGAGATAACTTTCAATGGTACCGGCGATATCGAGGTATGTTTCATCCTGACGGCGCAGCTCGCGACGCTTTTCACGGTAAATGATGTAGCGTTCGGCAACAGAATAGAGACGATTTTCCATGAGTACCAGCTGAACCATATCCTGAACCATTTCCTGTTCAGGGACATCAACGTCAGCCAGTTTCTGCTCAACCTTGCGGCCGAGACGTTTACTCAGCAGGGGATCTTTAATTCCGCTGGCTTTGAGAGCTTTAAAAATAGCTTCAGAAATACGTTCTGTAGACCAGGACTCGAGACATCCGTCACGTTTGAGAATTTGTTTGGGCATTTAATTACCTGATAAAAATTTTGTCCGCACACATCACCGCCTGCGCCGAAAAAAGAGCGCAGAAAAGTCTGCAACCTCCCCAGATTGCAAGCCCACGGATGGACCGTGTCTTATGGTGGTGTGGCATTTAGGAGCAGGAGGCCCGGTAGGCGCATCCCGCAGGACTTTGAAACCGGAGAATCATCAAAAGCAATAATCTTCCGGTCAGTTTGAACCAACCTGCCGCGATGGACAGGTATGCTTCAGGCCGGGGTGCTGGCTCGGGGTACACCCATAAGGCTTCCCTGACAGCGGCAGAACCGCCCCGGATTCAAACCGGGTTCCCGTAAGATTCATTTCGATAATGCTCAGAAAGCGGAAATGAACTCCTGAAGTGATAACGACAAAAACAGTCTACCAGACTCGAAACAATCGTCAAGGCTCTCTAGACTTTTTCTTAATGGATCACCCGTCAGCCCTTGTCCGGCTTGCCTTAAAACTTATGGAACACGAGTTTTCCACAATTGTTCACAGCATGTTCAAAACCATTTAACATGCTGATTTAGAGATAAAATTATCTGAATCTGTAGCAAAAAAATTACCGGGCATAATTTTCAAAACGAAATATTTTTTTGATCTTTTGCAAGAACAGCTTGTTTTTGATTATGAGCATACGAACAAACCTTTTCCACATATGTTCATAAAATGTTCGTAAAGATAAACAAAAAGCAATGATCAAAAAGTGGCATTCATTTTATCTATACAGCCGAGCAAAATAGCTTTTTCCTCTTCTGAAAACTCTGAAGTCAGTTCTTCCGTAAGCCGCAGATGCAGTCTGTCGTGTTCCATGAACATTTTCTGCCCTTCTTCCGTCAATTCAACAAGAATAGAACGGCGGTCTGTCTGATGGGGCTTGCGGAAGACGAAATCTTTGTCCTCCAGCCGATCCACCAGCACAGTCAATGTACCGGTAGTAATGCCCATGTGCTGGGCCAGTTCCTTCATGCGCATAGCTTTATGGATACCAAGCACTTCAAGGGTATGCATCTGGGGCAGAGTCAGCCCCTTTTCCCGAACAACATCATGTTCCCATGATGAGAGCTTCTCATAAAATTCGATAACAGCATGGTTAAGCTTGTCGAGCACATCAGCCTCGTCTTTTATATGTTTGTATAGCTATAGATCGCAAAACAGATAGTCATGACTCCCGCAGTACGCATGACCAGCGGTTCCACCCAGCCCTGCTCCAGAGTACGAACAAATGATGCCGCCCGGTAAATAGCATAAATCACAGCAGCAAGGACAATAGCCGTACCCACAGCGTAACTGGCGAAGACCGCCGTTCCTTTTATGATACTGCCGGAATCAAGTGCGTACTTATACATGATAGCAACCGTGGGGCAAGGAACAATCATGTTCACAAACCCTATCGAAAACAGCCCCCACGAGGTAATGCTGCGCAACGATTTCTTTGAATTATGAGAACATGAACAACTATGCCTGTGGTCGTGGTGATGTTCATGGTCGTGGCCGTGCTCGTGCTCGTGCTCGTGCTCGTGATGGGGATGGTGCTCATGATCGTGGTCGTGACTATGCAAAAGTTCCGGTTTAAGAAGCAATATCCCGCCCAGCAAAACAAGAATAGCAATTGTAACCATATCCACGACATGAGTCAGCGATTCCGGTATGCTCAGCGAGATGGACCCCAGAGTCAGGCCGATAATCAGACAGGCCAGAGCGGTACCGGAAACAAATGCCGCTGTCAGCGAAAAAACCTTTCTGCCATTCTTCTCGCCATACACAAACGGCGCCAGAACCAGCCATGAATGACCGCAGGGATTGATCCCATGAATAAGTCCCAGAAAAAGACTGGATTGTATGGCTACTATAAATATTGAATCAAAATCCATTTTGAACCTCATATATTTTGTGTTTCAAACTAATCGTGTTTCAAAACATCTATCTTTGGTTTAGTTTGATTGTCAAGCTTCTTATAAAACAAACAAAAAAAAGACCCGCTCGAAATTAATCGCGCGGGTCTGCTTAAAGTCGTTGAAACGAGAAAAAGGAACTAACGTGCTATCCCGGCAAAGCTGCCGCGCAGTACATCCGCCAGATCCTGCGGGTTCAATTCAATATCCAAACCACGTTTACCACCGCTGACATAAATAGTTTCAAAAGCTTTCGCAGAATCATCAATCACCGTGGGCAGCAGCTTCTTCTGTCCCAAAGGACTTACCCCGCCGACCACGTATCCGGTGGTGCGTTCCACCAGCTTCACGTCAGCCATGGCTATTTTTTTAACCTTTACGGATTTGGCCAGCGCTTTAAGATCAAGCATTTTCATCACCGGAACTACGGCGACAAACAGATCGCGTCCGCTACCGGCAACCAGCGTTTTGAAAACCCTTTCCGGGTCAACACCAAGCTTCTCCGCAGCTTCCTTGCCATAAGCTTCTGCTGCCGGGTCATGCTCATATTCATGAACTTTGAAACAGATCTTCTTTTTTTTAGCTATATTAATTGCGGGTGTCATAGGCGTCTTTTACACAAACAGGACCGCAACTGACAACCACATAAACAGAAAAAAAACGCCCCGCAGCAAAATTCTACGGGGCGTTTGATATTACAACAGACTAGTTGCAGCTGAAATGCATGCTTAATCACCTTTAGGAGGGACAAAATTTTCAGCAGCAACACCGGGTACAGCTTCAACATAAATAGATTGTGAAGGGAATGCGAATGCGGTTCCGGCCTCAACTTCAACAATCTCTTTAATACGATAAGCCAGATCTTCCCTTATCTTCAGCCAGTCCATCCAGTTGGTGGTCTTGGTAAAGGCATAAAGTTGAAAATCTATCGATGAATCTCCGAACTGCACCACGCGCATAAAGCAGGAAACTTCAGGCGGCTTAGCATAATCATCATTGCCCAGAATGTATTCCATGACCCGTTCCTGAATGAGTTTCAACTGTTCTGTTGATGTGCGGTATTCCACACCTATCGTCCAGAGAATCCGCCTATGGGTCATCTTGGAAAAATTGATCAGGCAATTATCGGAAAGAGCGGAGTTCGGTACATAAACAGGGGCTTTATCAAACCTGCGGATGCGCGTGGAACGGAATCCTATGAATTCAACTGTCCCATCCACTTTACCGTCAACAGTAACCCAGTCTCCCACATCAAAACGGCTTTCAGCGATAATTGAAATACCGGCAATGATATTCTGAAAAAGATCCTTGGCACCGAGGGCAACAGCCACACTGAAAAGACCAAGCCCAGTAAGTATCGGACCGATATCTATCCCGAAAATCTCAAGGATGCTGGCCACACCCATAAGAACTATCAGGAACTTGACCAGTTTGATCAGCCAGTCCACTAGGGATGGGGTCAGTACTTTCTCAAGTTTGCGGAAAATTTTGGTGGAAACGGAAACAATATTAAAAGCAGACCAGAAAATCACGAACAGGATTAACGCCCTAATTATGCTATCTGCAAATATCGCTATGGAAGGCTGCAACTCCAGACACTGATTCGCAAAAAAAAGACCGAGAACCACCGGGATAAAACGGATAGGCTCCGCAAGAGCTCTAAGAACACTGCCCCCGGCCTGTGTATCATGCTTATCAAAAATATTCTGCAACCGGTTCATGGTAAATTTAGTAAGAAACCGCCGCAAAAGGAGAAAAAATAAAAGGACAGCAACGGCCTGCCCGAGATTGATCAGATTATCCTGCGGTATTCCGTTCTGCCAGACATTCAACCCAAATTCTTTGATCTTTTCAAACCAATCGAACAGGGTGGCGTGGTTTACTTCCGCGATTTGTTGAGTGGCATTATCCATATGAGCTCCCGACTTTAAGGTTCGATATTAAACAGACAGTAACAAAGCCGGTGCAACTGTCAATGCAGCAAAAAAATTTTCACAAAAAAATAATTCGGACAGGATCAGCGGTACGTCTTTAATTTCATTTAAGTACCATCAAAGTAGCACTGCTGCGCGAAACCATCCTGCCCTGATCATCACGAACTACGCTGTCCACGATAATCAATGTACGCCCACGCTTGAAGACAGTTGACTCCGCGGTAAGCATCCCTTTGGAAGCCGGAGCGAGAAAATTATTCTTAAGCTCGACGGTGACCATATCTTCACCGGGAGCGAGGGTAGTCATAACCGCATGGGCCGCAGCCTCGCTGGAAAGAGCTATGGACAATCCTCCCTGAATATTCCCTGCCCCCTGCAGGAATTCGGGCCGTATTTCCATACTTAACCGCGCAAAACCGTCCTTAACTTCCTCTACCCTTATTCCCATGAAATCAAGAAAGGGATTCTCCGGAACTTCACCTGCAGCCAGTTTCTTCAGATATAATTCATAATCAGCCATTGAAACTTTTACCCTGTATATACCCAACATTAAAATTCATATCTACCCCGGGACAAGTACGCTGACAGGTTCGGTCACCCCTACTTTATGGGCAAACATATTGATGCGGTCTATCTTTCCTTTGTCCAGCTCAAGACTCTTTCTAAGGAGCATAGCGCCCTTATCGGACAAAATGTCTTCGTAAAGAATCATTCCCGGCTTAAGTTCCTTTATAGTAAGCGACTCAACTTCATAGCGGGCCTCAACGCCAAGCATTCCTTCAATATAATAAAGCAGCTCGGGGTCATATTCCTGAGATTGCTCTTCAAGCTTGGCAAAAGCCAGACGTGAATTTTCATACTGCTGCAGAAAAAGATCGTAATCAAGGGCGATGCGAAGTATTCTTCCTCCGACCGGGATATCCTCGCCTTCAACACCGTCCCGGGGAGTTCCTGAACCGTCAAAGCCCTTCAACTGATAAGAGATCATTTCGGCAATGCTCTCCATTCTGGGCAGTTTCGCGACCAGATCCTGGGCCACAACAGGATGCATTTCAAAAATCTGCTCCTGCTCGTCGGACAACGTCTTTCCAGCCAGAAACATGTCCATGGTTCCGGGCGGGAGTATAAGCAGCCCAAGCTGTGAAAGCATCGCCGCGATATCATATCTCCAGAGAGATTTAATACCTTTCTTCTGCGCCAGATACCTTACATATCTCCTGATCCTGCTGACCCTTTCCGCGGCCTCGGGATTCACTAGCGAGGTTATCTCGGTCAGCAGTTCTACACTGCCTTTAAGAGTCTTTTCCAGTAAAATTCTTTTGCCTGTAATAAGGTCGTACTGTTCCGCGGCTTCCTTGATATTTTTAAGTAGTGTCTCTTTTTCACACGGTTTGGTCAGGAATCTGAAGACATGCCCGTCGTTAACGGCTCCTATGGCATTGTCCAGATCGGCATATCCGGTGAGAATCATACGGGTTGTTTCAGGACTTTTTAATTTTACTTCTTTCAAAAAATCTATACCGGACATCTGCGGCATCCGGTAATCGGAAATAACCACAGCGAAAGGGTGCTTCCTATCGAGTCCCGCAAGGGCTTTTTCAGGATCTTCAGCGGTATGGACTTCATAGCTTCCTCGAAGCTGTCTCTTCAATGAAGACAATATATTAGGCTCATCATCAACCAAAAGAATTCGATGTTTCATCCACACCACCTATTGCCTTAAAAGGTTGATCAGCCCCTTATCGAGGACATTAAATTCAGTTATACCGCTCCAGTTATCCGCGATGTGAGCAACCCACTCTTCCAGCTTTTCCACACCGCCTTCGCTCAGAATATCCTTACTTACCATAACCCTGCGGTAGTTTTCATGAATTATTATACATTGATGATCAATCATATTCGCCACCGAGACAATCATGGGAGTGCTCATATCCTTTTTGGCATATGTATGATGATAGCCTATGCCATAAACAACATCACCGCTCATTCCCCATAAACCCATCAGGTATGCTCCCACCTGCGCATGAGTTGTACCGAAAACTTCCATTTCGGCTTTATAGACAGAGATGTCCTCTCTGGTTACCAGCTCGATAACACCATTATATCTCTTAGGAAATGAATTAGCCAAAACCAGTTTACCTACATCGTGCAGCAGTCCGGCCATACGGGCACGGACAACTTCATCTCTCGTCAATCCTTCATATTCGGCAATCATCCGTGCAATATTTGAGACCCTGAAACTATGCTCCCAGAGCATGGTCAGTGAAAAATCAGAAAGAGAATCAAAGTCGTACATGGAAAAAAGATGTGTTCCGACGATGAGAGCATTGATTGTATCAAGACCGAGCAGCGTAATGGCCTGAAAAATGGACTCCACATGCTGGGGTAACCCGAAGTAAGGAGAATTGATAAGTTTTATTATTTTTGCCACCAATCCGACATCCATAGATATCAATTCGGCAATTTTCTTTATTGAAGGCTCCGGTAAAGCAAGCTCGTCCTCTATGGATTTAAAAACATTCGGGAGTACCGGCAACGATTCAATTTCCGTTACCAATTCCTGCATTACCGCGTCGCCAAGTATATCGCGCGACTTCAGGGCCCCCTCAATTTTATCGACAAGCGCTGAGGATTCACAAGGCTTGGACAGATATTGATGAACAGAACGGATACTGCGCACAACTTCGCTAAGCCCGACCTGCCCGGACAGCGCTATTCTTATAGTTTTGTGGTAATCCTTCTTAACCCTGTCCAGAAGCTCGGCGCCGTCCATATTAGGCATTAGAATATCGGAAACGATCACATCGAAAGGCTCTTCCTCGAACAAGGCGAGAGCCTCTTTGCCAGAACCCACGAAAGCCATTTCCCACTCATTTCGCTTAGACCGGAGAATGCGCTTTATTGAGGCAAGGACATTGGCTTCATCATCTACAAAAATAACCCTGATTCGCTTTCTGCTTTTCGACATTTAATTGATCTCATGATTTTAAATAAAAGTTTTCCGAAGCTCATCCAAACACAACAAACTCATTGAGACCCTTCATAAAAAGCATGTATAGTGCTAGATTAATTTTTAACATACGATCCATACACCTTAAAATCAACGGTTTGTGGAAAAAACATATACTAGGAAGTATTCCATGCCAGATCGAAATAAAAGACTGATGATCCTTGCCGTATTAATGGTTTTGACCGCAGCCACTGTATCCTACACAACCTCGAACCTTTTATACAAAACAGCCCTGAACGAACAAAAACGAGACCTGTATGATCTGGTTCAGAGTCAGGCTATTCTTGCAGGCACAATTCTGAACCACTATTCCGACATGGGAAAGCATCAGAATATCACCAACGATATGAATGATGCCATAAAAATGATCGGAAAAAGCCAGGCCAAACTTGAAAGCAAGAGAAAAAATCGTGAGTTTGTGTTCGGGGTCAATGTGTCTGGCAAGCTTAAATATCTGGTAATAGACGGAAAAGAAGTTTCCGTACCTTCCGGTTCGGATGGAAAAGATTCCGGCTTCGGATTTCTGGAAAAGATGTATAAAGCCGACAAAAAGGACCCGGCTATAGTTGTAGGAACGGATTCACAGGGCAAAGTAATTATGACCGCTTATGCTCCTGTGAGTGTGGGGAAAATTTCGCTGGGGATGGTCATTAAGAAAGATATATATGAGGTGAAAAAGCCCTTCATGAGAACTAATGCCGTTGTCTTCACGGTCAGTCTGGGCATAATCATGCTGGGCCTGTTTATCTTTCATAGATTCAGCAGCCCGCTTTTGAAATCCGTAGAGCAGATAGAAAAAGAACATCAGGGCCTTATTAAAAAACTTGAGGAGAGCAGGAAATGGTACAAAAGCATTTTTGAGAACGCACCGGTTGGAATTCTATGTCTCAACCGAAGAGGCGAAGTGAATGACTGTAATAAAAACATGGTTTTGATTCTGGGGACAACCCATGAAAAACTGATAGGATTCAACAAAAACGACATTATCGATGCTGACATGCGCGAAGCCATTGAACAGGCGATAAGCGGCGAACGCGCTGTTTATGAAGGAGAATACACATCCGTTACAGGCCAAAAAAAAACATTCATAAGGGCAGTATACAACCCGACCCTTCATGATGAACCGCCTTATAGTGTAGTCGCTACATTTGAGGATATTTCGCTAAGTAAAAAAATAGAAAAGGAACTGGCCGAAAGCGAACGGCGTTTTAAAAGTATTGCAAAAGCAGCCCCCGTGGGAATCATCATCACCGACTTTGCCGGTAATTCCCAGTACGCAAACAGCCGCGCTGTCCAGCTCTGTGATTCAACATTTGAAAAGATGAGGGGAGACAGCTGGACCCATTCGCTGGAAGAAGATGACAAATCCCTTGTTTTTCAACACTGGTTTCAAGCCGACCATATAACAACCGACAGCCTGGAATTCCAGATACACTGGAAGGACAGAGGAACTCGCTGGGTGCTGGGGCAAATAGTGAAAGTGGAAGAAATAGAAGGAGAAAAGCCTGAGTATGTTATAACCATGACTGATATTACTCCGATAAAAGACGCCGAGCTTGAGCATAAAAAGGCTTCCGCAATAATGGATCAGACCGCAGAAGCGATTATGATTACCGATACGTCCGGGATCATTACTTATGTAAATCCAGCCTTTGAAAAAATCAGCGGCTACCCTAGCCGTGAAATAATCGGGAAAAAACCCGGTATCATCAGCAGCGAAGAACACGACAACTCCGTTTACGTGAAGCTGTGGTCGACAATCGAGAGCGGAGAGGTCTGGAAAGGACGGCTGGTCAATCTGGACAGTGACGGCAAAAGATATACGCAGGAAACAACAATTACCCCGATACGCGATGAAGCCGGGAATATTGTTAACTATGTGTCCATCGCAAGAGATATTACTCAGCAGTTGGTTATCGAAGCACAGCTTCGTCAGGCTCAGAAACTTGAATCAATAGGGGAACTGGCCGCGGGGATAGCGCATGAAATCAATACTCCCACCCAATACGTGACCACAAATGTGAAATTCCTTGAAGACGGCTTTATTGAATTGGTAAAAAATCTGAAAAAGATAACCCCGTGGCGCAAAATGACCGCGCAAGGTGCCACCGCTAAGCAACTAGAAGAGCTCGACAGTGAATTGATAAATGAAGAGGAATTGGAGTATCTGGAAGAAGACATACCGAACGCAATAAAAGAATCATTGGAAGGACTGCATAGAATCGCGGAGATAGTTCGATCAGTGAAACAGTTATCTCACCCCGGCGAAAGGCAAAAAAGTTATCACGACCTTAATGTAATCATAAAGGATGCGGTTACAGTCTCCACCAACGAATGGAAGTACGTTGCGGATGTAGATACCGACTTCGATGAGAATATACCGCCGCTACATTGCCTGAAAGGAGAACTGGGGCAGGTCTTTCTCAACCTCATTGTAAATAGTGCTCACGCTATTCAACAAAAACTGGACGGAGTGACGGAAGAAAAAGGTCTGATCAGCATAAAAACCAGTCAGAATGATGATTCAGCTATCATTTTAGTCACGGATACCGGCAGCGGTATGTCTCCAGAGGTCATAAAAAAAGCCTTCGATCCCTTTTTTACAACCAAAGAGATAGGCAAAGGAACCGGGCAGGGACTGGCTATAGCTTACAATGTAATTGTTAACATCCACAAAGGCAGTATTGTAATTGATTCCGAAGAGGGGGCAGGAACCACGATAACCATGACACTGCCCATTAATACTGATGTATAGCGATATCTCTCTTTGCCGGAAAATCGAGTCAACTTTCTGATTGTGTTAAACACATCATAGCCTTAAATATTGTGTAAGGAGTTTAAGGCTATGAGAAAGATGCTCGTGATAACCCGTGATGTGAACAAATCCGATAGAATAGGCGCTCTGGTTGACCAGATCGGAGAAGTTCTGACAGAGACATCCACCGAATATTCAATTCCGGGAGATTCCCGCGGGGTTGAGACGCTTTTTGTGGATGTGGAATCCCTGCTCGAGAAAGACAAGAACATGACCGGAGCCCTTACGGAGCTGTGTAGGCATTACCCTGCGGCAGCAATTGTGGTGATGGCTGGTGAGGATCAGACCAAATTAGCCGTAGATGCCGTCAAGGCAGGGGCTTTTGATTACCTTACACATCCCATTGGTAAGGAAGAGCTCGGATTAATCATGGAAAAAATTCGTGAATCCGATGTGCTCCAATCAGAGCTTGACTATCTGAGGGGACAATTCTGGAACGAAGATTCACTCAAATATGTCGACACCCGCAGTAAATCCATGAAGGATGTGTTCGCGAAAATTCGTCAAGTGGCAGGTACGCGAACGACAGTACTTCTTACCGGGGAAACAGGAACCGGAAAAAGCCTTATAGCCAAACTCGTTCACGCCCACAGCAACCGCAAGGATATGCCTTTCATCAGCATTCACTGCGGAGCCATACCCGACTCCCTTGTAGAAAGTGAACTGTTCGGACACGAAAAAGGAGCATTCACCGGAGCCATCCGCCGTAAGCTTGGCAAATTTGAACTGGCCCACGGCGGGACTATTTTTCTTGATGAAATCGGCACCGTCAGCCAGTCCGTACAGGTCAAACTGCTGAATGTAATTCAGGAACGTATTATCCAGCGTGTCGGGGGGGAAAACGACCTGCCCATTGATGTCCGCATCATAGCCGCAACCAATGAAGATATGGGCCAACTCTGCGAAGAGGGGAAATTTCGTCGCGACCTATTCTACAGACTGAACGTTTTTCCGATCCGCATTCCCTCTCTGAAGGAACGACCAGAAGATATTCCCCGCCTGTCGGAAGGATTCATAAGACAGTTTAACGGTCAGCTAAACACCGAGATCAAAGGCATTCACCCTCAAGTTCTGGATACCCTGCTGGAGTATGACTGGCCCGGCAACATCCGCGAACTTGAAAATGTAATCGAACGTGCCTGCATCCTTGAAACCGGAAACATCCTCCAGCCGGACAGCTTTCCACCGGATCTTTTGGACACTCAGGGAGAGGTGGTCACATCACCGGTAAAAACAAACCTGCCCCTTAAAGAGGCACGGCAGATAACTGTCGATAAATTTGAAAAGCAATACCTTTCAAGCCTGCTTGAGCAATGCAACGGAGTGATCAAGGCAGCGGCGGAAAAAGCCGACATAACCACTCGCCAATTAAATAAATTGATGAATCGACACGGCCTCAAGCGAAGCGACTTCAAAAAAAAGAAATAAAAATTCTCACCCGCACAAAAACAAGAACTAAAGATTCTTACTCACTCATAATACATTAAAATATAAGCAATATATTCTGAAAGAAAGAAAACCAATCTGCCATATGGCAGGTTGGTTTTTTATTTTTTCAAGCTCTTCCATGCAAATAAGAATCGAAAGTTCCTATTTAATCGCTCACACGAAAAATTAGTAAATAATAACAAATAGTTAAAATATGGCATCACTCATGCTTTAGGAGTTGAATCTAAATAGTTTGAGGAACCATGAAAAATACAAACATACCTGACCGAAATAATCTCTCCACAATCCGGGGAACGGTTCTCCCCGCACAATGGAATGCCCGTTTTGAGATAACCGGCATTCTGATCGCCTGCCGGGATGAAAGAGAGGTTCGTGTCGGTAATTTTGAGTGTTTTCCGACCTTGCGTAACTTTTCGCAGCAGGAAGCCATTTTCACAGGCTTTATAGAAAATAAAGATGGGGTGGAATCCATCCTGCTGGAAAGTTTCAAACCGATTTAAAAGGATAAAAGCTGGGATAAAAAACGGCTTAAATGCATAAGCCGGCATTCCGGGCTTGATCCGCAACAACTGCAACAAAGGCTGTAGAACAATGATTCAACAAGACATGGACAACTCTGTAACAACACAAGAAGTCGAAATATCTGCAGGAATATCACCGGACAATGTTGAGGAAATATTAAGCATGATCGGTGCCAGCGGACTTTTCTCACCTGATGAAATGGCCTCTGCCGAATCTCTGGCATGGGACAGCGCATACGGGGACGGCTCCGGACCTGAAACATTTCTCAAAGCGACTGTAACTGAAGAAGGGCAAGAGACAATCATCGGTTTCATATGCTTCGGGCCCATCCAATTCTGGCCGGGGGACTATGAACTATACGCTCTAGCTGTTGATCCGCAGTTTCAACGTCTTGGAATAGGTTCCGCCCTCTTATCCGAAATGCGCGAGATTATTTCATATGAAGGCGGCAACAGGATTTTTCTGGAAACGAAACCGGGCCGTGCTTTTGAATCAGCACGCATATTTTGCGAAGCGAACTACTTTGTCCATGAACAGCGGTACATGAAACAGTTGGTTCCTGAAAACGGAGGCTTGGTCTACCGCTACGACCTAGCCACTGAAAACGCTGAAGATCAGCACCAATAACCACGGGGGGGAATATGGGCACCGAGACATATCAGGACTCGCTGTACGGACAGATTCTTCCATCAAGCTGGGACGAAGATATCGTTTCCGAAATCGTTCTGCTTGTGGACGGAGAAGAGGAATTCAACATCGAAAACGATGAATTCAGCAAAATACTCTCAAACTATATTGATAGATGGGTCAGCGTGCAGGGACTCATAACTGAAGATGAAGAAGAAATTCGCATCAAAATACACAACTACACTCTTGAAGACGAGATGAATTTCGGAGGTGACGATACATGGTAAAAGGAAGTGATGATGATCAAGGTCATTGAATTATCTGATGTCTCAAAATCATTTGGCGGGGATATTGCTGTTTCACAACTGTCTCTGTCCATTGGAGATGGGGAATTTTTAACTCTCCTGGGGCCTTCCGGCTGCGGGAAGACCACTGTACTGCGTCTTATCGGCGGCTTTGAAGAAGCTGACGAAGGCACAATCCATCTCGACGGTAGATCAATGGCCGGAGTTGAGCCGGAATCACGCCCGGTCAATACCGTATTTCAGAGCTACGCCCTGTTTCCCCATATGAGTGTGTACGAGAATGTTGCCTTCGGTCTTAAAATAGCCGGTAAAAACAAGGCCGACATTGACCGTGAAGTTGAGATTGCCCTCAAACTGGTGCGTCTTGAAAAAATGGGAAATCGCCTGCCGGAAGAACTCTCCGGCGGCCAGCAGCAGCGGGTTGCCATAGCCCGCGCCATCGTCAATAAACCGCGAGTACTGCTCCTTGATGAGCCCATGTCCGCTCTTGATTACCGCCTGCGCAAAGAAATGCAGAAAGAACTGAAGGAACTTCAGCGGACCCTCGGAATCACCTTCATTCTTGTTACCCACGATCAGGAAGAGGCTTTTACCATGTCCGACCGGGTGGTGGTCATGAATAAAGGACGCATAGAGCAGATCGGCACACCGCGTGAAATATATGAAAATCCGGTCAACCTTTACGTTGCCCGTTTTGTCGGTGAAATCAATATCCTTGGCGGATTCATCA
The DNA here is from genome assembly GCF_963676065.1 of Maridesulfovibrio sp. NCBI lineage: Bacteria > Pseudomonadati > Thermodesulfobacteriota > Desulfovibrionia > Desulfovibrionales > Desulfovibrionaceae > Maridesulfovibrio > Maridesulfovibrio sp. The sequence goes on along the minus strand of NZ_OY780933.1, from coordinate 1,107,228 downwards.
CCGCAAAAACGGATTCCGGATTTCAGGCGGAGATAGAAGGAGTCCCGGTAACAGTCAGGTCAAATCGTAACTTTTCCGAAGGAGACAGGATACATGTCCTGTTAAGGCCGGAAGATTTCCGGGTAGAAGTCATGCGTGAAGTCGAGGATGACCCGGAACTTGCGGAAAAATTCAACAAAGCCCTGCTTAAAGGAAAAGTGGAACACACCTACTATAAAGGTGCGACTTACGATTTGGACATCACTCTCGATGACGGGAAACAAATACTGGTATCAGAATTTTTCGACGAAGACGCCGAGACTCTCTACTTTCACAAAGGAGACCGCGTCGCTGTCGGCTGGTTTGAAGGCTGGGAGGTAGTCTTGCCCCATGAAGGATAAGCTCCTGTTTAAGCGCTTCATTATCGGAGGCGTGCTCGGATGGATTACCGTATTCGGAATTGTGCCCACAGTTATGCTTCTGGGGGTCAGTTTCATGAGTCGGCATACTGACGACTTCATCCAGCCGGTCTTTTCACTGGCGAGTTACTACCGTCTGTTCCAGCCGGCACTTGGAACCATGCTTTTGCAATCCCTGCTGATGGCCGGGGGAGCGACTCTGCTCTGCCTGCTGGTAGGCTACCCTTTTGCCTATATCGCAGCGCGGGCTCGCAAGGACATATCCCGGCTTATGCTTCTGCTGGTCATGATCCCGTTCTGGACCAATACACTCATCAGAACCTACGCCATGGTTGCCGTTCTCAAGGCTGACGGCATCCTGAACAAAACACTTATGTTCTGCGGCCTGATCGAAGCGCCGATCAAAATCATGTACACACAATCTGCCGTGTTCATAGGACTGGTCTACACCCTGCTGCCGTTCATGATTCTGCCGCTCTACGCCGCCATCGAGAAACTTGATCTGCGGCTGCTTGAAGCCGCCCGGGATCTCGGGGCGGATAAGCGGACGACTTTTATCAAGATAACGATACCTCAGACTATGCCCGGAATAGTTTCGGGATGTATGCTTGTATTCCTCCCTGCCATGGGCATGTTTTACATTCCCGATATTCTGGGCGGAGCACGTACAATGCTTCTGGGCAACTACATCCGCGACCAGTTCCTTACTGCCCGGGACTTACCTATGGGGGCCGCGGCGTCCATCGCCATGACTCTGATGATGGGACTCATGCTTGCGCTTTATTACCGCAGCATGCGCCGGTCCGGCAGGAGGATTAAAATATGAATAAATTCATTAAATCCTTATACGTAGGTCTGGTATACATTTTTTTGTACCTCCCGCTGGCCGTCATGGCGGTATACTCTTTCAACGCGTCCAAGTACTCGCTCTCATGGAAAGGGTTCACCCTCAAATGGTATGGTAAACTTCTTGGCAACACGACCTTGATCGATGCGGCCCTGCGCTCAGTAACCATCGCCATACTCTCAGCCAGCATCGCCTGCCTGATAGGAACCTTCGCCGCGTTTATGCTGCACCAGTATCGCTTTAAAGGACGCAGGACCGTTTTCAGCAGTTTATTTGTAATGATGATGTCCCCTGACATAGTCATCGGCATTTCTCTGCTGGTGCTCTTTCTGGCAATGGGCACCACCCTCGGTTTCTGGACCTTGCTCATCGGCCATGTGACCCTGTGCGTTCCTTTTGTAACCGCCACTGTTTATTCACGTTTCAAAGGCTTCGATAGAACTGTAGTTGAAGCAGCCCGTGATCTTGGAGCCAGTGAAGCTCAGGTTTTCAGAAAGATTGTCGTTCCCATGGCCCTGCCCGGACTGATGGCCGGCTGGCTGCTCAGTTTCACCCTTTCACTGGACGATGTAATCATCAGCTTTTTCACTACAGGACCGACCTACGAAGTGCTGCCCCTGCGCATTTATTCAATGGTCCGCCTGGGCATCAAACCGGATGTCAATGCTCTAAGTGTGGTGATGATCAGCATTACCGTGATCACCATCGTCCTGTCCCGTAGACTACTTAAGGAGAAAAAATAATGAAAAAGACTCTTTTGGGGCTTGCCCTGATTTTACTATATTCCGTACCCGCTTTTGCGGGAAGCAACGAATTATATCTTTATATCTGGTCTGAATACATTCCGGATGAAGTGGTGGAGAACTTCACCAAGGAAACCGGCATCAAAGTTCATATGTCCAATTATGACAGCAATGAAGCCATGTACGCCAAGATTAAACTGGCAGGAAAGGGGTACGACCTGATTGTTCCCTCTTCGGATTATGTGAGCCTGATGCGCCGTCAGGGATTGCTGTTGCCGCTGGACAAGAGCAAATTGAGCAATTTTTCCAACCTTGCGCCCAAATTCACCAATCAGGCGTTTGACCCGGACAACAAATACTCCATTCCGTATATGTGGGGTTCGACCGCCATAGCGGTTAATACCGGAATGGTCGGCAAAGATATGGTCAACTCCGTTACAGATCTGTGGAAACCGGAACTTAACGGCAAATTGCTCCTGCCCAACGATACACGAGAAGCATTTGCCATCGCCCTGAAACTGCTGGGCTACTCCGTAAACGAGACGGATCCCGCCCGGATTGAGGAAGCATACCAGAAACTTAAATTACTGATTCCAAGTGTACGGGTTTTCGATTCCGACTCCCCCAAGCAGGCTCTGCTGGCAGAGGAAGTAGCCGTTGGTGTGGTTTTTAACGGTGAAGCATTTATTGCCAACCAGGAAAACCCGGACATTAAATATATTTACCCGCCTGAAGGGTACAGTCTCTGGATCGATTCTATGTGCATTCCCAAAGGGGCAAAGAACATCGATGAGGCGCATGCTTTCCTTAATTACCTGCTCCGTACTGATGTTTCCGCAAAAATATCAGCTGAAATGGGATATTCTACACCCAACACAAAAGCGGTAAACCTTATTCCTGAAGAAGTGCGCAAAAACCCCATCGTCTACCCGCCCGCTGAAGTGGTTGAGCGTGGTGAATTTGAAGACTATCTTGGCGAATCCATGAAATTGTATGAGGATTACTGGATCAAATTGAAGACCGACTAATTACGAAAAAAGCCTTCCTTTTGGAAATGATTCTCATCATCCTAAAGGAAGGCCATTTTCAGCAAACTGATTTTCGTTTTATCAAACTTTATTTTTAGTCCACAACATCAAATAAAAATCTTAACTTACTCGACAGTCACACTTTTAGCCAAGTTTCTAGGCTGGTCTACGTCTTTACCTAGGTAATCGGCGGTTTCGTAGGCGAAGAGCTGCAGAGCCGGGAGGGCTATGAATGTGTTCAGCGGTCCCCACACTTCCGGGAGCACCCAAGGCTGTTCCACGTCGAGCTCAACTCCGGGGTTGGTCAGGGCAATAATTTCACCGCCACGGGCTTGGACTTCAACAAGGTTTGATTTCACCTTGGGGAACAGGTCATCATTCAGCGCCATGGCGAATGTTGGGAACTTGGGATCAATCAAAGCGATTGGTCCGTGCTTCATTTCTCCAGAAGCGTAGCCTTCTGCATGGATGTAAGAAATTTCCTTGAGCTTAAGCGCGCCTTCAAGTGCCAGTGGGAAATAAAGTCCGCGGCCGAGAAAGAAGAAACTGCTGGCTTCAGAATATTCACGACTGAGTTCCTGAGCCCTGCTGCGCATGGCAGGCAACTCTGCCTCGAGAATTGAAGGGATATTGCGAATATCCATTACCGCACGGCTGTAGGTGGCGGCATCTATCACTCCCTTTTTCCTGCCCCAGTAAAGGGCCAGAAGTAGAAGCGCGGTAAGCTGGCTGCACATAGCCTTGGTGGAAGCAACGCTGATTTCCGGGCCGGCCTGAGTGTACATTACATAATCTGATTCACGGGACACGCTGGAGCCCACTACATTACACAGACCGAGAATGGACAAGCCCTTTTCTTTAGCCAGCTTGATTCCGGCCAGGGTATCGGCAGTCTCTCCGGACTGACTGATAGCCAGCGCCACTCCGCCTTTGGAAAGGAGGGGATCACGGTACCGGAACTCGGAAGCGATTTCCACTTCCACCGGAATTTTAGCCCACTGCTCAATGAGATATTTGCCCCACAGACCCGCATGATAGGATGTTCCACAAGCAATGATATGCAATCTTTCCGGGACTTCCATGTCCTCAACATCGGGCAGAACGATCTCATTCTGGGATTGATCGACGCGACCGGCAAGGCAATCGGAAATAACCTTGGGCTGCTCAAAAATTTCTTTGATCATGAAATGCTTATGACCGTCCTTCTGCGCGGCCTGCACATCCCAATTGATTGTTCTGATTTCCTTTGCCACCGGCTCGAGGGTTTTGGAGTTGAAAACTTCCCATGAGGAGGAGGTTATCTTGACCAGCTCGCCGTCCTCGATGAAAACCACATCACGGGTATAAGGCAGAAAGGCGGGAATATCGGAAGCGACAAAATTCTCCCCAACTCCCACTCCCATTACCAGCGGGCTGGCGACACGGGCCGCGTAAACGGTTCCCGGTTCGTCAACGCAGACAGCTGCAATAGCGTATGCGCCTTCCACCTGTTTCAAAGCCCATGAAATTGATTCCAGCATGGAATTATTGTGCTTGCGGCCTTCGGCAATAAGGTTACAGAGCACTTCGGAATCGGTATCAGAACGGAATTCGTATCCCTTGGCGATGAGTTCTGTCTTGATTTCCTGATAGTTCTCGATGATTCCATTGTGAATCATGGCGATTTTTTTTTCATAATCCAGATGCGGGTGGGCATTACGTTCCACAGGAACACCATGAGTGGCCCAGCGGGTATGTCCCACGCCAAAGGTGGAATTGGTCACATTCTTATGAGCCAGCTTTTCATCAAGGGCGGCCAGCTTACCTTCGGCACGAACGAGTTCAATTTCCTTATTCTGGATAGTAGCAACACCCGCGGAATCATAGCCGCGATATTCAAGTCTTCTCAAGCCTTCTACAATGAGAGGAACAGCGGGACGATGCCCGGCGTATCCGATAATTCCACACATAAAAGTAACTCCAATTTATTTGGATGCGCTATGCGCTTTTATTTAAAACGAAATTTATTTACCTATTTTCTCTTGAAAATCAGGCCATTGTTCCATGAGCGCACGCAGGGCCTTGCCTCGGTGCGAGCGGGCATTCTTGGTTTCACGGGTCATTTCAGCGGCAACGCAGCCCAGCTCCGGATCGAAGAAAAGGGGATCGTAACCGAAACCCTGCCTGCCGGTCAGCTCGAAGGCTATGCGGCCTTCCCACTCTCCACGGCTCTGGATGCGGATATTGTCGGGAGTTGCGGCAACCATGACACAGACGAAACGGGCAGTGCGATTCTCTTCGGCCACCCCGTCCAGCTCTTCCAGCAACTTGGCATTATTCTTTTCGGGGGTAGCGTCTTCGCCGCTGTAACGGGCGGAAAAAACACCGGGACGTCCGTCGAGAGCATCGACTTCAAGGCCGGAATCATCGGCTACAGCCACCAGCCCGGTAAGATTGGCAACGGTCTGGGCTTTGATAATAGCATTTTCAAGAAAAGTCTCACCCGGTTCGGGAATTTCCCCGATTTCAGGAAATTGATCCAAGCCTTTCACTTCCAGACCCAGATCTTTAAGAAGCTCATCAAACTCAGCAATTTTGCCCTTATTGGTGGTGGCAAGAACAACTGTTTTCAAAACAATCTCCCGTAAAAATTTATCGCAATTGTGAGATTTAGGCTGACAAAACCAACTAAAAAATTGCAAAGGGAATAATCCGCTTCGCCATCAAGATTATGTTTTGAGACTAATACGCTGTCGAAGCTGTTTAGGCAACAGGAGCTTTCTTAAGCAACAGGATGACACTTGTGCCTTTACCCGGCCTGCTGGCCAGCTCCACCTGCCCGCCGAACTCTTCAATTATCTTCTTGACCATGGGAAGACCTAAGCCGTTACCGTTAACCTTACCGGAAACAAAGGGGTCGAAAGCGCGGGTTCTTATCTGGCCCGGAATCCCCGGACCATTATCACGAACTTCCAGCCAGACATGTTTATCGCTGACTCCGCTGGAAATATTCAGTTTACCGCCATCGGGCATGGCTTCCATTGAATTTTTTACCAAGTTTATCAGGCACTGCCTAATTTGCTCCACCCCGCCGACACCGAACGGCTGGCTCGGGTCAAGATCCATCTCCACCTCGATTTCCTGCAACTGGCAGCCCAGAGAAAGGAGCTGCATAGCGTCTGCGGCCACCCGGTTGATATCGATATTCTTTTTCTGCACATCCTTTGAACGCACAAAGCTGAGAATACTTTTGAGCAACCGGTCCAGCCGCTGGGCTTCTTCAAGGATTATCTGAATCTTTTCGCGCCCGGAAGGATCAATGCTTTCATCTTTGATCAGGACCTTGGCAAAGCCGCCCATCGCCATAAGCGGATTGCGGATTTCATGGGCGATGTAGGCGGAAAGTTCACCGACTGTGGCCATGCGTTCGGATTGCTGCAAACGCTGCTCAATCATGGTTCGTTCGGTGATATCTCTGCAAATGACCACCAGTTGCACCACCTCGTTTTTGTCTTCTTCGGTGATGGGATAGGCATAGATGCGATAGAAGTTAATCTTGCCCTGATCATCTGTCTCGGAAAACATTAACTCGCTGTTTTCAAGTGACATGGCCGGGACATCTATTCGTTCCCCTTTAAGCGGACAGAGCGAACGCATTGCGTCAAAATAATCCAGAGGATTTTTACCGTACAAATCCGTAAGTGTTTTTCCGGTACGCCCGGCAAAATGCCTATTACAATCAAGGATCAAGCCGTCAGCGCCGACAATTAGTATGTCTTCGGGAAACTGGTCCACCACGGACTTGAACAATGCCTGAGTCTGCATAAGATTGGCTTTGCAGGCTATCCACAACCGGTCAGTTGCATGCAGCCGGAGAAAAAAACGGGCGGCGGGCAGTTCAATCAGAGTCACTTCTGGCGGCATGGCCCTTCTCAAAGCAAGAACCATTTCCGCTTCACCGGAAAGCTCAAAGACCATATTTATGGAAGGGTGTTCGGAAAGCATGGACTGCACGTCCGCATAGAGGGGAAAAGTGTGACCATTCTGCTGAGGATTTCCGGACTCGTCGATAAGAACTCCGGCTTCAATGGTTATGTTCGCGGCAGCACGGCTGCTCTCATGCAGCAGCAGAGAAAGAGAGGAAAGCGTAAAGGAACGCCCCACAATTCCAATATAATCTTTTTTCATCTCAATTAAATCTTCAAGCATTTCAGCTCCGTTGCACCATTCACTTTGAATACTTTGCCAGCTGTAGAACTGATGATAAACTATTTCCCGGAAAATAGGTAATTAAGAAACTGGACATTTACTGCTTTGCTCTTCAGCAGGAATGAGTTAACCATTGCCGCACAAGGGCTACTGAGCTTTAATCCAATATCGATAAATTTAATTACAAACAGAATATTAATATGACCAAAATCAGGATCTATACCATCAGCCTCGGCTGTCCGAAAAACAGGGTCGATACCGAAGTCATGCTGGGAGCGTTCGGCGACGGAATGATCGCAGCTGCCACAGCGGAAGAATCCGACCTTGTCCTTATTAACACCTGCGGCTTCATCGGCCCCGCAACTGAAGAATCCGTTGACACCATCCTTGAAGCCGCTGATGCCATCAAAGACCTCACCCCGCGCCCGGTTCTGGCTGTAGCCGGATGTCTGGTCAGCAGGTACGGCAAGCTGAGCGAACAGATACCGGAAGTTGATCTCTGGCTTTCCACCCATGAACTGGACCAGTGGCCGGAGCTTTCAGCCAAAGCATTAAAACGTGAAATTTCCACTGACCGCAAAAGAATCATCAGTACCGGACCGGCTTACGCATACCTGAAAATCAGCGAAGGGTGCTCCCATTCCTGCCGCTTCTGCACCATCCCATCAATCCGCGGGCCCCACGTGAGCCGGGAATTGAACGGTCTGGTGGACGAAGCCCGCCATATTCTTGCTCAGGGAGTGCCGGAGCTGGTTGTAGTCGGTCAGGACACCACCGCCTACGGTTCGGATCTTGACAACAATGAAACAAATCTGCGCGCTCTGATCGAGAAACTGCTGCCCCTTAAAGGGCTTGAATGGCTGCGGTTAATGTACCTCTATCCCGCAGGTCTGACCGACTCCATGCTTTCTTTTCTGGCTCAGGCAGGAAAACCGCTGCTGCCTTATTTCGATATCCCTGTGCAGCATGCCCATCCAGATGTGCTTTCATCTATGGGCCGCCCCTTTGCCCGTGACCCCCGCAAGGTTATCGACAGAGTCCGTAAGCATATTCCAGATGCCGTACTGCGGACCAGCATAATCGTTGGCTACCCCGGAGAAACCGAGGAACATTTCAAAACGTTGATGGATTTTGTAAAGGAAACACGATTCCAGAATCTCGGGGTTTTCGCCTATCAGCCGGAAGACGGAACCCCGGCCGGCGAGATGGAACAGCTGCCCGAAGAGTTGCGCGAAGATCGCAGACTGCGACTCATGGAGATTCAGTCTGAAATCAGCCGGGAAATACTGGAAGAAAAAATTGGGAAAACTATTCAGGTACTGGTGGAAGAACCTAACGAGGAGTGGCCCGGGCTGTTTAACGGACGAGTCTGGTTTCAGGCTCCTGAAGTGGACGGTATAACCTATGTCAGCGCTCCGGAAGACGGAGTGGAACTGATCCCCGGCCAAATAGTTGAAGCCGAGATTGATAGTGTAACTGATTACGATCTGGTTACTCTGGTTAAATAAAAAAACAAAAATCCCCCTGAAGCTCATGCTTCAGGGGGATTTTCTTATCTGCGAATCAAAATTTTACATATCAATAATTCTAACAGCGCGGTTTTTCAATTCAGGCTGCGCCTCATATGAAGATAGAATTCTGGCTCCTTCATCTACGTACCTGCTGATCTCATGCACAAGACTACCGCGCTGGCACTGAATATTTTGCGGTGAATAAGAAATTCCTTTTTTACTCTGGAGCTGTAAAGAAAACTTTAATTCCATCTGCGGAGTAACATTTATCTGCTTCCGACCAGCTTCCTGCTCTACTACAGTCAACACTGCTTTTTTAAGGATGTTCCTGTTCTCCCAGAAACTTCTGTTCAGCGTAATTATTTCACCATTACTAAGTTGCAGCTTTTCCTCAGAAAGGCCTTTAAAAAATTTATACTTTGAAGATAGTACGGGGCGTGAAGGCCTCCCTTCTATCGAATAGATTGCGTAAGTACCAAGTCCGGCAAAAAGAGTTAACCCTATCAACAAAAATACAATTTTTTTAAATTTGGGATTCACTAATCAACAACCTGTTTAGTAAAGAAAAATTTAGAATACTTAATATTTTGAAATTATTCTCTATCAAACAAGGATAACACCTTCAAGACTGCACGTATTATAAATTTAATTAACCGTCATTACAGCGAATAATCTTAGCATCTGCCTGTTCCCGGCGCTCATATTCGGCAGAAGCCTCAACCGCAGCGGCCCATGAATCAAAGCGCCCAAAACGAACGCAATACCATTTACGATTGTTGCTTGAGGGAACCTCGACCACATAGGCTTCATAGCCCTGCCCGACAAGGCGCTGACGGACTTTTGCCGCAGAATTGGGTTTCCGGTTGGAACTGACCTGCACTGTATAATTAACAGGTTTCAACCCGGAGCTTATTCTGGGTGAAGGCTTATTTCGTTTATGCGCAACGACAGGGGATGGTTTGGCCATGTTTTCTTTGTTGCGAACATCAAAAAACTGCCATGCCAGAGGGCCGTCCAGAGGTCTGGAGTAGATCAAGTATTGCCCCTCGCCATCAGCCATGAAGTTAAAGACATCATCCTCTTCCACCTTCATGGCGGAAACAGTCTGCCCGGTGCTGCGATCAATAACCTGCAGTCCAACGGAAGGATAAACACCACCCTCTTCCATAGCAAATGAAATGGTGGAATTTACCGCGAAAACAGCCAGACCTTTCTGTTTTTTACACTTGGTAATTACATTAAGGCCTCTGTAGCAAGGTGATTCAGTACGTACAGGCAGAGGCAGAGTCATTACCGGGTCGCCGTAAAAAACCATATCGTAAACCGGGGCAAGGCTCTCGCTCTTAAGCAGATTCTGGGCGAACTGGGCACGGGCCTCAATCAGAGCATTACCTATACGATGCTTACCGCTGAAGTAAGCCTTATGAAATTCCAAAAGCAAACGGGGAGTACCGCTGGAATTGACCCGAAGGACTCGTCCGTCATCAAGTTCGGCATTAATATTACCGGAATTGTTGCAACCGGTAAGTACAGCCAAGCCGCCACCGGGAGAAAGAACAATCGCCTCCGCCGGGGAGGGAACGGTCGAGTTGGCGGTGATTACATCACAGGAAGGATTGAGCACCACGGGCAGCCCGGGTTTGTATTCAAGACTCAAAATATCCGAAACAGACACAACCCCGTTTCCGGCCTGAAATCCTTCCGCCGTAGCCTCAAGAGCCAGCCATTGCACGGAGACATCATCTTCAGCCAGCGACTGACGCAACCGCCGCGGGGTAACTCCTCCGGCCGCGCCGAGGTAACGTATGGCCTCCGGTCCTGCGATGCCTTCCTGCTGCAAAGTAAAAAAAAGTAATTCCGAATCGGAAAAAACCTGACCGGAAAAACTTTCGCCTCCGAGAAAGGAAACCGGCCATGCCGGACGGAACTCTCGATCCTCATACCAACGCTCATATTTTGCGGCCACATCTTCCGCCTCAGCGCAGTCACGAGCGGGGATTCTGCCCACGGGAAGAACATTCTCCGGTGCCGAGGCAGAACCGCCGTAGCTGTAATCGGAAATATGAACTGCGGTTCCGTTAACTTCGCCGAACTGGGCAGAGGGCACAATTTCCCGGTTTCCGAGAATAAGCACAGACATGACCTTGCCGTCTTTATTCAAGCGGGTAATCTGTTCGCGCACCCCGGAAAACACGTTCTCGGCCGACTGTGCTGTCCCGTTACAGGACGGAACTTTGAGGATAACGGATTTGACCCCTTCATATTCACGGTGCAAATAGGAAAAATAACGGGCAGCACGCATAAAATCGGCAGTGCAGACGATTACGCTTTTCTTTTGCTCCGTATACGGTGCGGAAGAGACTTTAATCGGGATGAGAGCCTGAACCGGCTCAGCTGTTTTCCCGAATTCTTTTACCTTACATCCTGTAAACAGGACCAAACATGACAAAACCAGCAAGGGGATAAAAACTTTATTCAGCCTAATCATTTTCACTCCCGTTGCCTTTTCCGACTTTCCGTAAAATTTCATTCCAAACCTTCTCAACCGAAATATCCGTCATACATTTATGATGCTTCTCCGGGCAACTTCTGCCGCCATGCAGACCGCAAGGACGGCATTCCAACTCTTCATGAGTTTCCAATACTGTGGAATTCTCCCCACGAGGGAAAAAGCCAAACCGACGTACAGTCGGCCCGAACAACGCTACGACCGGGACATTCTGTACCCATGCGATGTGCATAGGCCCAGAGTCATTACTTATATAGACATCCAACTGCCGGATATGGGCCGCAAGTTGCTGGAGATTCAATTTACCGGCCAGATTTACAACCGACTCAGAATGGTCGGTCAAAGCAAGTACGGACCGGCAAAGTTCTTCTTCGGAAGGCCCGCCAAACAGGATGACCTTAAGCCCCTGAGCTATACACTTATCGATCACCTGCGCGAAATTCTGTTCCGGCCATTTCTTGGTTTCCCAAGTTGAGCCGGGATGAACGCCGATTACCGGCCCTTCTCCCAGCCTATCAAAAAATGATTCGGCTTCATCCAGCACATCATCCGGAAGTTCAAGCATAACTTCCGGCGCTATACCGGGAATTCCCAGCGGTTCACCGAGGGCGAGCAGCCGCTCCACTTCTTCCCGCTCATCAAAACGTCTTTTCACCGTCTGTGAATAAACAAAGCGATTGAACCATGGGGCATCATATCCGATCCGATCCTTTATGCCTGTAGACATGGCAACCACAGCCGAACGGGCACTGGTATGAGCGGAAATAAAGAGATCAAACCCCTGCCGGCCTAATTCAACGCCGAACGTGCGGGCCGCGACCATGCCTTTCTGCGCGCCGCGTTTGTCGAACCCGTGCACACCGGAAAGCTCCGGCTGCCCTGCAAAAAGTGATTCCACACCCTTACGTACAAAAAAATGAATTTCAGCATCGGGAAACCGCAGGGCAAGGGCTTTAATCAGAGGCAGTGTCAGCACCGAATCGCCAAGGAAAGCGGTCTGCCACAGGGCTATTTTTTTATAATTATCTTTCATCAATAGTTAGGAGTGCGTAGTTAAAAAAAAATCTTTCCGGCGATGGAACTGAAAATCAGAACTACGCCTACAGCCACGGTGACCAGCAGTTCAGGATACGGCGTTGTCCAGCGGACCCGTGCTCCAACGCTCTTTTCAAAACGGTAGAAACGGAAAGCTGCGCTGACCAGAATAACCATTCCTGACATAATGATGAATACACCTAGAAAATTCATTTCGCTGAGCATCGCATCAGGTGTTCCGGGCAGCATTTTTTGCATGTACAGTCTAGCCTTCTCAATAACGAACCCGAATCCGAACAACCCCAGAGCCGTCCGGCACCAGGCCAGAAAAGTACGCTCATTTGCCAGCAGGGTTCTCATTCTGGCAAGCTCGTTATTGTCCAGATTATCACTTTCATGTCCAGCCATTTGCCAACTCCTGAATTTCTGGTCTACACTTCTTGATCTTGAATATATATGCCTATAATCTGTAATGAGAATGCGGGCAACATTGTTCACCCGCAGGAACCACTTCCGGCCTCTCGCCAACTCCGGCAGGCCGTATCAGAAAGGACTTAAAATGAAATATATTATGTTTGAAGATTTTTCCGGAGACCCGCTGCCCATACTGATTCCGAACCGTATCGGCTACCTCGAGTTCAGGGAACAGATTCCATACACCAACGTACTCTCCGCCGGATATGTACAGCTGCATCCCACAGGCATCACCTGCCACGGAGAAGCCAGGGAACTGAGCACCGCCGCCCGCTCGGAAGATGCTGAAATCATCTCTGAAATGCTGGAGATTCCAGAATCGTAATCTTTCCGTACAGCAGATTAAAAATGGGCGATTTCGACAATCAAGTCGGAACCGCCCATTTTTTTATTTCTTTAAATAGATGTAACTAATCGTATTTAACCGCGCTGATCTTCATAAGCTTATCCCAGGTGTGGACAGCTTCGATGTGGCGCACGGTTCCGGTCTTGCCGCGCATGACCAGAGAAGTGGTCTCAGCGCCGTAGCCTAGATAACGGACACCGCGCAGGAAAGTGCCGCCGGAAATACCGGTAGCGGAAAAGAAGATATCATCACTTTTGACCAGATCATTAACGGTCATAATATTTCTAAGGTCGTATCCCTGTTCTTCCAGAGCGCCTTTTTCAGACTCGGACTGGGGATCAAATTTAGCGAACATTTCGCCGCCCATAATGCGGATTGCACATGCAGCAAGGACACCCTCGGGAGTACCGCCGGTTCCCACCATTACATCCACAGGACTGCGGGGGTCCACAACCATGAGCGCCCCGGCAACGTCACCGTCGGTGTGCAGCTGGATACGTGCCCCGGCATCACGAATCTCCTGAATCAGACCATGATGTCTCGGCTTTTCCAAAACAAATACAACCAGATCATCCACATCCTTATTAAGGGCTTTAGCGATCTTGTTGAGGTTCTCCTTGACCGGAGCATTGATGTCGACCATATTCCTCGCTGCGGTAGGCACTACCAGCTTCTGCATATAGTAGCTGGGGCCCGGATCAAGCATCATTCCGGTGGGGGCTACGCCCACGACAGAGATTGCGTTTGGACGACCGTAAGCCAGCAGGTTGGTACCTTCAACAGGGTCCACGGCAACGTCCATACCCGGACCTTCACCAACGCCCAATTTTTCGCCATTATAGAGCATGGGTGCATGGTCTTTTTCGCCTTCGCCGATAACAACAGTACCGCTGATTTCAAGACTGTTGAAACTGAGGCGCATAGCATCGACAGCAGCCTGGTCACCGGCGTTTTTGTCACCCCGGCCCAGCCATCTGGCGGAAGCCAGTGCCGCAGCTTCAGTTACCCTAACAAGGTCAAGAGCCAAATTTCTCTGGGGAGCTTCCATTTATCTATCTCCAAAAATGAGTGAAGTAAATTTTGTTTAAGATCCGTATAACAATGCATATGGCAATTACATAAAAAGGACCGCCAGTCCAGCTTTCATAAACGGTTCCCGAACGTGTGAACAACGTGCGGACTCAAAAACGATAAGGCAAAGCCACCGTTTTTACTCCGTAATTACATAGTATAGCACAGACTCCGGCTCCGGTCATTATCATACTCGGTTTAGGCATGAGATCTTGTAAGCTTGAACAAATCAGGCTAACAATGCTCTTTGCAAAGCAGATAGTAAGTTATCACCAGCCCGGAGGTTGATTTTTCTGCCGTGCAAGCTTATTAGAGAAAACATCTAAACTTTTTTTAGAGCTAATGCCTGTATTTTTATTGCTATCACACTGGGCAGAAAATTTTTAAATATAGTTGATCTGAGAATATGCGCAAATTTTTTATTCCAAACCTGATTATGGCCCTCTTCCTCGCAGGACTGCTTGTTTCTGTTGTTCCTGCCAGTGCCTTCGGTGCCAGTATCAAGGACGATTTCACCATCGCATGGAAGCAGTTCCATGCGCTTACCAAAAATAAAAAAAAGTCCCAGTACCGTTCGGAATGGGTGAAAGTCGGCAAACAATTCCGCAGTGTATTCAAAAGGTCTCCCCGAGGCTCATACGCGCCCAAATCCCTCTATTATCTGGGCCGAACATATGAGGAACTGGGCAACCGCAGCGGGATTAAGAAAGACTTCCAAACCGCTGTCGACTATTTCGGGCGCATGATTTCAAACTTTCCTTCCCACCAGTGGACGGACGACAGCATATACCGCAGAGCCGAAATACGACTGCGCCGACTGCATGAAAAAGATCTCGCATATTCCGATTACCTGACCATTGTGCACCGCTATGCCAAATCGGACATGTATTCCAAAGCCCGCAACAGGCTGGATTCCATGGACCGCAAAGGAATTTCCGGCAAAAAGAACAAACATAGAAAACCTTCGGGAACCATCATTCCCGCAAAAGGCGCTTCCCCAAAAAACGATAAGAATTCATCCAAGCGGGCCAAACTTCTTTCCGTTCGCTATACCAGCAGTGAAAGTTATACCCGTGTGGTCCTAGATCTGGACGAAGAAGCGCGCTACCGCTACCAGATACTGAACCCTAATCAGAGCGTAAACCGTCCGCACAGACTGTACATAGACCTTGAAAACACCATACTTGGAAACGGTGTAAATAAAGCAACTCAGGTCGCGGACGGCATTCTTGAGGACATCCGCTCAGCCCAGCGGGATCCTCGTACCACCCGTGTGGTGCTGGATTTCAACTCCATGCAGGATTACAAAATTTTTCCGCTGGAGAATCCCTTCAGACTGGTCATCGACGTTCAGGCACCTGAAGAAGGTAAAGTGGTCGAGAACAAAAGCCCTGTTCACCATTCCAAACGCCCAAAAAACACAACTCAAAAATATACCCCGCCGGCAAACAGTAAAAAAATGGCCGGGGAACTCCTTGAACAGCTGGGACTGACCTTCAAGACAATCATGCTCGATGCCGGTCACGGAGGAAAGGACCCCGGAGCTTCTGCCAACGGAATCAAGGAAAAAGACCTCAACCTGCGGTTTACCAAGATACTTGCAGCCAAATTGAAAAAAGCCGGCTTCAAGGTCATGTATACCCGTAGCACAGATGTATTCATCCCTCTTGAAGAACGTACCGCCATGGCTAACATCAAAAAGGCGGATATGTTTATATCCATTCATTGCAACGCACACCGCAGCTCAAGAATAAACGGTATTGAAACATATACCTTGAACCTTGCCCGCAACCGTAACGCAGTCCGCGTAGCAGCCCGGGAAAACGCGGTATCGGCCAAGAGAATCAGCGACCTGCAGGTCATCCTTACCGACCTGATGCTTAACTCCAAGGTGAAGGAAAGCAAGGATTTAGCCCAGAACATACACTCCCGTTCCCTGAAAAATATCCGCCGCAAATGGAAGGTAAAGGATCAGGGTGTGCGCGAAGCTCCGTTCTACGTGCTCATGGGCGCGAAAATGCCCTCGGTACTCATCGAGCTGGGATACCTGACTAACCGAATAGAAGCCAAACGACTTAAAACTGACCGCTATCTTTCTTACATTGCCGACGGCATTGTAAAAGGTGTATTGGAATATAAGAAACAGATCGAAAGGTATGCCAGCCTCTAGCAGGTCAACTTCAAAAGCCTCGTTGCGGGAAAGAATATGATCAATCTTGATATACCCGGATTCGCCAAGCTTGAAATTGAACATCTGGTTCTGGACTATAACGGAACCCTCGCCCTTGACGGCAACCTGCTGCCCGGAGTGGGAAAATTGATTCTCGAATTATCCGAGGATGTGAAGCTCCACGTACTTACAGCAGATACGCTGGGTCAATGCGAAGAAGAGCTTTCCGGCCTGCCTGTGACCATACACATTATCAGCGGCAGCCCTGAAGATAAATCCAAACTAGATTACATCGAATCACTCGGGCCGGAAAAATGCGCCTGCATCGGTAATGGCCGCAACGACATGCTCATGCTTAAAAATGCAGCGCTGGGCATCATAATCTCAGGGGCTGAATGCATGTCCATGAAAGCCGCACGCGCAGCAGATCTGGTAGCGACAGACATTTCCAGTGCGCTTGGTGTTTTTACTCACCCTGTGCGTTTACTGACTACTTTGCGAAATTAATGTTTCCGGAACGGCAAGTTTCGCAGCCGGTTGCAAAACATAATTTTCAAACAGAAAGACCGCAGTATCATGATACTGCGGTCTTTTAATTTTATTTAGCTGACAGCCCTGTAAACAGGTTCGATAGCTTCCAGTTCCTAAAAGAATTTTTTAACAGCTTCGACAACTCGTTTAGCTTCTTCACCGGTCATATGCGGCCCTATGGGCAGGGAAAGCACTTCACGATGAATAGCCTCGCTGATCGGCAGGGAAAGATTCGCCATTTCTTTGTACGCCCCCTGTTTGTGCGGGGGGATAGGATAATGGATGGCCGCCTCAATCTTGTTTTCAGTGAGATGCTCGATCAGCCCGTCACGGTCTTTGCAGCGGACAACGAAAAGATGCCAGACGGACTGCACGCCTTCGGAAACCACCGGAAGCACCAGCGGTGTATCCTTGAGCCCTTCAAGATAGATCCCGGCAATTTCTTTGCGGGTCCAGTTCCAGTTGTCCAGCTTATCCAGCTTTACGCGCAGAAAAGCGGCCTGCAACTCATCTAAACGGCTGTTGAATCCTTTGCATTCATGGATGTACTTTTCAGTTGAACCATAATTGGCAAGCTTGCGCACTTTTTCGGCAATATTTGCATCCATGGTGGTTACGGCTCCGCCGTCACCGAACGCTCCAAGATTTTTACCGGGATAAAAACTGAAAGCGGCAGCATGGCCCAGGGTACCGCACATACGGCCCTTGTAAACAGCGCCGTGCGCCTGCGCTGCGTCGGTAACGACAAACAGAGAATGCTTTTCAGCAAATTCCATGATCGGGTCCATATCTGCCGGCTGTCCGTAAAGGTGAACCGGAATAATTGCCTTTGTCTTAGGGGTCAAAGCTGCATCGAGCTTGGCCGGGTCCATATTATAGGTGCCTTCCACAGGCTCTACCGGGATGATATTAGCTCCAGTACGGGTGACCGCCAGCCATGTGGCGATAAAGGTATTGGACGGCACCAGAACATCATCACCATGACCGACCTCCGCAGCGCGCAGGGCCAACTCAATGGCTTCCAGTCCGTTACCGCATCCGATGCAGTGTGCTGCCCCGGTATAATGGCCGAATTCATGCTCAAAAGCTTTTACTTCATCACCGTGAATAAACCATCCTGATTCAAGGACACGTTTAGAAGCGGCATCCATTTTCGGAGCCAAAGCCTGATAGGTCCAGCCAACATCAAGAAATCTGATTTGCTTCATTTTCTTTTACCGCCTTTAAAAATTCATCATAGGTATAGTAGTAGTCACCCGGATCATAATATTCCGAGGCCAGCACCAGACACACTGAACCGGAAGAAAAGTTTTCAAGTTCACGCCAGGTCATGGTCGGAATATAAAGCCCGTAATATGACCTGTTCAGAGAAAATTTTGTCTTGTTTTTGCCGTCATCCAGAATCACATCAAAGCTGCCTGAAGCGGCGATAATGTACTGCCTGAGCTTTTTGTGAGCGTGGCCTCCGCGGCTCTCTCCACCGGGAACGTCATATAGATAGTACACCCTTTTGATATCAAAAGGAATATGACGGCTGTTTTCAATAAAAGTAAGGTTGCCCCTATTATCAAGAATCTTGGGCAGTTCGATAATCTGAGGTTTATCTTCTTTGATCATTTCCTGTCCTTCATTTCCAATTCAACCAGCCGGATATACTTTTGAAAAGTATAGAAAAAACCGTGCATGGCGACTATTAAACCGGCTCTTCCGTCCCGGAATCCGGCCTTGAGTATATACTGTTTGAAAAACTTACCAACCCCATGACCCAGTGCCGCCCACAGTGAGCTGCGTTTACCTCGTGAATAGAGATCTTCAGCGGCATCCTGCGTATAGATGTTTATCTTATCAAGATGCTGGAAAAAATTTTCATACGGGTAGTGGATGATATCACCGGTCACTTCCCCGGCTTTGCGCTTGGGACGCAGCTCTTCATGGGGCCTGATACCTCCGATAGTAATCCCGTCCCGTTTAAATATACGGAAAAGTTTATCAGGATACCAGCCGCTGTGCATGATGAACCGATCCAGATACCATGATCGGCGTGGGCAGTAGTACCCGTCCACGTTATCTGGATTGCGCAGCTTTTCTACTATTGATTTTTGCAGTTCCGCGGAAATTATTTCGTCCTGATCAATTGTGACCACCCACGGGGTGGAAATCTGCGTCAGGGCAAATTTATGCTGTTCGATGGCCCCGTTCCAATCGTTATGGACTATGCGGGCATTGTATTTTCGTCCGATATCGGGAGTGGAATCCGTTGACCCGGAATCGACAATAAGAATTTCATCGCAGAAAGAAAGACTCTGCAGGCATTCATCGAGCAGCCTTTCGCCATTATATGTGAGCACCAATCCAGTAATTTGATTCATTTGCGCCTTTTATTTTCAGAGAATAAAAAAATGCATCAGGCCAGCTTATGAATTGTAGGCAGGCCAACGGCGCTAGTCAAGAAAGTTCGGGGTTACGCAATCTTAAATTAAGAATTTAAGGTATAATCAGGTTAAAGCAGGGAAGAAAAATCTTTTTGAGATGTCCACTAAGTCATTTTAGGCTCAATGGCCTGAGAGATCTGGAAGGCGCGGTTGGCCTTAACCCGTCCGGGTGATCCGAGGTACTTCAGAACTCCGCCCACTTCACATTCAAGCAGGTCTTCTTCGTCCGTATCGAGCAGCAGGAGATCGCCCTCTTCAAGATTAAGAAGCTGACGACCGGAAATCTTGGTCTGCCCGAGGCGGACCAGCAGTTCCACCGGTGTTTCCATCAGTCTTTCCTTAAAACGGCTAACCCATACGTGGTCGATTTCCAGGCGCTCGGACTGGAATGATGCATGCAGTTTAGAACGGATAGGCTCAAGAGTGGAGTACGGCAGACACACGATGAGCGAACCGATAGCGTTTTCCAGTTCAACCTCAAAGGTAATCACCACGACAACATCCGAGGGCGGAACAATAGCCGCAAACTGCGGGTTGACCTCAGACCGGACCAATTCGAGATGGACCTCGTGTACCGGACGCCATGAATCCTCAAGGTTGGACAGGGCGATCTTGACCACTCGGTCAACTATGGCCTGCTCGATGGGAGTGAAGTCACGACCCTCAACCTTTGGCTGCGAACCGGAACCACCGAAAAAACTTTCCACCAGTGCGAAAACGAGACGGGAGTCGACAACAAGGATGGCGTTGCCGCGCAGAGGGTCCATCTTGAAAATTGAAAGCGAGGTCGGCACAGGCAGGGAACGCATAAAGTCCCCAAATTTGGACATATCGATGGAAATAGGATTTATGTCCACCCTTTTGCGCATGGTATTGGCAAGGTTGTTTGTGGCCAGACGCGCGAAACGGTCATTGACGATTTCGAGTACGGGCATACGACCGCGGATAATACGGTCCTGATTGGCAAGGTCAAAAGAGACAACACCGGAATCATCGTCCGGTATGTCCTGCTCCGCTTCAACCTCTCCACCGGAAAGGCCCCTTAATAGAGCGTCGACCTCATCCTGCTGCAGAATTTTACTCATGCTGATTAAACCCGTCTCATTTATCGTTCATGTGACCCATTAATATACCACAATTATCCATTTTTAAGCGCAAAGTAAACGAATAAGCCGGTATGTGTCCGCTGTATCGTCTTAAAAATTAAAAAACTTTAGCTGCACGGCAGTCACGCCACAGCTATACCTTTATATGCCAAGGTTCAAAACGCACACCAAGCAGATTATTCTCAGGGTAGCGCAATTGCAGGTAGCCGTGCTCACGCAACTTGGAGCAGGTGCAGGTTTTGGCGAACAGAGCACTGAAATTTGCTGCTCCCAGACCCTTCTCACCCACATCAAAATCCCCGACGCCATGATATGAATATCCGGGAGGGGCCAGAGATCGCGAAGCCAGCGAAAGATTTCCGCCGTTTGAAGCGGCTTTGGCAAGGAAAAGTATAAACTGTTTGACCACTGAACGCACCCCGGAAGTGAGATAAACCTTTCGACCGAGAACCTTGCGTATTTCAAAATATTTTTTATACGGTTCGCCCCGGTAGAGAAAATTTCCGGTACCCGGAACCTTTATCAATTCTTTGCGGGGGATGGATGCGGTCATCTTTCCAACAGGCTTCTCACCCAAAAAACCATAGTCATGGGCATCAAAGTGAAATGTACGGTCCAGAAAATCGAGCTCTTGTTTTGTAAATCTGCCGATGGTTGAATAATTGCGCGCCAACTTCAGCATATCGTCAAAACCGAGAACACAAAAGTTGCCGAACCCGACTGTCCGCTGCACCCGGCGCAACCTGCTCAGAGAAGATCCGAGCAGCGCTAGTTCTTTTTTATCGAGCACTATATCACCGGGCTGGGGGATGTCGAAATTTTCCATCCGGTGCAGATAATCCTTGAGATCTTTTTCTTCCACCCTGCGGGCCGCTTCCTGTGCCCCGGCAAAATCCGATACCCCGCAAAGCCATGCGGTTGCGGAAATTTGGAAAATAGATTTCAGGAATATTCTTCTATTCATGGGAACATACCGGTCAGGATCAAGTTTAATACATCGGTTTTTTTCTTTCTATAAAACAGATTCCAAGCGGTGGAAAGGGACTGGGGCGATGTTGCAGCGGATTAAATATGGCAAAGCGCGACAAGCCTAAAGGCTTGCCGCGCTTACCGACGAAAATGTATTGGAAAAACTCTATTTACCGCGTTTAGTCCAGAGTTTCATTTCCTTCATTTTTTTACGACGCTCACGCTGCAGGGATTTGCAGACCAGAGGAGTTTTCTTCTTGAGGCCGTATTTTTCACGGTATTCATCAGGAGTCAGCCCGTGGGAAGCCAGATGCTTCTTGGTGATGATCTTAAATGATTTACCACATTCACAGCAGACAATGGATTTTTCCTTGATGGATTTTTTAGGCTCACATGCAGGAGCTTCTTCCTGTGCAGGGAGGGCATTTTCAGCAATGGCCTGAATGCCGGCAGACAATTTGCGCACCATGGAAGTCATTTCCTCTTCACTCATGGTTCTTACGCTTGCCTGTGCTTTGACTATTTCCAAAGCCTCTTTTAAATAATCTTCCACTTGGAATCTCCTTTCAGGATTATTTTTTCACTAACTTGTAGTTGGAAGAATTATGGATAAAGTAGATTGTAGTAACTGTCAAATACATTAAACATAATTTTACAGATATTTTTGCCAAATAGTGAATTATGCATAAATGTCAGTTCTTTTTTTATGTCTATATTCCAATTTTACAGTGTGAAAGTATATTTAAAACATTTAAATTTCGAAAAACGAAATAAACACTGATTATTATTTCTAAATGCACACTTATAATTCACTCTGCCACAGAATAACGTATAATTATAATATAAGGTTCTGCGTCCGTGGTTTCTGAGAATTTGCGGTATCAGTGTTTGAGGTGTACTTCATGTACCAGCTTACAAAAATTATACAGCTGTAGTAGCTGAAACATTGGCCCGGCGGCCCGTCCGCCGATGGAAGTTAAGGTTTATTTTGCTGAGAATACGGACTTTAGCCCTATGCATTCTTATTTTTTCCCTGCCCTGTACCGGATGTATCTGGGGTGCAGCTACTATACTTGGAGTTGCGGTGGTGGGAGCCAATGTGAATGAATATCAGGAATCTCAGAAACCGCGAAACGCCACACAGGCTCTGGATGAGCATCTGGCACAGAAGCGTAAAGAAGATGAGGCTGTTTCCCGCAGCAGCGAAACGCCCGCCGAGCGTATTGATACTGAGGAAATCATAGAGACTTATTCCTCTCCCCTCATCGAGAACTGATCATGTCACGTTATTTTCAGAGATTATAACGTACTCGCAATCATTTGGCTTGCCTTAATCTTTTCCCAAAGTGTATCTTGCCAATACTTGGTAAGCTTAGTCAAAATTAAAAGGAGGCGGCATGTCCGGTCAGACAAATAAAAATACAGTGCTTGTAGTGGAAAACAGCAACACTCAAGCAAGAATTATTACAGAACACATTGAATCCATCACTCCATTTGATACCATCGTCGTTAATTCCATGGATGCCCTTGAGAGCAGGCTTGAAGACGCCGGCAATGATGTTTTTATAGCGGTCATGAACCTTAACATCAAAGGGGCTCCGGACGGCGAGGCTGTAGATTATGTCCTTGCCCGCAAAGTTCCCTGTATAATTCTGACCTCCACTTTCGATGAAGAAATACGTAATCGCTTTATAGAAAAAAATGTGCTGGACTATTTCAATAAATCCAGCAGGCAGGATCTTGAGGAAATGGTGGATCTGATCCGCCGCATCTACTCCAACCATGAAATCAAGGTTGTCATTGCCGAAGATAACTCCACAGCCCGCAAGATCATGCAGAATCTCCTTGAACGCCTCAATTTTACTGTTCTTCCCGGAAAAGACGGAGCCGAAGCCCTTGAATTGATCAAAGCCAACCCGGATGTGAAGCTGCTGCTCACAGATTACGAAATGCCGAATCTGGACGGTTTTGAATTGGTCAGCGAAATACGCAAAACCCATAGTAGAGACCAGCTTGCCATTCTCGGAGTATCCGCTCATGATTCCGGAGCTATCACCGCGAAATTCCTCAAACGTGGAGCGAATGATTTTCTCAAGAAGCCCTTTGAGGTGGAGGAATTTTCCTGGAGGGTGACCAATAATCTGAACGAACTTGAGCGGGTTCGCTCCATCAAGGATGCTTACAGCAGGGACCCCCTTACCGGCTTTTATAATCTCGGTGTTTTTATCGAGAAAGGACAACTTCTACTTAAAGAAGGCATGAAGACGGGCAATGAACCGGTTCTTGCAGCATTCAATGTTGATAATATACTGGAGATAAATTCAAAATTCGGCTGGGCCGGAGGATTCGCGGCCTTAAAAAAAGCATCCTCGTTGCTGGATCAGCACTCATTTGGCTGGGAGATAATCGCGCGTAGTGATTACGGTTTTTTTATTCTAGCTGATGACCTCGAAGCTCTTAAACGCGATCTCAGTTCAGTCAAAGCCGCCCTTGCGAGCACAGAAATTATTTCCGGACCGGACAGATTTATGGTCAGCGCCTCTTTTACTCTCAGCAAAGGGGAAGGAACCGACATTGACACCTTACTCTCCAGAGCGGCAATGGGTTTAAAAGGACTTCAAGCCAAGGGGGTTAACGGCTTCAGTTTTATTTAATTCATACCGGCAGTATCTCCATGAGTCCGGTGATTTTCTTCAAGACTTCGCCCTAACGCATTGCTGTATTGAGCCGTCCTAAAATAGATTGACGGTTAATTGGTTTACTACAGGGCTGTGGGGGTACCCCCACAGCCCTGTTTATGTATTTGGTTCGGTGTTTTCATTTTCAAACTAAGATGAGGACGTTCAGAATTATATATTTCAATAGACTCTTTTACGAGTGAATTTAACTCATCAAAACTAGTGCATTTAAACACCAAAAATTCTTGTTTTAAAATTCCATTTATACGTTCAGCTAACGCATTTTGGTAACAATCATACCCATCTGTCATAGATGGGACCATTTCGGCTTTCTTGAGCTTGTTTTGATAAATGGACGATGCGTACTGCAATCCACGATCTGAATGGTGGATTGTTTTGTTTCGCGTTTTTCGGTTTTTGATAGCCATATCTAAAGCTTTAGCGGTCCCTTCGGCACTAAGATCAGAACTCAAATTGTGACCTACAATTTTTCTGCTAAAAGAGTCTGTAATTAGTGATAGATAGTATGTTTTATTTAACGTTTTTACGTAAGTTATATCACTAACAAAGACTTCTTCTGAATACTGAGGCTTAAACTCCTTCAATAAATTAGGATGTTTTTTGAGCCAATGCTTTGAATTTGTAGTTTTTGTGTAATTTTTTCTTGTTTTTATCAGTAAATGCTCTCTGCGCAATAATGCGAAAAAGGCATCCCGTCCAAGCTTGATTCCACGAGCTACAAATTTCTCACGCAATAAAAAATAAAGCTTACGCGTTCCCAGCCGAGGCATTCTGGCCCGCAGACTCAAAACAAGTTTCTTTACTTCTTGGAACTGTTTTTCCCGTACCTTATGGCGTTTTTCAGCCTGATATATCGATTGCCGACTCACCCCGAGCTGTCTACAGCAAGCAGATAAACTTATTTGCTTTGTTTCCTGAAGACCTCGTGCAGCTCGGGGGTAAGTTTTTTTCTTATGGAAGTACCCAGTTCTCTGTCAGAAATATCAATCATTTCGTTGAGAAGCATAGTTTTGATCTTCTCTTCCTGAAGCTCTTTTTCAAGACGCTTGATCTTTTGTGCTGGAGTCTCTTTAGATTTTGGCATTCTTTTCAGATGTACCATAGGTTTGCTCCAGTCAAGGGTTCCGTGCTTTCTCAGCCAGACTAAAACAGTGCTGCGGCCTTGAATCCCGTATGTCTTTTGGGCTTGCTTGTAGGTCATTTCGCCTTCTTCTACCATCGCAACAACCGCTAATTTAAAGCCCATTGTGTAATCGCGCTGACTTCGCCTTACTCTTTGACTTTCTTCCTTTTTCATAAAATAGGTCCTTTGGGTGTAAACCTATTTCAGGACGGGACATATCTATACAAAAAGCCTGCAATAGCTCAATTGCAGGCTTTTTCCGTCTTTTATATGGGTTTACGGGAAATATTCCATCCGTTATGCTTTCAGAATGCTCGTACTCAAATGCTCTGCTTGCAGACGCAAGCTATGGAAATATTACAAGATAGGTCAAGGTGAAGTTCACCGCTGCCATAAGGACAGGATCAAAAAAATATGGAATGCCGAAGAACGCAACGGCAAAGTCTACTGTCCCTGTGGTAAATCCTTTGGCATCGACCGTGGAACATACTGGACCATGGACAAAAAAGCGTTCACCTATTCCGGGACAAAGATCAATAAGTAAGCCAGCTGATAAGCCTTAGAGCTTTGTTACAAAAAGCATTCTGATGGGATAGCCGGGTTTGTTGATCATCTCACTCTGAATTACCCGGTAGGCATGGTAATCAAGCGCGGTGCAATATTCCCGCACCGCCCTATCTTCTTCATCACCGCCGGGATGTCCGGCGTAGATAGCAACGCAAAGCAGCCCACCTCTGGTAAGAAGACCAAGGGAAGCCTCAATGGCTACAAGAGTGGTCGCGGATTTGGTTATGACCGTCTTGTCACTGCCCGGCAGAAAACCGAGGTTAAACATGACTACATCAATCCGTCCGTGAAATTCAGCGGGAATGAGTTCGAGCATATTTTCATGCCCGGAATGAAAGATAGTCCAGTTTTGCGGCCGGCACTCTTCATTAAGGCGCTGCTCGGTCTGCTTAACCGCTTCTTCCTGAATATCGAATCCGAAGACATGCCCGTCCGCCCCTGCTGTCTCAGAAAGAAAAACAGTGTCATAACCGTTACCGACTGTAGCATCAATTGCTATACATCCCGGCTCAAGCAGTTCACATAGTACGGACTTGGCAAAGGAAAGAATATTATTTGAAATCATCAGCTTTTCACCCGCACAGAAAAATTACGGTTTATTCATAGTAAAGGGTAACCGAACATGCCCCTAAAATCACGCGGTAAAACTAAAAATTTAAATACTTGCTCAGCTTGCCGGACTTGGAAAATTGGCGTTCGGTCGAGCCGAAAGTCGTAGTTCCGCTGATCGTGTAGGAAGAATTAGGTAATCTCTTCCAGTCCAGCACGGCGTTACCCTTGGCGGTAACAGGAATAGGCTGTCCGCAACTGAATGAATTCAGCTGAAACTGTTTCCCGGCAAGCACAGCGTTAACATCTACATCTTCAGCGACCATACCCCCTGGAATCTCGACCGCATCAGAACGGACGACAAGACTTCCCGTATGCGGAGGAGCACCCCACTCAGGAAAACCGACATCGGCGGTGATGCGCACCTTACCACCCAGACCGTCCATACGAACCAAATGGGCCAGATCTACTCCGCCTCCGAGGGTCAGGGATTTGGTCCTGAAAAGTCGTGCGGTAAGAGTAGGCCCGGTCTTAACCCGAACTTCAACAAGCGGGGATAGTCCGAGGGAGACCCCCAGTTGCGGCACGGTGACGGTAAGACCTTTGTTTGTAGTCACATTAACGTTGGTAACTTCAAACGAAAGAGGACCGGCATCGACAAAATCTCCCCACTGGATAGTGGCTTTGGAGATCTTGGCATCAGCAAGTTTAAAAGCCTGTGACCATGCTACTTCCCAAGGCATGAACAGAAACGCGCCGAGAATCAGTCCGGCCAGAAAAAGGAAAAAACTCCCCACAACTTTTTTGAAGGAGAATTTAAAGGAAATTTTTGGAATAAACTTCATCCGATGGACCTACCTGACAAGAATGATCTGCACATCAGCCAACTCAGGGGAGTCCAGCCTGTGGTTTATATTGAAACTTGAAACCTTCAAGGCGCCACGCACTTTGAAATCGCGAAGCAGTGCGATCAGTTCAGGCAGGTTCAAAGATTCAAGCAGAACCTGTACTCCCTGCCCTGCATCAGCACCGGACTGTAAGGGGCGGAGAGAGGTCAATCTGCCGTCCAGGCCGAGATCTCGGATTACCTGCTGAGCAGCAATCATAGGCTCACGATCAACCAGCGCGCCCACAGAAGCTTCTCCGGCCTTCAGCTGCTCCACAAGAGGGACAACCTTGGCGTACTTCTGCTTACTGGAAAGCATTATCCGTTCAGCCTTGGACTGGGATTCGGCGAGACCGGACCAAACCATAAAAAGGATCAAGGCCCAGCCGGCAACAAGCGCGGTGAAGAACAATTTCTGCCTTTCCGCAGGCCAATCCTGCCATATGTAAAATCTTTCCAGATCCATTACATTACCCGAGGTTAGCGGTTGTACTCTGCACGTAGGCTGATACCGATTCCGCCATCAATATTATTTGCCTGTTCCAGAACAAAATTAAATTCACTATTTGCGGTCAGCTTTTCCATCATGGCATCCAGCTCAGCATAGCTGCCGACTTTACCGCGGATATTACCGGAATCGGCACCAAGGGAGAATCCCTCGATTTCTATACCCACAGGAGCGCTTTCGCTAAGTACGGCCAACAGCCCGAGCACATCGATCCCGCCGCTGCTCCCACCGCTTTTGAGCTGATCCAGCTTATATAAAATTTTACCGTAAGGATCGGAACCGTGATTAGGACCGAGAGCGCTTACATAGACTTCCTTGAGTTTACCGCGCCAAAGGGTTGCCTGCTCCTGGGCATGCTGCATGCGATGAAACTGTCCCGCGATGAAGAATAATCCGAGAATGGAAATCAGAACAGCGGCTACCGCATACGGCTTGTAATCGATAGTTATGGACTTGTCGGCACCTGCACGGATTCCACCTACCAGAGTCAGTCTCGCCCAGCGAACCTTCTTCTTCGTGAGCACCAGACAGGCTTTTTCAAGTCCAATTTGTTCTGGTTCACCATCAAGGCCGAGCCGATTGAGCCTGTTTGTAAATTCTGTATCAGAGCCGCGGAAATACGTCAGATCATCCCCACCGGCCAGAATGCGAACCCCTTGCCCTTTCCAGCTCCATACGGAAAGTCCTTCAGCCACCGCCGCTCTCCAGCAGACAACAAATTCAGAAGTCAAAACAGTAGCTTTAGCAAGAACTTCGCGGTGCCGATCGAGGAAACGGTTCAGCAGATCATGTCTGGTATAGCCGAGCACAGCCACGCCGGAAGGTCGCAGCACCCTGAATTCCTCCTCCTGTACAGGAAAAGAATAGCTCATCTGCATCATGGTGGCAGACTTGGCGTGACGGGGCTTGATGACTCCGCGGGGCTTGAAAAAGAAAAAAAGGGGATCAGGCAATAGGGCAACAACCGGATGCCTGTTCTTTTCAGCAGGCCCCTCCGAGTCGGTAAGGTTCTTGCCGTCAAACATCATCCACTGATGTTCATTTCCCTTGAATGAAAGTATATATACAATTTTTTTAAAGGCCATCTATGGCTTTGTCCTATACCTTTTAGCGATAAGTTTGTCCATTTACTGATCTTCAGCAAAGGTTACGGAAATATCATTCTGGAATTTCAGCGTTGGCTCACCGACTTCAAGCGCGCTGCTCCGGGAAATAATATACCTCTTAACCACCGTGCAATCGCCCACTGTGGCGGTAACCCTGGCCTCAAAAGAATTCGTTTTAACTCCGAGCTCGTTCAGCATTTCCTTATACAGACTGGAGTCAGAATTCAATCCGGCGACAGATAAAACCTGACTGATATCGGTAAATCCCCTTGTTCTGCGCCAGTGCATGATTCTATCAACATTTTTGCCCAAATCAGGATAGTAGGCCAGCAGAATTTCACGAGAAACAAAATTAATATTCAGTTTAGCAGATCCCCAGACAGTTAAATTTTCATCCACCCACTGCCGGCCTAAATCCTGCCATCCCCGGATCAGGAGGATTTCTTCGGGAATTTCAAGCTTACCGCTACGAGGAGAATAAGACGGAAACTGAGAAGCATAAAAAAAAGAATCCATTTTTTTCAGCTTGGAATCAACGCTCTTACCTGCCCAGATTGCAAGGCTTCCGGCCATGGTTTTCACATCAGAACCACGGGGAAGGATATTGGACAGAACATTAAGAACTCTTTGCCTGTTCCCGGAATCGATAAGTCTATTAATATCAATTTTGCTGTTACAAGGTGTAATTTCTATGACAAGACCATCATCTTCCCATTTTCCGGCCCAATTTTCACGTTGCGTATCAGAAAACGGGGTATCATCATCCCTTAACAGATCGTAAGCCACGTACAAGGCTTCTTCGGCTTTGAACCCTGCCTCATACTCATTGCGGACCCGACTGGCCTCCACTGCCCCCCGGGAACTGACCTCGATAGTCATCAGAGTCAGGCCGGACAGAGCCATAAACAGTACCAGCACAATGACCAGCACCACTCCGCGGGACCTTTTATCATGATTACTCCGTGGCATACGGAATCCTCTCGACAATCGTCACATCCTGACCGTCATCAAATCTCATTTTCATACGCAGGGCTTTAGTGAGTCCGCCTGTAAGCCCCCGCCCCGTCTGCTGACGGGCTGAATTCCATACATCATTTTTGCCGTCTAAAAACTCTACAGTCCACGAATCAAGCCCACGCATCAAAAAATATGAATTCTCAAATTCAAATGCGTCTGAAATTTCTTTACGCCTGATCATACTGGATGAAAAATCCCAGGTTACGGTAACAGTACCGACCCCGGGTTTAAAAATACAGTTGTTAGTCGCAATTGTTAGAGAGGTTCCATCTCCGCTAACAGAGGTTCCGGGAAGGATATTCTGTAAATCGCGATGCAGGATACGACGCAGCGTAAACATCCGCGCAGAAAGTCCGGAACTGGAACGGACAACTTCATTATTGGTTATCGACTGTCCCAGCACCATGGCGACCATACTCATCAGCAGCCCGGACAGGACCAGCCCGATAAGAACTTCGATAAGTGAGAATCCACCCTGACATTCAGGAGGACTATGATGACGCTGAAAAGATATCATTAATTAAGCTTCTTTCTATGTGAAACGCGGTATATTTTCCAGAGAAGACTATAGCTATCACTTTTGGTTTCCAGATGATAATACCCTTTGCCCGTTGAAGAAACTGTCTCCAGTTCGACCCTGAAACTTCCGGCGGGAGGCCCGGGCCAGGAAATCCATCCAGCGGAAAGCACATTCATTTTTTCCGGATACTTATGGGCCAAAACATCCTGTGAAAGATTCAGCACATTCCACGAGTCCTTGGCGGACTGGGCCAGAAGTGCGCTCTGACGCTGCACACCGAGAAAACTCATGGACAGGGTCGCGGCAATAACCAGAGCCACGATGATCTCTATCAGGGAAAAACCATTCTTCCGGGACACAATCACATCTCCCCGAAGCGCACGGCAAGAGGGTCCAGCACAACAGTCATGCCGTCTGAAAAAACCAGACGAACTTCATCACTGAAACCTTCAGGATAGATAGTAAATTCCACCCCGTCATCACCGAGAGGCTCTTCATTCAAATGACCGCTGGAAACTTTGGAAGGAAGGGTTGCTTCCTCTTCATTCCATTTGACTAATCCATTCTTGAAATCAATATACACAACCTGCCGGGAATCACTCTCTACAGCCTTGGCCCTAGCCTCGTAAATAAGGGCATTCACCTCGCTGATACTGTCGTCTCCCCGGCTTCCGGCAAGATCAAGATTGGGCATGAGCGTAAACCAGCCCATGCCCACTATAAACAGAACAATAAGTAGTTCTATAAAGGTAAATCCGCCCAAAAAAAGACGGGAAGAGTGCATTTTCATAAGATTCAAAGAATCAGCTTATTCCCAACTCTTGATGTCAGCGTCATAATCCTCACCGCCTTCCATACCGTCGGCGCCAAGCGAAATCAGCTCATATGGCCGGTCATTTTCACCCGGGCTTCTGTAAATATAATCGTAACCCCAGGGATCTACAGGAGCGGTTGTTGCATCCAGATAACCGCCTTTACGATAGTTGCGGGGTACGGGGCGTGTATCCGGTTTAGTGATCAAAGCCTGCAATCCCTGTTCGGTAGTCGGATAGCGACCAGTATCAAGCTTGTACAGCTTCAGGGCTGAATCAAGGGCTTTCATATCCATCTTGGCTTTGGTAACCCTTGCTTCGTTGGGGCGGTCCATGATTTTGGGCACCAGCATGGAAGCAAGCAAGCCGAGAATAACAATCACGATCATCAGCTCGATAAGACTGAAACCGCGCTGGCCATTTTTGAGATCTGCAATACGAATTCTTTTTTTCTGCATAATTTCCTCTACTTATTAAAACATATCCAGAGATCAATCCCTGATATCAGATTTGTCCCTTTCCAGCGGCTCCCAGTCAAGAGGAGATTCAGCCGCTATCCCTACACGGCGAGGCAGCTTACCCCGAAACCTAAAATAATCATCAGGGCGGAGCATCTTTTCCCACCAAAGATAATACCCTTTACTTGGTATATACCTGCAATACAACCTCTGAAATTCACGCTGAGCGATGGGTACAGCAAGCGAGAACTCTCTTCCTCGTTCGGAAAAGGAATAATTGCGGCCAAGCTTAACTTTTTCCCAATCGGCCAAATCAGGACTTTCATTTAGGGAATTGCCGCTAATCGATGAGTAAAACCGAAACTCCCCATCTATATCCTTGACCCGGTAGGCTTTCCCGGAAGGAGAACGCTCTACACTGAGTGAAACAGGCTTGAAAAAAACTTTCTTGGAAAATGTTTTCCGGGGGGACAGGTAGAACAGCACTCCATTTTTAAGAAAAAAACCATACTCCTGTTCATGATAAGGCGCCTTGCTCCGGCTACTGACATCCCACTGAAAACGTTCATCCTTTTCAGTGACGATATTTAGCCGGGGACCGTCCGCATGCGCGGACTTGAAAGGTCCGCCTTTTATTTTCTGATCAAAGATACGAGTCAACTTGAGCGGGCTCCACATGACCATCTTGCCGGTGGCATCAACCCCCATGAGGATACCTTCTTCATTGGAGAAACTCAGCGAAAGAGGCTGATAGGGGAAGCGATCAATCTTGCGCAATTTTCCAGTCGCCGGTCCAACCCAAAGCCTGCGGGCTTTATCAATCAACGCGAGCCAACTGCCCCGGGGAGAAAGAGAAAACATATCCACAGTGCTGTTCACATCATGAACCCGCACCCTTGCGCACTGATTAACATCAAAAACCTCAACAACCTTATTTGTACCGGACGAGACAGCCAGCAGGTTTGAACCGGAAAACCACGAAACGGCATTAACTGGCTTTGCCGCAGCCTGCACTGCCGTGCATCCACGCCCGCCATACATGCGGACAACTCCATTTTTGAATCCGGACGCAAGGATATTTCCATTCTGCACAAATGTAGTTACATTTTCTGCAAGATTGACAATCTCATTGCTTTTGCTCAAACGCACAAAATAATTCCCGGACAGATCCTCCGGCGGACGGTTATATATACTGTCCAAAGAAGAGTACTGCTGAGAAGCGGAATACTCCACAAACCCGGCAAGGCTCAAGGGTTTTTGCCCCACGAGCTTCGAAACATCGAGGCTTTCATCGGTAATAAGCGCAGGCTCATCCGTTGCCGGGGAAGGTTGTTTTGCGCAACCGGAGACTATAATTATTATGGCTGTCAAAGCCAGAACGATTGATTTTGTATTCATGATTCCTTCATTTTTCAGAAAAGAAATTTTTGAAACAGCTTAAACCCGTTTGGAACTTATTCAATCACACTTTCCAAAAGTGTTGTGTTAAAGCAGAGCGTATAAAAGTCAAGCCCTAACCCAAAACAGCCCTTGCCCATCCCTCTGGATTACGGCACAACAGGCCGAAAGTACAACAACCAATCCCAATGCAAAATCATATGAAAAAAATATATAAAAAATTTCTGGATTACCTGGCCGGCTATAGCGGATCAGGAAACAATTCACGCCTGAAGGCTGTAAGCTGGCGGCTTCCGTTGCTCGCGACATTTTATATACTGGCTTATGTTCTTTTCGACTTCATGGCCGAAAGCGTTGCCAGACACTATATTTTCTGCATTTTCCTTGTTGTCTCCAGCCTGTATTTTTCATGGAGGCTCGGTGGCCGGGAGACTATGACTTATGTTGGCTTTTTTAATATATTCTTTGCCTTTATCTTTTCGCGCCTGCTGTACATGACCGGGAACTTTTCTTCCAAACTATTCCTGAGCCGCTCTTTTATGACCCTTTATGTGGTGGCCATTATCTTTATGTTCATCATGACGAAAAGAAAATCACCTGCGGACAGGGAAAAACTTGAAAGAGAAAAATCCATCCGCGATGAGCGCCAGAAACGCAGGCAACTAGAGCTCATGGTCGCCACGGAAAAACTTACCGACGACATGATAACGCAGGCCAACATGGTAAAAGATGAGCTTATGGTGCTCCAGAATTCATGGAAATCCCAGATTCACACCATAGTCAACGACCTGCCCAAAGTTAAAGAGCGTGAATTATACCATCAGATTGTGACCCCTTTTGAGGAGAGCATTGTCGAGCATCTGCGCGATCTGGAAAAGCGACTTTCCTTT
Organism: Maridesulfovibrio sp.; assembly: GCF_963676065.1. NCBI lineage: Bacteria > Pseudomonadati > Thermodesulfobacteriota > Desulfovibrionia > Desulfovibrionales > Desulfovibrionaceae > Maridesulfovibrio > Maridesulfovibrio sp. The sequence goes on along the minus strand of NZ_OY780933.1, from coordinate 1,073,337 downwards.
AAGCCGCAGCTTATAGGACTTGACGAACTGGCGGTAAAACTTACAGATAGCATTGAAAACGATAAACAGCATTCCCGCAAAAGGCTGGACCTCAACTTTGATTTTAAGAAATGGATGGACAGGGACGAAGAAATCCTTGTTGACAGATATAAAACATGGGAAATTCTTCTTAACCTGATCAGGAACAGCCAGACCGCCATGGAGCTGCACCAGATTGAACTGCTCCGCCAAGGCAGTGAAGAGTTTAAAACCTTCAAACCGCGCCTGTCCATACTCGCCGACGTAAAGGGGAACTATGCTCGGATCAGGATAACCGATACCGGCGGCGGGGTTCCCGATGACAGGCTGCAAGATCTTTTTAAAAGAGCCGTGCCTTCGGCCAAGCGCAAAGGCAAAGCCATGGGACAGGGAACCGTATTCGTAAAATTTTTCGGCGATAACATGGGTTTTGACATTTCAGCCAGGAACACAGAAAATCTGGGTTCCAGAGGACTTGAAGTAACCATACTCATTCCTCTCGGAACATTCGGCCCCGCAGGGGCTATTCCAGCAACAGGAGATAAATAATGACCCCGGAACAGGATCCTTTATTCTTCGTATTGGCAGACGACGACCCGCGTTTGCATGAATACACAGTTTCCATCCTCCGGGACGCGGGAATTCTTGAAAAGCATGAATCTTTCTATGATCCGGTGTCCTTTCTGGCCTTTCTCAAGGAATCAGAGGAAGAACCGGACGTGATCCTGCTGGATGTCCATTTTGAAGGTTCAGGACTCAGTGGCGTGGATATCCTGCCCTATATACGTGAGGAATATCCGTACATCCCGGTTGTCCTGTTAACCGGAATGGACGCCGAGGCCACAGACGAAGCCCAATCCGATGTATTCACCTATTTCATCCCCAAGCCGGTCACGGAAGACCACCTGCTGCGCATGCTTCACTTCTATCTGGGCAAAAGTAAAAAGACAGCAGAGCAGGTCAATATCCTCATGGCTGAGATGAAAGAAGTCAAAGGTTACCACCAGTTACTGGAAGAAGAGGTGGAACAGCTGCAGGACGAGCAACGACGCCTTGAAGAACAGAGCAAAACCGAAAAAAGCGTCGGAGCCGGAAAAGGATTTGAAAGGGTCACTGAAATCCTTGAATCATTGCTGACCAGAAGCGAAGCCATGCCCAGCTTTATTGCCGACCTTGAAAAAGTATACTCCACGCAGTTCAAACTGTTTAAAAAGGTCATCGAAACCCTGATCCGCTTTGATGTACAGGATACAGGAACACCGGGCATGAATATACATAAGGTTAAAGGCACCCAGAATGTCTTCAGTGCCCGCCTTTCCCGAAAGGTAAGGCTCTTTTATTACAGCTCGGCTAAAAGCGTCAGAAAAAGGCTATTAAGATTGGACATTTACCACGACACCAAGGGTATGGACAAGTGGATTAAAAACAACTACCATTCTTACGCTGAAATTGAAGAAAAATAGGATATACTTTTAATGGAGCTTAAAGCCACCAAATTTCCGGCATGGCTATGGCCGCTGACCTTCGGGCTGGCCACAGCTTATCTTGTGTCGTCATTTATACCACTGCCCAAGCCCACTGCGCCCATTCTCGGCCAATCTTTTTCTACGGATGTTACTACTGAGATAGAAAAAGACTCCAAAATAATCCTTGGTAAAAATATCCTCAGTCTTGATAACCCGGCTGAGATACAGAAAAAAACCACCGTAACTCCGGCCACATGGATGCTTGTGGGCATCCTGACCGGTGATACGGACATGGCCGTATTCAGAATAAAAAACGAAACCGTCATCCTGCGCGAAGGTGATGAGCACGAGGGTTGGACTCTTGCCGAGATCAAGCCTCAGTATGTCATCTGGAAATACGGACGCGAAGAAAAAAAAGTTGCCATGTGGGATCAGGTTCAAAGCCTGAAACTTGTACGCGGCAAAACCAACAAGATTACCGTCGACAAAACCGAAGCCAAGCAGATTCTGGACGATCCCAACGCGTTCCTCAAGCAGGCCCTCTTCAAACCTAACAGCAAGGGCGGCAAGACTCAGGGATTCCGCATCACTAACATCAAGACCAATTCCATGCTCAAAAAGCTCGGTCTGGAAAACGGGGATGTTCTCATGCGCATTAACGGTGAGATGATCACCGGTCCGACCAAGCTGCTCCAGATTTACGGATCACTGGGCGGTGCTGCGGCCATTGCCATGGATGTTGAGCGCAAAGGGCAGATGCTCTCGCTCATTGTAGAACTCAAGTAGGACTGTATGCCCACCTATCAATATAGAGCCGTCACAGCCGAAGGTAAAAAGAAAAAAGGATTTGTTGAAGCTTCCTCCCAATCCCGGGCTTTTGCTACTTTGCAGAGCAAGGGACTCATGCCCCTGCGTCTGGAAAAGGTCAAATCCAATCAAAAAGAAAAAAGTTCTACCCAGAGTCTGGCGGCTTCCATGTCCATGGGAGGCAAAATAAGACTGGGTGAATCATTCTACTATCTCGGTATCCTGCTGCAAAGCGGAACCGCGCTGGCCCAGTCTCTGGACATGATGGCCCGTATGACCGGCGGCAGAGCCAGTCACACATGGATGGAGATACGCGATGCGGTCCAGTCCGGGGAAAGCTTTTCATCCTGCCTTGCCAAGTACCCCAAAATTTTTCCGCAGGTCTACGTGGGAATGGTACAGGTAGCGGAATCAGTTGGTAAGCTGGGCGATGTACTTGAAAATATCGCCAAATATGAAGAAGAACGCGCTGAAGTCAGCGGACGACTCATGACCGCCATGGTCTATCCGGTAGTCATCCTGATGATAGGTATGGGCGCGGTTTATTTCCTGCTTTCCGAAGTTCTGCCCAAGATTACCGTTGTATTTAAAGCCGCCAAGGGTGAACTTCCCACATCCACCAAAATAGTTGTCGCGGTTGGCAATACACTTGAAGGACTGGGACCCATGGCGCTGCTTATCCCCCTGTGTATAGTTTTCGCACTGGTCAGCGCTTATAAGTCCGTGCCTAAATTCCGGGAAAAGGTGGACGAACTGTTATGGAAACTACCGTTGGTCCAGAAATCAACACTGGCCCGTTTTTCCGGTATACTTGGATTCCAGATCGATGCGGGAATCCCCCTTGTGCAAGGCATGGAAAGCTCCGCCAACGCTGTTAAATCCACATTTTTCAAAAAGAAAATGAGCGAAGCCCGTGAAGAAGTCGCCACCGGTAGATCTTTAAGTTCCGTACTTGCGGAGCAGAAAATTTATCCGGATATCTACATCCTGACTCTCACCGCAGGCCAAAAATCCGGGGAACTCGGAAAATTCCTGCAACGCATGGGCACCATCTTTGAAAGAGACGTTGATAACTTCATGAAACGCGTTGTCGCTTTGGCCGAACCCATGCTGCTGCTTTTCATCGGTATGCTCATCGCTTTTATTGTCGTCGCCATCATGGGACCGATATTCAACCTCACCTCGCTCGTAAAATAGGTAACAAATGACCGAGAAACAACTTTCCGACTTCATAAAACGAGGCAAGGAAGTCTTTAAAATTGAAGAGAAAGGACTTGCCTCAATACGCGAATCACTTGACCTTAACTTTGCTAAGGCTGCGGAGATGCTCTCCGCATGCAAAGGCAGGGTGATCATTACCGGACTGGGAAAATCAGGCTTAGTGGGCCGCAAGATAGCCGCCACCATGTCATCCACCGGAACCCCTTCCTTCTTTCTGCATCCGGTTGAAGGAGCTCACGGCGATCTCGGTATGGTCCGGGCCGAAGATGTGGTCATTTCCATTTCCAACAGCGGGGAAACCGACGAGCTGAACGCACTGCTCCCGGCTATCCGCTCCTTCGGCACCAAAATCATTTCCATCACCTCGGATATGGAATCGACCATGGGTCGCCTCTCAGATATCGTCATAAAGACCAAGGTCCCATGCGAAGCCTGCTCCCACGGACTGGCACCGACATCATCAACCACCGCAGCACTGGCTATGGGCGACGCGCTGGCGGTATGCCTGATGGATCACAAGGGTTTTGACAGTCATGATTTCAAAAAATTTCATCCCGGCGGGTCTCTGGGCCGCAGGCTGACCCTGTGTATCAGCGAACTGATGCACACGGACAACATCCCCGCCGCCCCTCAGAACACCGCACTTTCCGAGGCACTTACAGTACTCGATAAAGGCGGCCTCGGACTTGTTGCCCTGCTCGACGGCAACAGACTCTCCGGTGTCATCACCGATGGCGATGTGCGCAGGCTGGTCTGTTCCGGAAATTTCAGTAGCGAAATTCCTGCCCGTGAAGTTATGATAGAAAACCCGCTACGCATCACCCCGGAAATGTCCGCAGCGCAGGCTCTCGACATCATGGAATCCAAAGAAATAACCGTGTTGCCCGTTGTAGATGAAGAAGGCACCCTCTCAGGTATGATTCATCTGCACGATCTGCTGGGCAAAGGTCGCCTTAAGTTCGCTGACAACACACGGAGCTAAGCCTTCGGTGGCTCTGCCGGGGCCAACCCCAAAAACTTTTATTAGTTTTTATACGGCTGCTTGTGAGGTTGGGTATAGTTACAATAGTTTTTTTTGAATTAATCGCGGCGAAGCCATAGTAAAAGTTTTTGAAGAGTCCATAGAATCTTTTTGAAAAAAGTTTCTATGGCTTTCGGAGAGCCGCCGGAGGCATACAAGATGTGTGGAATCGCAGGTTTTATTGATCTCAGCCGTTCCTCAGACGCGAGCCGTCTGGAACGCATTGCCCGTAAGATGGGTGACGCCCAGAATTTACGCGGCCCTGACGGTTCCGATCAATGGTCTGATCCTGAATGGGGCGTTGGTCTTGACCACCGCCGCCTCGCCATCATCGACCTGACCGAAGAAGGTGTGCAGCCCATGCACTCCAGATCCGGCCGCTACGTTACTGTCTATAACGGCGAAATCTATAATTACCGTGATCTGCGTGCGGAATTGGAACAGACCGAGGGATTTCCCGGCTGGCGCGGCCATTCCGATACCGAGGTCATGCTTGAGGCTATTGAGCAATGGGGCTTTGAAGAAGCTCTTAAACGCTTCAGCGGCATGTTCGCTCTCGCCGTCTGGGACCGTAGGGAGCACTGCCTGCTGCTTGCAAGGGACCGCATGGGCGAGAAACCGCTCTACTACTCCAGACAGGGCGAGAACTTCCTCTTCGGCTCTGAGCTTAAAGCGCTCATGGGCTATAAAAAATATTTCAAGCGCGAAGTTGACCGCGACTCATTAGCCGCCTACCTGCGCTATTGCTACGTACCTGCTCCACGGACAATCTTCAAAGATACATTCTGCCTTATGCCCGGCACATGGACCTGTCTGCGGGAAAATGGCGAACTGATGGAACCCCGGCCATACTGGTCACTGCTTGATTGTGCTCGGGAAGCCGAAAATAAGATTTTCACGGCCCCGGATGAAGCAATAATCGAAACTTTAGAAGACCTGCTGCTCAAGGTCATCGAGCGGGAAATGATCGCAGATGTGCCGCTGGGGGCTTTTCTTTCCGGCGGGGTGGATTCTTCACTTATCGTATCCTTGATGCAGCAATGCGCTCTGGCCCCGGTTAAGACCTTCACCATCGGTTTTGATGATGAAGCATACAACGAAGCCGAGGATGCAAAGGCAGTAGCAAAACATATCGGAACCGAACACACAGAGCTGTACGTCTCGCCGCAGGATGCACTTAACATCATCCCGCAGATTCCGCAGATATGGGACCAGCCTTTTTCCGATTCCTCACAGATTCCTACGCACCTTGTTTCACGCATGACCCGTGAGCATGTGACCGTAGCCCTTTCCGGTGACGGAGGGGATGAACTTTTCGCCGGTTACAACCGTCATTTCAAAGGCTGCTCCCTGTGGCACAAGTTAGCAAATATTCCCGCGCCCCTGCGCAAAATTGGATCGAGAATGATCTCGTCCATATCACCGCATAGCTGGAATAAAGTCTTTCAAATGTACGAACCGTTTCTGCCACCGAGCCTGCAAATGCGCCTGCCCGGTCAGAAACTTCATAAACTCGCTGATGTAATGGGGGCAGGTTCTGCCTCTGAATATTACCGTGACCTTACTTCTATCTGGCTTAATCCGGAAACCGTTGTCCGCAATGCCCGTGAATTTAAGGGACCGTTTCAGTATTCCAACCGCCAGCCACCACAAGACAACCTGACCTCATGGATGCAGTTCATGGATACGGCCAACTATATGCCTGATGATATCCTGACCAAGGTTGACCGGGCGGCAATGGGCATCAGCCTCGAAACACGCGCGCCTTTCCTCGACCATGAGATTGTGGAATTTTCTCAACGGCTGCCGATGCACCTGCGTGTTTCAGGAGGACAGGGAAAACATATTCTGCGCCAGATTCTGTATAAATATGTGCCGCAGGAAATGATAGAACGACCCAAAATGGGTTTTGGAGTTCCCATCGACAGCTGGTTGCGCGGCCCCTTACGCGAATGGGCAGAAGACCTGCTCGCTCCGGACCGTCTGGACCGGGAAGGATATTTCAATGCAGGGCAGGTACGGCTGGCCTGGAACGAACATCTTGCCGGAATCAAAGACAACCAGTACAGAATCTGGAGCATCTTGATGTTCCAGAGCTGGTGTGAGTGTTGGGAGATTGGGTAGTGAAAATCGCAGTCATCGGCGGCTATAGCCCGTCACTTATCAACTTTCGCGGCCCACTGCTCAAAGCTCTGGTCTCCGAGGGACACGAAGTCTACGGCATAGCACCGCTTGACTCCCAAGACGTGCCGCAGAAACTCGCAGACATGGGCATCAAATTCATTGAGGCTCCCATCCAGCGAACAGGCATGAATCCTCTTAAAGACCTTGCCGCACTTTTCGCTCTGGTAAAAATACTGAAACGCATTAAACCTGACACGGTACTTTCATATACCATCAAGCCTGTCATTTACGGCTCCATAGCGGCCAAGCTGGCCGGGGTGAAAAACATTTACTCCATGATTACCGGGTTGGGCTATGCCTTCGGGCAGACATCCGGTAAAAGAGGGCTGCTCTTCAAACTGGTAAAAACCATGTATAGGGTAGGGCTATCATGCAATAACTCAGTCATGTTTCAGAATCCAGATGACCGAGAATTATTCAAAAACATTGGCATAATCCCGCAAAACAAATTGACTGTTGTCACCAACGGATCAGGTGTTGATCTTGACCATTACACCAGCTCACCTGTGCCTGAAGGTGGACCGGTATTTCTGTGCATTTCAAGGCTGCTCAAGGAAAAAGGCGTGCGAGAATTTGCCGCCGCATCCGTAAATCTGAAAAAGAAATATCCGCAGGCCAAATTCAGGTTGGTCGGCCCATATGACCTTGGACCGGATTCACTAAGTGACGCCCTGATTGAAAACTGGCAGGATAATGGTGTTCAGTATATTGGTCCGGTTGAAGATGTTCGTGAAGAGTTAAAGAATTGCTCTGTCTACGTATTACCTTCTTATAGAGAAGGAACCCCTCGCTCTGTGCTGGAAGCAATGGCAACCGGGAGGCCGGTTGTGACGACTGATGCCACTGGATGCCGGGAAACCGTTATCGAAGGACGAAACGGATTTATGGTTCCGGTACAAGATGTTCCAGCTCTGGAACTGGCAATGGAAAGATTCATTCTCCAGCCGGACCTCATGCAACGTATGGGTACAGCATCACTTGAATATATTGCTGAAAAATTTGATGTTAACAAGGTCAATGCGACCATTATGAAAGCCATGGGATTATAAATAGTGACAGCCAAAAGATGTTTTGACCTTGTTTTTTCAATCAGCGCGCTGCTGATTTTTTTTCCTGTGCTGGTGGCGGTTGCCGTTGCCATTCATAAAAAGATGGGAAACGGAATATTCTTTATCCAACGCAGGCCGGGACTACACGGCAGACCTTTCAACATCATCAAGTTCAAAACCATGTCCGATGCAAGGGATGAGCACGGCAATCTGCTCCCGGACTCGGAGCGTTTAAGCAGGTTCGGGAAAATTCTGCGTTCAACTTCACTTGATGAATTGCCGGAACTGATCAACGTAATATTTGGGGATATGTCACTTGTTGGTCCACGCCCTTTACTGATGCAGTATCTTAAACGCTACAGTCCGGAGCAAGCCAGACGCCATGATGTACGGCCCGGTATCACCGGCTGGGCGCAGGTGAATGGCCGCAACGCCATCTCATGGGAAGACAAATTCAAGCTTGATGTCTGGTATGTGGATAACCACAACCTGCTGCTGGATATTAAAATTTTATATCTCACCGTGGCCCGCGTATTTAAGCGCGAAGGGATATCCCAATCCGGGCAGGCAACAGCGAAAGAATTCATGGGCAGTAAGAACCGGGACGGCAGATAATATGAAGAAAATCATTATCATGGGCGCAGGAGGGCATGGGCAGGTAGTGGCCGACGCATTGATACAGATGGATGGTGCCACCCCCGTAGCCTTCGTAGATGAAAACCGGAAACTTCACGGCAAGAAAGTCATGGGCATCCCTCTTCCCGGCGGCAATTCCGCAATCAGTACGATTGAACATGACGGAATCGTACTCGCTCTAGGCAATAACGAATTGCGCAAACGAATTTTCACAGAATTGAGTGACGCCGGACATTCCTTTTTCACAGTTATTCATCCTTCTGCAATCATCGCACCCAATGTGATCGTGGGCGACGGGTGCATGATACTGGCGGGCGCTGTCATCAATACCGGCACAGTGATCAATGACAACACTATCGTTAACACCAACTGTACGGTAGAACACCACAATGTAATCGGACCTCACGTCCACATTGCGCCGGGAGCCACTCTCGGTGGAGAAGTCACAGTTGAGGAAGAGGCTATGATTGGTATCGGAGCCACTGTGTTGCCGCGAATCACCATTCACAACCGGGCGGTACTCGGAGGCGGCGCAACGGCAATCAATGACATCCCGGCAGGAATAACCGCAGCGGGAGTTCCTGCCAGAGTGAAAGACCGCTAACAGCATCTATATTAACACAATCATTACAGCCACTTTCAATTGATATTACAAAAACTGTACTAAAACCGGGAAATGTAATATCAGACCCGTTGTTACATATAATTCTTATCCATAAAGGAAGCTCCGCAAGTGCCCGCAAATAAAAATAACCGCATATATCTTTCACCGCCGCACATGGGCGGTAATGAACAGGAATATGTCCGCCAGGCTTTTGAAAGCAACTTTATTGCTCCGCTTGGCCCGATGGTCAACGGCTTTGAACATGATTTTTCCAAGCTTACCGGCTTTGCACACTGCGCGGCCCTTTCCAGCGGAACAGCAGCCCTACACATAGCATTGCGGCTGCTTGGGGTGGAAACCGGTGATGTGGTCATCGCTTCTTCGCTTACTTTCATCGGCAGTGTCAGCCCTATTACATTTCTGGGGGCGGAACCGGTTTTTATCGACTGTGATTATAAATCATGGAACATGGATCCTGATCTTCTGGCTGAAGCCGTGGATCATTATATTTCTCAGGGCCGCAAACCGAAAGCAGTAATCCCCACCGACCTTTACGGCCAATGCGCGGATTACGATCGCATTCTTGAAATACTTGAGCCGCATGGAATTCCTATGGTTGTGGATGCGGCTGAATCCGTTGGCGCGACATATAAAGGCAGGCATGCCGGAAAAGGGGCGCTCATGGCCGCATACTCCTTTAACGGTAACAAAATCATAACCACCTCCGGGGGCGGACTTCTGGCTTCGGATGATGAAGATATGATCAGCCGCGCCCGCTGGCTTTCTCAGCAGGCCAAGGAGCCGAAACCATATTACGAACACGAAGAGATCGGTTACAACTACCGCATGTCCAATCTAGTGGCCGCAGTTGGGCGCGGACAGGTTGAAGTCATTCCCGAGCGAGTAAAACGCAAAAGGGAAATCTTCGATTATTACGAGCAGGAGCTTGGCTCAATTGCGGGTGTATCCTTCATGCCTGAAGCCGATTACGGCCAATGTAACCGCTGGCTTACCGTGATGCTCATTGACGCTGAGGAATTCGGCGCTTCACCTGATGAGATCCGCATTGCGCTTGAAAATGAAAACATCGAATCCCGTCCAGTCTGGCAGCCCATGCACAAGCAGCCGATCTTTAAAAACAATACTGTTTTCGGCGGCAAAGTCAGCGAGGATTTATTTAAACGCGGGCTATGTCTTCCTTCCGGCACGGCCATGTCAGCAGAAGAACTGGATAGAATTATTGAGCTGATTAAAAGGTGCGGAAGATAAACATGATCCATAACCTGCGTAACGCAAATTTTTACCTCATGGTCCTGCTGGACCTGATTATATTTGTAGGTGCTTTTTACGGTGCCTACCTGTTCCGGTTTGATTTCAATCTGCCGGAATACGCTCAAACACAGTGCTTTGAAATTATCAAGTACACGGTAACTATTAAGTTTTCGGTTTTTCTGGGACTTGGCCTTTACCGGGGCATGTGGCGTTACACCAGCCTGCGTGACCTTTGGCACATCCTTGAAGCAACTTTTTTGCAATCCATTATTCTGGTCACCCTCGTGCTGTACAAGTTCGGCTTCGGCGGCTTTTCCCGAGGGGTATTTATTATCGATTGGATGCTGACTGTTTTCATGTGCGGTGGAATGAGGGTCATAATCCGCTCATTCTATGCATACAAAGACGGAAATAATATCCATTTTTCACCGGAAAAATGTCCCATTGACGGCAACAATGCCCTGATTATCGGAGCTGGACGTGCAGGCGAAAAGGTTGTGCGTGAAATCATCAGCAGCGGGCAGCTGACTTACCGGCCCATCGGCTTTCTGGATAACGACAAGCACAAGAAAGGCCGCACTATCCACGGCGTACCAGTGCTGGGTCCTCTTTCAGATCTTCAGGAACTGGTGGAAAATAAATGTGTCAATGAAATCCTCATTGCCGTGGCCGAGGCTTCCGGTGCACAGATGCGTGAAATAATCGATGCCTGCAAAGATACCGGACTGCCTTATAAAATTCTGCCCGGAATGGATGAAATCATAAACGGTAAAGTCGGCATTAAGGCATTGCGAGATGTAAGCTATCAGGATTTGCTGGGCCGGGCCCCGGTACAATTGGACAGCACTTCCATCAGCGAATACCTTTCCGGCAAAACCGTGCTCGTAACCGGATGCGGAGGTTCAATTGGATCTGAACTGGTTCGGCAGGTGGTGCGCTTCAATCCGGCGAAACTCATTCTGGTCGATTCCAGCGAAGCCAATCTTTACGGCATCCAGATGGAGCTGCATCACGAAATTAAATTTTTTGATTATGTCACTGTACTGGGATCTGTGCAGGACGAACAGCTAATGGATGAAACCTTTGGCAAATACAAGCCCCAAACAGTGTTTCACGCGGCCGCTTATAAACACGTCCCCATGATGGAACGCAATCCGTGGCAGGCTGTGCATAACAACATCTGCGGCACCAAAAACGTCATGACTGCTGCGAACAAGCACGGTGTAGCCCGCTTTGTAATCGTCTCTACAGACAAGGCCGTGCGCCCAACCAACATAATGGGTGCCTCCAAACGGGTAACTGAATTACTCATGCGTCTGTTTCACGATTCCAAAACAACTTTCATGGCTGTTCGCTTCGGCAACGTAGTCGGTTCCTCCGGTTCGGTGGTCCCTCTTTTCCGCCGACAGATCGAGAAAGGCGGGCCTGTCACCGTAACCCACAAAGATGTTACCCGCTATTTCATGTCCATCTCCGAAGCGGCCCAGCTAATCCTGCAGGCTGGAGTTATGGCCGAGGGCGGCGAAATTTTCATCCTTGAAATGGGTGAACCGATCAAAATAGCCGACATGGCCCACGACCTGATCAGACTCTCCGGCAAGGAACCCGGCAAGGATATCGAAATTATTTTCACTGGCCTGCGTGAAGGTGAAAAACTATACGAAGAGTTGATCACTGAAGGCGAAGGCATTGTACGCACCGAGCATGATAAAATCATGGTTCTAAAGGGCTTTGAAAACGACCACGCGGCTTATTGCGCAAAATTCAAGAAACAGCTTGCCGAGATGAAAGCTGCGGCTGACCTATTCCATGCGGAAAAAGTAAGGACCACGCTGCATACCGTGGTCCCTGAGTTTGATGAAGAAGGGTAGAAAGTACACTCAAAATGTACGAGACCAATAAATAAAATTGATGGATATTTTGCAATGATCCCAACCCCGCTCATACGCCCCGTAAAAAATAAATACATGGCATATCTGCTCCGAAAAGTTGTCCATTTAACTTTCCCGGAACAATATTTTACACAATTCATGGGCAAGCAGATAAATCCCTGCGATGAAGCAGCATATGTACTGACCTTTGACTTTGATTTTGAAAAGGACATTGCCGCCTTTCCACTTTTACTGGATATGCTCAAAAAGCACGATATAAAGGCTGGTTTTGCGGTCATCGGTAAATTTGTTGAAAAATATCCGGATATTCATAAACGTGCTGTGGCCGAAGGTCATGAAATCATTAACCATACCTACACTCATCCTGATAATCCCCATTGGGCCCCGGACCGCTTTTTCAACAAACTTTCTTATGCCGAGCAAAAAGCGGAAGTTGAGCAGGCGCATGAAGCGATAGAAAAAATTCTTGGCGTAGAGAGCATCGGCTTTAGAACTCCTCATTATGGTAACCTGCATACAGAAAGTGTATATCCAATACTCGCCGAGCTGGGCTATAAATACAGCAGTTCAACCGCTGCCTGCGGGTACAAAGGGTACGGCGCACCTTCGCTCCATTCACACGGAATAACAGAGATTCCCACTGGGTGCAGCCTGCATTTCCCCTTAGCTATCTTCGACTCATGGAATATGCTCCGAAAAAGCAATCCATTTCTTGGAGATGACCTTCTTTTTATTGAAGAATTTGAAGCGACCATCAAAGTTATTAGGGAACATGACCTGTTTCTTACTCACTACTTTGACCCTTACGACATTGTGGAAAACAACAAGCTTGAAAAAATACTGCAATCACTGACAGAACACCAGATCATGACAATACTTTATAAAGATTTGGTTTAATAATTACATCTCCCTCAAATCAATATAAGCCAAGAAATTTCACAAATCGATTTGACAGTTCGTTCAGAATAACTTAACGAACTAACATCATGCTTAAAGAATTATTCACATCAAAGACACGTATAAAGCTGCTGCTCAAGCTTTTCCTCAATCCCGACGTTTCCTCATACCTTAGGGAGTTGGCTGCAGAATTTGATGTCTCACCCAATGCCATGAAGGAAGAACTGGATGGCTTGAGTGAAGCAGGATATCTGAACAAAAAGAAAGAAGGGCGCTATATATACTACAACGCCAATTCATCCCACCCATTCTTTCCGGAAATCAGCTCAATAGTCCGCAAATATATAGGTATTGACCAGATTCTGGAATATATTTTGTCCACTATCGGTAAAGTCGATTCTGTATATATCCTTGATGATTACGCCAAAGGAATCGACTCAGGTATCATAGATGTCCTTATCATAGGTGACGATACCAATCCTGACCGCATAGGCGATCTCTGCTCCAAAGCCGAGCAAGCTATCAAACGCAAAATCAGGCTTATGGTCCTAAACACAGAAGAATTTGATAACACAAGTGAAATTTATTTAAGACGTCCGAATTGGAAGGTTGTCTAATCAAATAAACCCACGCATTAAAACATGGAGAATAATCTCATGGGTATACCTTTTATTGATCTCAAAAAACAGTTTTCCCGCATTGAAGACCAGGTCCGCGCAAACATGGACAACGTCCTTGAACATGGTGCTTACATCATGGGACCTGAAATTTCAGCTCTTGAAAAGAATCTCGCTGAATATTGCGGCACCAAACACGCACTCGGCTGCGCATCAGGAACCGATGCCCTCACTCTCGCCCTTATGGCGCTGGACATCAAGCCGGGAGATGCTGTCTTCACCACTCCCTTCACCTTTTTTGCAACAGCCGAAGCAATCGCGGTTTTAGGAGCAACTCCGGTTTACGTTGATATTGATCCCGTGACCTTCAACATCGACCCCGAGAAGCTTGAAAAAACCATCGAAGCCATGAAGGGCGCCGACAACGGTATGGTCCTACCCAAGGTTACGGACCTGACCCCCAAGGGAGTCATTTCCGTAGATCTCTTCGGCCAGCCAGCCGACTATGATGCAATCAAAGCCATTGCCGACAAGCATGACCTGTTTATCATTGAAGATGCAGCTCAAGGTTTCGGCGGCGAGTACAAGGGCAAGCGGGCTTGCTCCCTCGGGGATATCACCTGCACCTCTTTCTTCCCGGCAAAACCCCTCGGCTGCTACGGAGACGGCGGTATGTGCTTCACTGACGACGACCAACTGATAGCACGTCTGCGCTCCCACCGTGTACACGGACAGGGACCGGATAAATACGACAACGTCCGCTTGGGCATCAATGGCCGCCTCGATACCTTGCAGGCAGCAATACTGAACGCAAAATTCGAAATCTTTCCTGAAGAAGTAGACCTACGCGACAAAGTGGCTGATACCTACGCGGAACTTCTCGCTGACGTTGAAGGACTGACCGTCCCCACCGCCCCCGAAGGTTACCGTTCGGTATGGGCACAGTACTGCCCGCTGGCCAAAGACAGTGAGCATCGTGACCGCATTCAGGCTGCGCTGAAAGAAAAAGGCGTGCCTTCCCCCATCTATTACCCGATTCCTCTTCACCTGCAGACCGCTTTCAAAGATCTCGGATATAAAGAAGGGGACTGCCCGGTGAGTGAAGACGCAGCAAAACGTATCTTTGCTATCCCCATGCATCCCTACCTTGAAAGGGAACAACAGGAAATGATCGCTGAAGCAATCAGAAACGCATAAGGAAGATTCCCATGAGCGAACTTAAAGTTGCTGTAGTCGGTTCCGGTTATTGGGGCAAAAACCTTGTCCGTAACTATGACCGCACCGGTGCGCTGAAAATGATCTGCGATACCAACGAGGAAACACTGGCAAACTTCAAAGAACAGTATCCTGAAGTTGAAACAGTGCTTTCCTATGCGGATGTTCTTTCCAACGACGAGATTGATGGAATAATAATCGCCACCCCTGCTGAAACCCATTTTGGACTTGCCAAGGAAGCACTGCTTGCCGGAAAACACGTATATGTTGAAAAACCGCTGGTACTGGATGAGAAGGAAGCTGAAGAGCTGATTAAGATTGCTAAGGATAAAAAACTTATCCTCATGGTCGGACATTTGCTGCAATACCACCCTATCTTCGTTAAATTACGCGAAATAGTGGAATCAGGTGAGCTTGGACGTATAAACTACATCTATTCCAACAGACTGAACCTCGGCAAAATCCGCCGTGAGGAAAACATCCTTTGGTCGTTTGCACCGCATGATATTTCCATGATCCTCTCCCTTACCGGGGAAGAACCGGAAAAGGTAATCGCCACCGGCGGGAATTACCTGCACCAGCATATTGCGGATGTAACCACCACTCACCTTGAGTTCCCCAGCGGAACCAAAGCCCATATATTTGTTTCATGGCTGCATCCCTTCAAAGAACAGAAGCTGGTTGTAGTCGGTGACAAAAAAATGGCCGTATTCGACGACACCCTGCCCTGGGAAGAAAAACTCCTTCTCTATCCGCATAAGGTTGAATGGAAAAACAATGTTCCTGTACCCAATAAAGCAGACGCTGAACGGGTTGAAATCCCGCAGGACGAGCCTCTTTTTCTTGAATGCAAACACTTCCTTGACTGCATTGATTCAGGAATTTTTCCCAGAACCGACGCAGAAGAAGGGTTGAGGGTTCTCAAAGTTCTCAACGCAGCCCAGAAGTCCATGAACACAAAAGGCTGCGAAGTTCTGCTCAACTCAGCTGTTGAAGAGAATTTAGCTCAGGTACACGAGACAGCAGCAGTAGACGATGGAGCCTCTATAGGTGCGGGAACCAAAATCTGGCACTTTTCCCACGTGATGAAGAACACCAGCATTGGTGAGAACTGCAACCTAGGTCAGAATGTTGTGGCCGGACCTGACGTAACTATCGGTAATGGCTGCAAAATACAGAACAATGTTTCAGTTTACAAGGGTGTTACCCTTGAAGATGACGTCTTCTGCGGACCTTCCATGGTCTTCACCAACGTGTTCAATCCCCGTGCCCATGTAAATCGCATGAACGAAGTGCGTGAAACCCTGATTAAAAAAGGGGCTACCCTCGGAGCAAACAGCACAATCGTTTGCGGCAACACAGTTGGCAGATACGCCCTTATCGGTGCTGGCGCAGTCGTAACCAAGGATGTTCCCGATTACGCCCTCATGGTTGGCACACCCGCAAAAAGGATTGGCTGGGTCTGCGAATGCGGCGAGATTCTGCCTCAATCCCTTGAGTGTGCAAGCTGTAACAAAAAATATGAAGAGACAGGCGAAAACAGCCTGACCCCCTGCGAATAAAAAGAGCTGATTAATGGGTAGAACTCTCCTTAATATTATCACTGATCCCCTTTCTCACCTCGAAGAAAAAGGGGAAATAACCTCCCGTTACTACAACCCCGGGGAGGTCTTTGATGATGTGCACATCCTAATGACCAACGGAGACAAACCCAACACGGAAGCTCTGCAACAAATGGCCGGAAACGCGAAACTGCACATCCATAACCTTCCGGCCGACAAAGTACTGCTCTTAAAATCCCTCTTCTGGCGGCCTGCCTTGCTCAAAGGGTGGGCTGCCAAAGGGATTGAGCTTGCAAAAGAGATTAAGCCGGACCTTATCCGCAGCTACGGTAACTATATCAACGGATTTGTTGCCTCCGAAATTAAAAGGGAGCTGGGAATTCCTTACGTGGTCTCCTTGCACACCCACCCGGATGAAAACCGCCGGGACATCAGTTTCGGCTGGAAAAATTTCCTTTACTACCACTTCACTGCCGCAGTGGAAAACATCACACTCAAAAATGCTGACTCAGTGGTTGTTGTATATAAATCGATTCTCTCCTACGTCCAAAAAAGACAGACTGGAGAACTACAAACTATATACAATGCGGTAACCCCTGACAAAATAGCAAGAAAAGAAACTTACTTTTCCGAAGGACCGTTAAAGATTCTGTCAGTGGGCAGACTTATTCCCGGAAAAAATCCTGAACACCTTATAGAGGCAACCATAAAAACCGGAGCTGAGATAACGGTGGTCGGTGACGGTCCTCTGCGATCAGAGCTTATGGAAAAAGCCAGCAAAGTAGACGGGACAGGGCAAGCAAATTTCATAAAACGAATAGCCAATGATGAACTCTGCAAAATAAGTCCTTCGTATGATATCTTCGCCATTCACTGTGATTACGACGGGATACCCAAGACCGTACTTGAAGCTTCTTTGTGTGGTTTACCGATCATTGTCAACAGGAGGGACAACAAAAACCAGGTCCCTGAATTTGAGGATGGTTGGATTGAGCTTGTTGAAAACTCTGTATCAGGATATGCGGAAGCCCTGCAAAAAATGAAAGATCAATCCTACAGGGAACAACTGGGAACCAAAACACGAAATTATGGTGAAAAACACTGGATGCCCTGTCAGGTAGAAGAACGTTACGCAGATCTATACAGACAGATCTTGGATAGCCGAATTTAATATTATGAAAAAATCAATCCTCTTCATAACATATGACTTTCCGCCTATTCTTTCCCCTGAATCCATTCAGGTTCAGCGAAGGGCCTGCGCTTTAGCGAGAAATGGGCACCGAGTGCACGTTCTGACCTGCTGTGAGAATCCTGACTTTGAATTTCTGGATCATCAACTCTGCAAGGATCACGAAAACCTGACCATCCACCGTATGAACAGATTGCCCGGTGAAAAATGGCTCCACTATATCTGTGGAGGCCTTGAAATCACCGACCGTAAATTCTGGTGGAAATTCCCAGCCGCCTCTACGGCCATCAAGCTGATCAAAGAATTTCAGATCGATGCGCTCTACACCCACTCCACTCCGCTGGTTAACCACCTGGCGGGGCTGGCAGTCAAGGAAACCGATCGCAATCTGCATTGGGCGGCGCACTTTTCCGATCCCTGGACACTGAACCCATATCTTTCATATCGCACGGCTATCCAGCGCAAGATTAACAAAATGTACGAGAAAACGGTGATTTCACGAGCGGACACCATCACCGTGACATCAGAAAAGACCAAAGAACTTTTCGTCAAAGGGCTTGAAGCTGACCGGGATAAAATTAAAGTCCTGCCCCATGTTTTTGACCCCAGTCTGTATACACGCAGGAAAACCGAACCGCAGAAAAAAATTATTGCCCACACCGGCAACATATACGGCCTGCGCTCGGCAGCACCGCTCATTGAAGCTGTTAACAAAGTACAACCGCAGAATCTCGAATTTCATTTTTACGGACGCATGAAAGAAGACGAACGGCAACTGGCTGAACAAAAATGTCCGGAGCTGATCAAATTCTTCGATCCGATTCCATATCTGGATTCCATAAAAGTCCTTTCGGAAGCGGACATTCTGCTAGTCATTGATGCACCGCTCAAGGATTCTCCGTTTTTCCCTTCCAAGCTCGCCGATTACATCGGTGCCGGCAAACCCGTGGTTGCATTGAGTCCTTTATCCTCTACAACAACCCAGATTGTGCGGGACATCCAGAAAGAACTTCTGGTGGCCGACAGTGCAGATGTTCCGTCCATTGCCGCGCTCATACGCAGGCTCGACTCAATCAACCTTACCGAGCTGCGTAATGAAGGAAAAGATTTCTACAACATGAACAACAGCTACGAAAACATACGTGAGGCCCTTTTCAATGAATAATGCCAAAGTACTTGTTACAGGCGGTGCCGGCGCAATCGGCCTGAATTTAATCGAAAGACTTCTGAAAGCCGGCGCAAGCTCGATTATGGTTCTTGACGACCTTTCTTCCGGTTATAAAAACTACCTTCCGAGTGATCAACGCATCACCTTTGTACAGGCTGATATCGGAGAAATTAAATCCTACCGCACTGAAATGGAGGAGTTCAAGCCGGACTATGTCTTCCATCTGGCAGCTCACTTCGCGAATCAGAATTCAGTTGACCACCCTTTCAAAGATGTGCAGGCCAATATTATAGGCACCATGAATCTTCTGGAGATATGCAAGGATAATAAAAACCTGAAAAAATTTGTATATACCTCCTCTTCCTGCGTGTACGGCAACGCCGCCATGATGAACGAGCAGGATTACATCTATCCACATGAGACACCATACGCCATTAACAAATACACAGCTGAACTTTACGTGAAATACTATGCCTCCATGTTCAGCATTCCCTCTGTTTCCATCAGGGTCTTCAATACCTATGGACCATATGAACCTCACGGTGCATACCGCAACGTAATTCCGAATTTTATTGTCCGGGCCATCAAGGGTGAGCCTCTCTACATAACCGGAGACGGGACCGAAACCCGCGACTTTACCTTCGTAGGCAATACCGCCCAGTTGCTGACTCTAGCAGCCCTTTCAGAAGTTGCAGACGGTGATATCTTCAACGGCGGCACCGGCAAACCTACCCAGATTATCGATCTCGCAAAAATGATTATTGAGTTCACCGGTTCTTCCTCAGAAATCGTCTTCAAGGAAAGACGAAATTGGGACGCGGTAAAAGACCGCCTTTCCGACATTTCCAAATCATGGAAGGTGCTCGGCTACGAACCGGAAGTACCGCTTGAGGAGGGTCTGAAAAAGACCGTTGATTGGTACATGAATGAATATGAGATTGAAGAGTAGATATTTAACTCGAAAAAAGGAGAAAGCATAATGAAAGAATTTATTAAAAAAATACCTGTTATCAATAAAATAGCGCAGTTCCTCTACCACCGCTTCATTTTGCGTATTCCAAGATTCACAACATCCAAAAATTACTGGGAAGAACGCTATCATTCCGGGGGGACCTCAGGAGCTGGTTCATACGGCGATGCAGCTATATATAAAGCAGAGATACTGAACAACTTCGTTAAAGAGAACAAGATTAATTCTGTAATTGAATTCGGATGCGGTGACGGCAATCAATTAAAACTGGCTGAGTATCCGTCCTACACAGGTTTCGATGTCAGCGATACTGCTGTAACTTTGTGTAAGCAAACATTTAATGATGACAAGACCAAATCTTTCAAAAAGGTTGAACAGTATTCCGGTGAAAAAGCTGACTTATGCCTTTCGCTGGACGTAATCTACCACTTGATTGAAGATGAAATTTTCAACAATTACATGGATAAGCTATTTGCCTCCGCAAGCAAATACGTAATCATCTACTCTAGCAACACCGATAACCAGCAGGACCTACAAGCCAATCATGTTAAGCATCGCAAGTTTAGCGATTGGGTCGAGGCGAACAGAAGCGACTGGGTCCTTAAAGAACATACCCCTAATCCGCTTCCTATTTATAAGGGAGATCTGGAAAAGTACTCTGTAGATTTTCATATATACGAATCCATCTAGTTAGCTACCAGCAAAAATGTATCATATTCCAACTTCAATTTTAACTCCCGCTCAAAAAAGGGAAATGATTCTTCTGCTGCTTCTTGCAATAATTATCTCATGCATAGAAACAGTAGGGATATCTGCTATTCTACCTTTCATTTCTCTTGCAAATGATTTTGATCTTGTTCGTAGCAATGAATACTACAACTATGTCTATACGTTCTTTAATTGCACAAGTGAAAAAAATTTCATCATCTTCTTCGGGGCAGTATTAATTGCATTTTATTTTGTCAGAGGGTTTATGAATCTGGCATATGCTTACTTAATTCAAAAATTCGGCAAGTATATTTTTCACACCTCTGCCAGTAAACTTTTTTCAAATTATATGCACATCCGGTATCAGGATATGCTCAAACGGAACTCTTCAGACCTGACTCAAAATATGGTCACAGAGGCTCTGTATGCAGGAAACTACTATAATGCATTACTGCTTTTAATTTCCGAACTTCTTGTTACAACGCTGATTTATGGCACGTTGCTATTTATAAATTATAAAGCGACTCTTGCTGTGACGGTATTTCTAGCCCTTATGGTTATTATACTTGTTAAGACAATATCTCCACTTATAGAAAAAGAAGGAGATAAACGAAATGACTATCAGCAAAAATTTTACAGGATTATAAATGAAGCATTCGGTAACTTAAAAACAATTAAGCTCCTCTCCTGCGAGAAGGCAACTATAAACTCCTTATGGGTTACCAGCAGAGGACTTGCTGATGCTTTTGTTATGAGCAATGCATATATATCAATTCCTCGTCTTTCGTTAGAATTTATCGGTTTTTCCATGTTGATCTCCGCTATGATCGGGGCTCTGTACTTCAACTTAAACATCCAGCAGATTATCCCGATGCTGACTCTCTATGCTCTGGCAATGTACCGTTTACTGCCTTCAGCAAACAAAATTATGAGCAGCTACAACAATATGATTTTTTATAATAAATCTCTGGAAACGGTTAATAAAGACTACCACATGGACATCCATAAACTCGGCGATGATCCAGTTAACTTCAACGGGAGTCTCACCCTAAAAGACATCTCCTTCGGATACGATAAAAATCTTGTACTGGAAAATGTGAATATGACAATCCGCAAAGGTGAAAAGATAGCATTCATTGGTGAAAGCGGAGCAGGCAAAAGCACACTAGCAGATATTATAATTGGAATGTACACCTCCTTCACCGGAGAAATAATGGTAGATAAGACCAAACTTTCCAAGGCCAATCTTCTCTCCTGGCGCAGCAAAATCGGATACATCCCTCAAGAAATATACCTTTTCGACTCATCAATTGCGGACAATGTTGCGTTTGGCCGTGAGCTTGATGAACAAAAAGTCAAAGCAGCTCTTGAAAAGGCGGAGCTAACAGATTTTATCAATAAACATGAGGGCATCAACACGCAGGTTGGAGAAGGAGGAGCCCTTCTATCTGGGGGACAAAAGCAGAGAATTGCAATCGCAAGGGCAATTTACGGTAACCCAGACTTACTTGTCCTTGACGAAGCAACATCGGCTTTGGATAAAAAGACCGAGGAAAGGATAATGCAGCATATTTTCAATGTCTGTGAAGGTAAGACCCTGATTATTATTGCCCACAGGCTTTCCACCATCGAAAAATGTGACAAGACATTTGTAATAAAGAATAAGACAGCGTTTAAACACAGAAGCAACCGAGATATGGGAGAAGACCATGGCTGACAACAAAAAAGAAAAAGAATTCTTTATTCATATAGGCGCCCCTAAAACAGCTAGCACATTTCTGCAAGAAGAATATTTTCCATACATTACTGAAGCCTTGCATTTAGGAAAAGACGTAGCTGCTGTTGAGACCTCACGATACAAAAAATATATAGGTAATCTGGCGTATACAAACTACACGGCTTTAGATAGTTCAGCGCAGGATCTTGATGAATATATAGAATACGTTTCCACTGCATTAGGGAAGCCTGTACCGGAATCAAAAAAATTTATTATCAGCGATGAAGGTTTCTTTAATGTTTACGCTAACCTGCTACAACTACCCAACACCATGCAGGTCTTAAAAAAAGTTTTCGGCGATAACACTAAAATTATTCTTACCATTAGACAACAAGGATCCTTTCTAGAAAGTCTTTATAAACAGTCGTTAGTGAACGGACATTTCTCCTCGCTCAACTATTTCTTAAGATATGCTAATGGTAATTTTGGAGCATACTACCCCGATGCCAAGTACAACATCGAAGTCAAAACTTATAACTGGCTGAATATTTATAAACAACTGTGCGCAATTTTTCCTAAAGAAAACATCCTGATTCTGCCATACGAAATGCTCCGGGAAAACCCAAATTCATTTTTCCGCGAATTTAACAAATTCATGAATATTTCCAAAGTGGAAGTTAATCATCGCAAAAAAGTGAATAAGAGCAATTCACTGACGGCCCTAAAAGTTCTCCGGGTCCTGAACAGACTGACTAACAACCAGAGAAACGGCTTACCCGTCCTGATACAGAATCCACTCTGGCCTCTTCTCCCGCCATACTCAATGGGTGAAGGGAAAGTACTTAACAGCATCCGTAACTTCTCCGATAGGTTGAATGCGCGTAACTTCATTAAAATTTTTAATCTGATAGACAAGAAGAGAGGTAACTTCATCTCTCAGGACGTACATGAAAAAATAATGGAGATGCACAGTTCCTCAAATAAAGAACTTGACAATCGGCTCGGACTGAATCTGAAAAAATATGGCTATTATTAATTTTACATCTTTAACTAGGTCCTTACCTAAAATTAACCTTCAAATTCCTATTCCTAGAGGAAAATATAATGTTTAATGGAAAAAGTATTCTGATCACCGGCGGTACAGGTTCTTTCGGGCACAAATGCACAAAGATGATATTGGAAAAATACTCTCCGAAAAGACTGATCATATACAGCCGTGATGAATTCAAACAATACGAAATGTCACGCAAATTTTCCGACACAGAATTCCCCTGTATGCGGTATTTTATCGGTGATGTACGCGACAAGGAAAGACTTTACCGTGCTTTCCGAGACGTTGACTACGTGATTCACGCGGCAGCGATGAAACAGGTTCCCGCTTCCGAGTACAATCCTTTTGAAGCTATTAAGACAAACATTATCGGTGCCCAGAACCTCATCAACACCGCCATTGATGTCGGTGTAAAAAAAGTAATCGCGCTCAGTACGGACAAAGCAGTCAGCCCGGTCAACCTATACGGTGCTACCAAGCTCTGCTCCGACAAGCTCTTTGTAGCCGGTAACCTTTATGCCGCTTCCGGGGACACCAAATTCAGTGTTGTCCGCTACGGCAATGTTGTTGGCAGCCGAGGCAGTGTTATTCCCCTGTTCCTGAAACAAAAAGCAACCGGCACCCTAACCATCACCGATCCGCGCATGACACGTTTCTGGACCACTCTTGAAGATGCAGTGCAATTCGTTCTGGACGGTTTTGAAAAAATGATCGGTGGCGAAATTTTCGTACAAAAAATTCCGAGTATGAAAATTACTGATCTTGCCAAAGCTATGGGCCCGGATTGTGAGCAAAAAGTTATTGGTATCCGTCCAGGTGAAAAACTCCATGAGATGATGATCTCCGCAGACGATGCCCGCAATACTGCTGAGTTTGACGGTTATTACGTGATTAAACCGGACTCCCAGTTCATGGCTCCGCATGCTGAAATGATCGGTGGAACTCCGGTAGCAGAGGGATTTCAATACACTTCCGACAGCAATGTGGATTGGGTTGATGAAAATGGTTTAGTCGAAATGGTTTCAACACTTAAGATAGACAAATAGGCATACTTAAATGGGCACCCCCAAAAATATTCCCTATGGCCGGCAGTCTATTGACGAACAGGATCTAAAGGCCGTTACTGACGCCCTGACCTCTGGCTGGCTGACAACCGGTCCCAAGGTAGCTGAATTCGAGCAAGCCGTCGCCAGAATGTCCGGTGCTGCTCATGGCGTAGCCGTCAACAGCGGAACAGCCGCTCTGCACTGTGCTATGTACGCTTTTGATCTCCAAAAGGGTGATGAGGTAATTGTTCCGCCAATGACTTTTGCGGCCTCTGCCAACTGTGTTGCTTATATGGGCGCAACCCCTGTTTTCGCAGATGTTGATCCTGAGACCCTGCTCATTGATCCTGCTGAAGTGGAAAAGAAGATTACGCCCGAGACCAAAGGGATCATAGCGGTGGACTACGCTGGCCAGCCCTGCGACTACGCCGCCCTTAGGCGGATAGCTGATAAGCACGGACTTTTCCTTGCTGCAGACGGATGCCACTCCATTGGTGGAAGTCTGAACGGGGAAAAAGTCGGATCACTAGCCGATATCACCCTGTACAGCTTTCATCCGGTCAAGCACATGACCACCGGTGAAGGCGGCATGGCGGTGACAGACAACTCCGAATACGACAGACGCATGCGTATATTCAGAAACCACGGCATCACCGCAGATTTCAGACAGCGCGATGGCTGGTTCTACGAAATGCAGGACCTCGGCTTCAACTATCGCATCACTGACTTTCAGTGCGCACTGGGCCTGAGCCAGCTTTCCAGACTGCCTGAATGGGTTGCCAGAAGACGCGAAATTGCCGCTATGTACGATAAAGAATTTGCCGTACTGGACGGACTCAGCCCCCTCGGCAAATTGAAGGCTGCGAAGCATGCTTACCATCTTTACGTGATCAATCTGGAAGGAGAAAACCGCAGCGACAAGCGTAAAGCTGTTTTCGACTACCTGCGCGAACACGGTCTCGGAGTACAGGTCCACTATATACCGGTTCATCTGCATCCTTACTACAAAGAAACCTTCGGAACTCACGAGGGTTTATGCCCTGTAGCGGAAAATGCATATGACGGGCTAATCTCACTACCCATGTTCCCGCTCATGAAAAATGAAGATGTAATGAGAGTTGTTGAAACGGTTAAAGCAGCCCTTACTGAAGTGAGTGTTAGATAAATGTCGAAAAATGATCTTTCCCGCTTGGTACTGGGGACAGCACAACTCGGAATGTCATACGGCATAGCCAACGATGCAGGTCAGCCGGACCAAAAAATGGCCGATGCTATTGTCGAAGCCGCATGGCAGAATAGTGGATGTGAATTTGATACCGCTCAGGCATACGGAGAGAGTGAAATTGTGCTCGGCAAAAGCCTGAAGAATCTAGGGCTTACCGCTAAAGCCAAAGTCATCAGCAAACCCAGCCCCGAGCTTTCCTTTACTGAACCGGGAAGTCTGCTCAGCGCTATGAACCAGACTCTGGAAAATCTGAACATGGAATCCATATACGGCTATATGTTCCATAAAGCGGATTATCTGGAAATTTGGGATAAGGGGCTTAAGGAACAGACAGAAGAACTACGCGCGCGCGGACTTGCACAAAAAATCGGTGTTTCCGTCTATTCTCCGGAAGACGCAGTTCGCGCCGTAGAAACTAACGGGATAGAACTAATTCAGCTGCCTTCAAATATTTTTGACCGCCGTTTTGAAAATTCAGGGGTATTTGAAAAAGCTATCGATAGCGGAAAGACCATTTACGTTCGCAGTGTTTTTTTGCAGGGATTGATGTTCATGGATGAGACAACCCTTCCTAAATACATGAGTTTTGCTGCTCCATACCTTGAAAAATTGGACGGACTAGTCAGAGAATCCGGGCTTTCCATTCAGGAACTGGCCCTTGGATATGCAGCAAAAGCTTACCCGCAGGCTAAAATTCTCACTGGAGCGGAGCTTCCGGAACAGATGAATGAAAATATCGCCCATTTTAATTGTGAATTTACGGAGGAACTGGTTGGAAAGATAAAAAGGACTTTTTCAACCGTTCCCGAAAAAATTCTTAACCCGGTTTTATGGGGGACTTGATTACCCCGGGGTTAACCGTCTAAATATTTGAGTAAATATCATAAATTTTCCAATTAACGACCCGCCACACAGCGGTTTTAGGAATGTAATCATGAATAACAAACTATCAGAATCTCTTTCAGCTCAAAAAAAGGCAATAAACAAAATTCCCGGCATGTGTCAGCTTCTTTCGAAGCGACCGGACATGTTTTCCTTGAACGTCTGGCCCGCATACTACAGCAAATCCGAAGGTGCTAAAGTATGGGATCTTGACAATAACGAATATCTGGACATGAGCATTGCCGGAATCGGAGCCTGTGTTCTCGGATATGCTGATCAG
This sequence comes from Maridesulfovibrio sp., assembly GCF_963676065.1. Taxonomy (NCBI): domain Bacteria; kingdom Pseudomonadati; phylum Thermodesulfobacteriota; class Desulfovibrionia; order Desulfovibrionales; family Desulfovibrionaceae; genus Maridesulfovibrio; species Maridesulfovibrio sp. Next base: position 1,046,640 of record NZ_OY780933.1, on the reverse strand, counting down.
GAAGTTGATGACGCCGTCAAATCAGCCATTGCGAACGGTGTTGCATCTTCATTGAACTGTTACGAAGAAGTGGAACTTGCCGAAAAGCTATGCGACCTGCACCCTTGGGCAGATATGGTCCGCTACTCCCGCTCGGGAGGCGAAGCAATGGCCATGGCTGTAAGGATTGCCAGAGCATCCTCAGGAAAAGACGTTGTTGCTTTCTGTGGTTACCACGGCTGGCATGATTGGTATCTGGCAGCCAACCTCGGCACAGAAAACGCTTTGGGCGAACATCTTATTTCAGGACTCAACCCTGCGGGTGTCCCCAAAGGCCTTACCGGAAGTTCATACCCGTTCTGCTATAACAAAATCGAAGAACTTGAAGAGATTGTAGCCAAGAACAAAGGCAAACTCGGCGTTATCGTCATGGAACCCCTGCGCAGCTGCGACCCTGAACCGGGTTTTATCGAAGCGGTCAGGAAAATAGCTGACGAAGAAGGTGCCGTCCTGATCATGGACGAAATTTCCGCAGGATTCCGCTACACCACAGGAGGAGCGCATCTAGTGAAACACAAGGTTTCGCCAGACATGGCAGTCTTCTCCAAAGCTCTTGGCAACGGATACGCCATTTCTGCTGTTATCGGCCGTGAATCAGTCATGCAGGCTGCGCAGAAGACCTTCATCAGTTCCACCAACTGGACTGAAAGAATCGGCCCCGCAGCAGCTCTGGCCACAATCAGAAAACACAAAAGAGAAAATGTTGCCGACCATCTTGTATCAATGGGTACCCAAGTAATGCAGGGCTGGAAAAAGCTGGGAGACAAATACGGTTTCGACTTACATGTCGGCGGCATGGAAGCCATGAGCCACTTTTCAATTGAACATCCGGACTTCCTCTCGTTGAAAGCTTTATTCATCCAACACATGCTTGATAAAGGTTTTCTGGCCTCAAACCTCTGCTATATCATGCACACCCATACTCAGGAACATATTGATACATATCTTGAAGCCTGTGATTCAGGTTTCAAGCTAATTAGAGAAGCCATGGACAAGGGTGACGTTACCTCCCGATTGAAAGGCAATCCCTCTGTGGCCGGTTTCAAAAGACTCTCGTAACGGAGACCTGTAATGAAAGTTACGGCCATCATACAAGCCCGAATGACATCTTCCCGCCTGCCCGGAAAGATACTCATGGAAGTCATGGGAAAACCGCTTCTGCAACTGATGATCGAAAGGACGTTGGCTGCAGAGTGCGTTGATTCCGTTGTTCTTGCCACTACCGATAACCCTGAGGATGACCCTACTGAAAAGCTGGGCAGAGAATTAGGGGTGAAAGTATTCAGAGGTTCGGAAGACGATGTTTTAGGCAGGTTCTATCAGGCGGCAAAGCAATATGGTGGTGAGCACATCATGCGCTTGACCGGAGACTGTCCGTTGATTGACCCGGACCTTCTGGACCAGTTGGCAGACTTTTATTTCAACGGGAAATTCGACTTTGCCTCCAATTGCGAAGAACCGACTCTGCCGGATGGTCTTGATGCAGAGATCCTTAGCTTCAAAACTTTGGAAGAAGCTCATGCAAAGGCTGAACGTCCCTCACATCGCGAACATGTAACCCTGTTTGTCTGCGACCATCCGGAGATGTTCAAAATAGGGTCATGGCTTAACGGCACCGACTATTCATCCCTACGATGGACAGTGGATAATGCGGAAGATTTTGAAGCGGTCAAAGCAATCATAGAACGGCTTCTGCCTGTAAAACAGGATTTCCGCATGATGGATGCGGTCAACATGATCAGGAATAATCCCGAAATAACAGCCGTAAATTCACACATCAACCGCAATGAAGGGCTAGCCAAGTCGCTAGCTGAAGAGATGGAATAGTGTTTGCGCCGACGACAGCCTCACTAAAAGACAAAGAGCTGATAATCAGAGCCGATGCCGATCCTAGGATCGGCATCGGCCATGTTATGCGCTGCCTTGCCTTAGCTGATGAATGGATTGGTAGGGGGGGGAAAGCCGTACTCGTCGGTAAAATCGAAGGCGATCCCATCAAGGAAAGGATCAAAAGTTTTGCAGTAGACATGGTTGAGCTTGAGGCCTCATACCCGGAATCTTCCATCGACCTGACAACCCTACTTGAGCAGACAGCCACGGCACCTGAGGGAAGCTGGATCGTTTTAGACGGTTACTTCCTCGATCACGAGTATCAGCGCAGGGTAATGGAGTCATTCCAGAATCTGCTGGTAATTGACGACTATTGCCACCACGAGAAATATTTCGCAGCAGCTATACTTAATCCCGATCCGGGAGCTGAGTTATTTGACTACCCCGTAGACCGGAAAACAGCACTGCTGACAGGGCCGGAGTATGCTTTGCTACGCAAGGAATTCAGATCAACTGGGCAGGATAAGAATAGAACTGTGACCGGCGTAAGAAAGGTTCTCATCACAATGGGCGGAGCTGATGCGGAGAATGTCTCACTTACAGCTCTCAAAGCGCTGGATAAAATTGAAGAAAAGCTGGATATCACAGTCGTTGCCGGACCGGCCAACCCGCATAAAAATTCGCTGGATGATTTTGGAAAACAGTCAAAGCAAATGATCAACCTGCTTTCCAACGTACAAAACATGGCTGAACTTATTACGGCACAGGATTTAGTTATAAGTGCAGGTGGTTCAACATGTCTGGAAGTATGCGCTCTTGCCAGACCGCTGGTAATTGCTGTCACTGCTGAAAACCAATCCGCTTTTTCAAATGAGCTGGCCAATTACGGGGCAGCAATCAATACAGCAGAGCTGAACGATGAGTCAGAAGAAAGAATTTTTGAGGCCGTTAACAATCTCATCGGAGACGATAATTTGCGGCAGGCTTTAATCGATAAAGCATCCCGAATTGTCGACGGGCTTGGAACAGCAAGAATTGTAGATTTTTTGAACAGTCCCGTGCCTTCACCAAAGGACAATATATGAAAGTAGCTATGATGCAACCGGCATTTTTGCCATGGCAAGGCTTTTTTGCCCTCATTCAGTCATCAGATTTATTTATTTTTTTGGATGATTTTCAATTCTCCATACAAAGCCATCACCAGCGCAACAAGCTACTGATCGACTTTGACACCCCCGGCTGGTATACAGTCACGGTTAAGAAAAAAGAGGCCTTCCAGAAAAAAATTAATGAGGTGTCCCCCTTTGACGATACAAACTGGCGGGTGAAAACAGCCAAAAGAATCCAACAGAATTACGGGAAAAGCACTTACTTCAAACCCGTATTTGAAATCATCAGCAGGACTCTGGAACAGGAAGGCTCACTCGCCGAGATAAACATCTTTTTCATTAAAGAAGTCAGCAAATACCTAGGATGGGAGCCCAGATTCATAAACTCTTCCAGCCTCACCGTTGATGGACGCCGCAGCGAACGAGTAATTAATCTGTTAAAAGCAACAAATGCTACGGAATATCTAAGTGCATATGGTTCTTTCAGCTATATGCAAGAGGATCACTTTGTGGACAAAACAGACATAATTCCTTTTTTTCTCAAGTATGAACCAGGACAATACGCCCAGTCCAATACGCAGGAGTTCATATCGCACCTTTCCATTGCAGATGCCTTGTTCAACATAGGTCCGCAGGCAACAGCCGAACTGATTGAAAAATCGACATCATGGCTGAGTTGGCAAGAAATGGCCGCTCAAGGCATATAAATAATCGGAGATCATATGTTCAGTTTTAAAAATTTAGGAAAAGTTTTGATCATCGCGGAGCTTTCTGCAAACCATAATCAGGATAAACAGCGGGCTCTGGATATTATAAAGGCAGCTAAAGAAGCCGGGGCTGATGCCATAAAACTACAGACCTATACAGCCGACACCCTGACTCTGGACTGCAACAACGAGTATTTCCAGATCAAGGGAACCATCTGGGAAGGAATGACCCTCCATGACTTATACAAAGAGGCTTATACGCCGTGGGAATGGCATGCAGAACTCAAAGATTATGCTGAAGAATTAGGACTCATATTCTTTTCATCCCCCTTTGACGCAAGTGCTGTTGACTTTCTTGAAACACTGAACGTCCCTCTTTATAAAGTCGCGTCCTGTGAATTAGTTGATATTCCCCTGCTCGAAAAAATCGGAAGCACGGGGAAGCCGGTTCTCGTCTCAACCGGAATGGGCACCCTTTCTGAAATTGAAGAAGCGGTGACGACTTTGAAGAATGCAGGGGCACCTGAAATTGCTCTGCTGAAATGCACCACCGCCTACCCCGCTCCCCCGGAAGAAACGAACCTCGCAACGATTCCGCACATGGCCCAGACATTTAATTGTCTGTCAGGATTATCCGACCATACAATGGGAATCTCGGTTTCAGTTGCGGCGGTAGCCATGGGAGCACGAATCATTGAAAAACATTTCACCCTTTCAAGGGCTGACGAAGGTCCTGATTCGTCCTTTTCCTTGGAACCGCACGAATTCAAAGACCTCGTCGACTCCATCCGCGTAACGGAAAAGGCTATAGGCTCAATCTCGTATAGCCTGACTCAAAAGCAAAAAGAGAGCATAATATTTAGACGCTCCCTGTTTGTCGCCGAAGACATAGCCAGAGGAGAAAAATTCACCCCGGAAAACGTTCGGTCAGTCAGGCCGGCTAATGGTTTGCATACCCGTTATTACTCTGAAGTCTTGGGCCAAAAAGCTCAAAAAGACCTCAAAAAGGGTACTCCTTTGGAGTGGAAACATATTTCTTAATGGCAACATTAAGAACAAAAACACAGAGCAGAACAACTCTATATTATACTGAACTTACTGGCTAAAAAAATAAATACCGGATAACATGTCCGCATCTCGAAACAAATTTTTAGGGTGAACTTAATGAATAAACCAACAATTCTTTTCCTTGGACGAGGAAGACGCGATGCAATGTTCATCGATACAATTGAAAACCTGAAAAATAAATTTAAAATTGTGGTTCTAGCGCCAAATGAATCCGTTGAATGCTATAAAAAAATCTCAGGTATCATTGTTGAAAAAAATCTCAGTTATGATGAACTACAAGAAGCCTGTAAAAAGGTTACACCTGAACAATTAGCCGAAATACCGCTCATTGAGGATAAACTCGGAATCAATTGTTACGAGTTCAACATCAACTACCTGCTCTACAGAAAATACGTAAGCCGTTTCGGAGCAGGCCATATTCACGCCTTCTTCAATGATTATATTCCCCAGAGGTTAGTTCTCGATTACGCTATGATTTCTAAATTAGTCAAAAAATACAACGTTGATTACGCTTTTTATGAAACATTAGATTTAATTGACACAATGATTATCAATCGGATGGCCCGCAAAGGAATCATCAAGCAGGCATTTGAACATATGGCTGAATCATTAGGTGGCGAAATGCGCTTACGTCTCTCAACTGGACAACGCAGGGATTGCCATAAACTGGAGTACATATATAATCACACTAAAATATCTGAAGAATCTGTCAAATGGGCCAAGAAAGCAGCAGCTATTTACGACCAGGAGAAGCCAGCCACTCCATACGATTCATATCAGGCTAAAATGGGCTCTATCATCCCGGAAATTACTCCGGCGAAACTTCTGGATAAATTCAAAAGGGTACGTTCCGGAGACTCTTTTGTTCCTACACTGATGAAAATCAGCAACCGGATAAGGTCTACTAAATATTTTACTGAATCATTACCCGAAGGGAAAATACTATCCTACTTCCTACAGTTGACTCCTGAAGCCAGTACATGTTCACAGGTTCCTGAATACGCGGATCAGGAATACCTTATTGAACAGATCGCCATGCATGGCAAATATGGGTACACAATAGTAGTTAAAGAGCATCCCGCATGCTTTGGTAACAGACTACCCAGATTTTACAAGGAACTCAGTCTGTTACCAAACGTAGTACTGCTTCCCAAATCATTTCCAACTAGGGATCTTATTTTGCGCAGTGAAGCTGTCATTGTCGCGACAGCAACGTCTCCCGGCCTGGAAAGTCTTGCGACAGGTGTCCCGGTTATATGTTTTGGTAAACCCTTCTTTAATATTTGCAAAAACACCTATCGCTGCGAAACCCCTGAGCAACTTTGGGACTTGCTAGCGGAAATAAGCTACAGCGAAGATGAACGCATAAAATTCCTAGCCGCCATGCATCAGGCAACTTATGCACATCCCCATTTCGATACGCCGGAAGCACATGAATTAGGAACAGGAGTAGGTGAAATTATGGCCCGGGCCCTTGAGGATGAGATTGCGCTATATGAATCAGGGATCCTCAAATAATTTTGAGTCATTTCTTATATCGTATCAGAATAGCTGTGTCGCACATTTGACTTTACGTTCAGTTTTTCCTAACGGATTTGAAACCGGAAAAATAAATATGCTTTTATCACTATACAGAAAATTAGCCTACTGGGCCTACGAAAAATATACCCCGCAAAGAGCCCGCAAAGCGGCTGTAGAAGCCAGCTACAAACAGTCGCGGGGCTATAATCAATCCTTTGAGACCGGTAGCATCGATCCTGCAATTATCGCCCCGTCATTGGCAGAGCAAGGACTTAAGCCTTCAGACACAATCTTCATCCGCACCTCGCTGACTGCAGCCAGTGCCTTCAGAGGCGGAGTTGTAGCCTACTTGAAAGCACTTATGGAATACTTCAAAGATGGCAATATCGTCATGGCCTCCTACACCTTTGATAAAGGGCCGATCATGTATCTGGCGGAGAATCCCTTATTCGACCCGGATAAAACAGTAGACCGCCTCAATCTAGTCAGTGAATTTTTCCGGAGACAGCCTGATGTATACCGCAGCATCCATCCCACCCACTCTCTGGTCGCATGGGGAAAGGATGCATCATGGCTGGTAGCCGACCATCATAAATCTGATTTCTGCTACGCCCCGGACTCACCGGTCGCCCGGCTTTATCATCTGAATGCAAAAGAACTTTCAGTTGGGGTATACCCTACATCCGTATCATATCATTATGTGGAGCAGTTCATTCCTAAAAATGCCCCTGGATTCCATGACTTGGATATTCCTATCATGTGCCGTGTAATGATCGACGGGAAAGAAGAGTTGCTCCCCTTTAAGGAAACGGACGCCTTTGCCCGTTTTCAAGCCCATTACAAAGTTCTAAAAGGAACGGATGCTCAGCCGCAAAAGCATCTTTTCGATAACAAGTTGGATTTTTACACTCTTGACCTGAATAAACAACTTGCAACAATGAAAGACCTTGTTGCAAGCAAAAGATACTGGCATACCGAACCGAGTAGGTTAAAAAACATAATTTTTAAAAATGTGATAAAACCTTTAATTTTACTGGCATTTTTCGACAAACGCAATAATGCGCTCTATCCAGTAAAGGGGCCGGAATCATGATAATAGTCGTCGGAGCATCAAGCAGTATCGGCAAACAGCTACTACCGGACTTGTTGAAAATTGACAAAGTACTGGGCACAACAACATCCATAGAAAAGCTGGCCGAATTTGAATCCAGCCCGAACTTCAGTTCCTTGGAGCTAGATCTAGCTGACAAAGACTCCATTGAAGCGGCTTGTTCAATTTTTTCAAAGCTTAAGGGTAAAGTCACTTTCCTGAACCTGTCTGCGGTGTCCATAGACAAACTTTTCATGAGCTACACTCAGGACGAATGGGATTTGGCCATGAACCTGAACCTCAATAGTGGGATAAGACTGATACAATCCCTGATTCCGGTGATGATGCGAGCAAAATGGGGCAGAATCATATCCACCTCATCCATTGTTGCCCACAACTGTCCTGCCGGGACAGCTGCTTATGCCGCAAGCAAAGCAGGACTGATTGCGATGACCAAAACCCTTGCCCATGAATACGGCAGGTTCGGCATAACAGCCAACACCCTTACTCTTGGGTATTTTGACTCCGGATTGACCAGAAGCATCAATGAAAAAATGCAACAGGAAATTATGAAACGAATCCCGCGCGGGGCTTTCGGCTCATGCACGGATATTTCCCACGCCATCAATTTTATTATCAAAACCGATTTTCTTTCCGGGTCGGAAATAACAATAGACGGCGGCTACAATTAAAATTTGTTAAACAGCACCAGCAAGCTGCAAATTCAGCTGAATTGTGCATTTCCATAACCTAAAACAAACACAAAAAATATGAACACAAATAAAGTACTCAAACTCATTCAGGAAGCGCTGGATCAGAAAGAACCTGTTACACTTAACGACTCTTCTGAAACCCTTGAACAATGGGATAGCATCGCCCAATTGCAAATTCTCATGCTTATTGATCAGGAAACCGGTGGAAAAGCAGCGAACATTCCTGAACTCGCCATTGCTCTGTCTGTACAGACGATCATTGATACCCTGAAAGACCACGGACTTTTTGATGACTGATTTCATCAAGAGAGTTGAATACTACCTGCCGGAACAGACTATCGACTGCCTTAAACTCGATAAAGATAAACCGGACTGGGGAATTGCTGACAAATTATCTAAGACCGGTGTACGCCTGCTCCACCATGCGGCAAAAGACGAAAGCACGCTTGATATTGCGGAGAAGGCTGCACGTAAGGCTCTGGAAGGTCTTGAAGAACTCCCGGACACTCTCATCGTCTGCACCCAGACCCCGGACATGATGCTCCCGCACTGTTCGGCCATGCTGCAGGATAGATTGAAACTGCCTACGTCTACAAAATGCTTTGACATCAATCTAGGCTGCAGCGGCTTCGGCTATAGTCTCGCAACTGCATACAGTTATCTTGAGAGCGGACTTTCCAAGCGGGTACTTCTTGTCACGGCGGATAACTATTCAAAAATAATCAGCCCTGATGATCCGAAATGCTTCGTCCTTTTTTCAGACGGCGCCAGCGCATGCATCATCGATAAACCGGAAAAAAAACCTGTATTCCACTTTGGAACCGATGGGTCCAGAAATCAGGCCATCAAATGCAAGAATTCAGGAATTAGTGTTGTTACCGAAAATAAAGCTGGAGACCCAATACCTGCTCCCCGGTTTGAGATGGACGGTTATGGAGTTTTCCTTTTTACTCTTGGCACAATTCCAGATGAAATAAGCAAGCTTCTTGAAAAGGCCGATCTTGAACTTGATGATATCGATCTTTTCGTATTTCATCAGGCCAGCCGTTTTGTATTGGAGTCAATCGGTAAAAAGCTGAACATTCCAGAAGAGAAAATGGTCATCGATCTTGAAGAAGTAGGCAATACGACTTCATCCTCTATCCCTATTGCTATAAAAAGAGCGACGGAGAAAGGACGGCTGCAGAAAGGACAGAAGATAATGATCTTCGGCTTCGGCATTGGTCTGAGCTGGAGCGGTGCAGTGTTTGACTATTAGCCGAAATAGCCCCTGACACAGGACTTATAATGAGAATAGCCCACATAGGAAATCTGTGCAATCTTGGTTTCATTTACTGCTCATTTCTAAGGAAAATGGGAGTTGATGCGCACCTGTACATACACGAAAAAATGGATGTAACACCTATCCAATGGGATGGTTTTGAAGATGAGACTAATGCCTCATGGATTCACCGCTATCCGCGGAATCCGTTGGCAATGGTTTTAAATCAAATCCCCCTCGGACTGGAACTTGCTGAATACGATCTGGTGCACTCTTGGTGTTGCTCCCTGCTGCCCCCGCTCGAACTGATTCTTACCCTGAAAGGGACTCCCTACTTTGGCTACGCTACAGGCAGTGATTTAAGAGAGGCAGCCCTGACCAATACACTGAACGGCATCAGAATCAGAAGACATTTTAGAAACGCAGCCCATGTTGCCCATCACCACGACGACCCGCTCATTGAAGCGGCCGAAAAAATTGGACTGAAAGGGTGCAGTGTACTCAAATTTCCAGTAGGCGAAACAGCCCCAAAAGATTACGATGTTAATCCGGATCGTGAAACTGTCTTTTTCATGCCTAGCAGATTCCATTTCACTCCCACCGAGGAAGGACAGGTTTATTTCAAAAACAACGATCGTTTTTTACGGGCATTCGGCAAATATATCAGTAATGGGGGTAAAGCGCGACTTATAGCCTTACGAAGAGGCGGGGATCTTGAAGCAGCTCTCAAAATGATCAAAGATATGGGTATCGGGGAATTTATCACTTGGAAAGAAGAAATGACCCCTTATGAACTAGCCAAATCCTTTTACGACTGCGACGTAGTTGTTGATCAATTCACCGGATTATCGTACCCAATTCCCGGTGGAATGATTCCGCTCGAAGCTATGGCCCATGGAACTCCTGTAATCGCCAGCTTCGATGAAGAGCGTAACCGTGCAGAATACGGCACAGCAGCCCCTATCCTGCACGCCCTCACTGAAAAAGAAATATACGAGCGCATTGTTCAATGCGAAGACAAAGAATTTGTAAAACAGCAGGGTCTGACCAGCAAAAAATGGGTGACCGAAAATCATGGCTGGAAAACAATTATGACCCAGATGACCGACAGGTATTCGAAAGCTATCCAAAAAAGTTAATAACGAGGATATAAATATGAAAGTAGCAGTTATCGGTACAGGAAGCATGGGTCAGAACCATGTTCGCCTGTACTCGGATATTCCCGAGTGTACTCTGGTAGGAATCGCGGATAAGGATACGGAACAACTGGCCAAACTAAAGGCTCTTTATGGTGGTAACATTTATACCGATTACCGTGAGCTGATCGAGAAAGAAAAACCCGATGCCATAACCATTGCCCTGCCCACTAAACATCATCTGCAGGCTACCATGGACTGCCTTGAAGCAGGTATCCACGTCATGGTTGAAAAACCTATCGCCAAAACAGTGGAAGAAGCAAAGCAGATGATCGCCAAGGCTAAAGAATGCGGTAAAGTTCTTCAGGTTGGGCATATTGAAAGATTCAACCCAGCTATCACTCAGCTTAAAGAGCGACTTGCAGAGGGGCAGCTTGGTAAAATATTTACCATTCACTCTCGTCGCCAGTCCCCATATCCGGGAAGAATTACTGATGTTGGAGTTGCGAGCGATTTAGCGACGCATGAACTCGATATGATGCGTTATATAGCGCAATCAGATGTCAAAACCATGACCGCTGAAGTTTCCAAAGTCATGAACACTAATAATGAAGACATTGTCTTCGGACTCCTGCGTTTTGAAAATAACATTCTCGGAGTTCTGGACGTAAACTGGGTTACTCCTACCAAAATCCGCGAAATTTCAATTACCGGACAAAACGGTATGTTCACAGTAGATTATTTAAACCAGAACCTGACCTTCAACTCCAACTACGCTGCGGAACAGAACGAAAACAAAAGTGACTGGTTCAAGGCTAAATTCGGTGTCGCTGAAGGCGATTTCACAAGGTTCAGAGTAGAAAAGAGAGAGCCTCTGCGGGTCGAAATCGAGTCTTTCCTCGAGTGCTGCAGGAGCAACTCCATCCCGCTCGTAACCGGTGAGGATGGTCTGGAATCACTTACCTTAGCCCTTAAGATTGTTGCTTGCGGGACAAATTGTAAGTGTAAACGCTAACGCCGGCTTAGATCATATTCTCATTAACGGTCTAAAATTATACCTGCTCTATCGAGAAGGTTCAAATTGCTAAAAAAGTCCTCGCCTTTTGGCGGGGACTTTTTTATATTGTTTGTATGTTAAAAAAGCCTGATCAAAAAGCAAGTCACTGTTGAGTTGGTAACAATTGAAGAGCTGGTTCCTGAAAACCATTTACTTCGAAAAAAAAATAAGTTTATCGACTTTTCATTCATTCGAGAGAAGACCAAGCATCTTTACTGTGAGAACAAGGGTCGTCCAGCAATTGACCCAGTTGTTCTTTTTAAGATGTTATTTATTGGGTATATATTTGGAATTCGCAGTGAGAGACAACTTGTCAAAGAAATACAAGTCAATATGGCTTATCGATGGTTTCTTGGTTTTGGTCTCAAAGACAAAATTCCAGATGCATCTACTATAAGTCAAAACAGAAAAAGGCGTTTTAACGGAACTTCAGTTGCTCAAGACATATTTGACAACATAGTTTTGCAAGCTATGAAACGTAAAATGGTCGAAGGCAAAACACTTTATACAGACTCAACGCATCTCAAAGCTAATGCCAACAAACGAAAATTTATCGATAAGATAGTACGCGGCAATACTAAATCATATCTGTCAGAGCTCGATGAAGCCGTGGAGGAAGACCGAAGAAGCCACGGAAAGAAGCCTTTAAAGCCACAACCATCCTCGACTCCAGTCAAAAGAATCAAAGAAAGTACCACTGATCCTGAGTGCGGATTCATGTACCGCGAAGGAAAACCAAAAGGGTTCTACTATCTTGATCATCGTACTGTAGACGGTAAATTCAACATAATAACTGACAGTTGGCAGCCCATGACAGTGGGCCTTATCTCGGCAGATTAGATCGGCAATTTGATTTTGATGTAAAAGAAGTTGGACTTGATACTGGGTATTTTACATCACACATCTGTAAAGGCCTGGTGGACAGAAAAATTATTGGTGCAATAAGTTATCGCAGACCAAATAAACGTAAGGGATTTATGGCAAAAAGGTTGTACAAGTACAACCCGGAAGCAGATTGTTATGTCTGTCCGGTAGGACACAAACTTCATTATAAGACAACAGCTCGCGAAGGTTTTAGACAATATTCTTCTGATTCAACTCTCTGTAAAAACTGTGAATTACTTTCAAAATGTACATCAAATCAGAAATGTGTAAAGACGTTGACTCGCCATGTTTGGGAAGATGCAAAAGAACAAATGACGCAAAACCGTCTCAGCCCTCGGGGTAAAAAGCTTTACAAACGTCGAAAAGAAACTGTTGAGCGTAGTTTTGCCGATGCAAAAGAGCTTCACGGACATCGTTACGCCCGAATGCGCGGCCTCTCGAAGGCTCAAGAACAAAGTCTTCTCTGCGCTGCTTGCCAAAACATGAAGAAAATGGCGCTCATCCTGAGCGCAACACGTTTATTTGCTGATATTTTTCAACTTCTTGCCTTCAAAAAGAGCTCCGTTCACTGGTTTACTTCGAATTTGGGCTTTGATCGACCAAACTTAAGTTTTTCAAACTAAATTGAGCAGAACAAGGACGTAAGAAAACCCCGCTTTCAAAAAAAGCGGGGTTAGTCAGCAATCTGAAAAGTCCTCGCCACTTGGCGAGGACTTTTTATATTAATCTGTAAACCTGCACAAGTTAGTGCCAACGGCAAGTACCGTTTTCTTTGGATGTGAAGTCAATGCCAATTTTGTTTGAAACTAAAATTGAAAGATTGAGCCCATACGACAGAGGTCGACCCGATGTTTACGTTATATGCTTTTATCTCTAAAGAAGCTAATCCCCTGAGACAACACGCTTATAGACATGATAGAGGTCAATCTCAAAATCACGTGGTAACAGGTCAAATTTTCTAAAAAAAGAATAGATATTCTTCTCCTCTTCAGGAAAAGACACACATAAAAAACTATAGACCTTATATGCAATCGTTTTAGAGAGTTCCCGCTTAGCAACTTTAGAAGCAACAAGCTTAAATCGGTTTCCAAATTTATCTGAAATCTCGTCCTTCCCTTCTATGAACTTTAGCCATGAATCAGATAGCCCTCCAACAAACAAATAGTCAATTTCGCTATTGTCAGCCCCAACAAAAAAACTTGGTCCATTAATTATAGACCTAGGCTTCTTTTTCTCGCTTTTAGTCCTCTTAAAATCCTGAAAACAAACAAGATTTCTATTCATGAAGGTAAAATAAACACGAGAACGAATTGATTTGTCAGTCACTGCGACGATGTCATCCTTAGTAACAGGCAACCTATTAAAAACTTGGTCAGAATCAACCATTTGCAAATTAATTCTGATTATACTTAAATTGAAACCCAGACAATAAACACACACAATTATCGCCAAACATCCCCACCCAAAATTAGGAAGAACTCGCATCAATTTGTGAGTTTTCCCATGGTTAGACAAAAAATATTGACAAAAGGATGCCACCCCCAAAGTAGAAATAGGAAAATAATAAACCACATATCTGCCTGGGACATGCTTAATCTTAAAAAGAGCGTAACAGTACAAGAATAAAAACATTACGCAAAAGCAATTAATACATAATAAATTTATCTTTTTAACCGTATCATCCTTGCATAAGGACAATATAACGAAATTAAGGGAGAACAACACAAGCAATGCAGGCCTGCTTTTTACAAAATAAATAAAACCATCGACAAAATTGAGGCTTATGTTATTGTATGCTTGTGAATAAAATTTTTCAGACCCTCCCAACGAATAAGGCCCAAAAGTAAACAACAAGAGTTTTCCTAATACAAAGAAAAAAAGGGCCCCAAGCATGTATTTTATAAGTCTTTTTTTATCCTTAATAAACAAGAAAAATAGGCTGGGGATAAATGGCAAAGCCTGTACTCTAAAAAAATATGCAATGGCAAGGGTAGCACCACTCCAAAAATGTCTATTTTCAAAAATTAAAAAAATAGCAACAAATACGGCTGCTAATAAGAACGGCTCGCCAATGGGCCTATAAATTGAATATGCCAGCGGCGTAAAATTAAAAAAAGACAAAAGCCCTAAGGATCCGAGTATAGATATTTTACAATGTTTTCTCGCTGTCAAAAAAAAGAAAAAATTAAAAATAAAGACTGGAATACATGCAAAAAGAGCAGCACTTGAGAACGTAACATTGTTCCCCCACACTCCCCCGCTGGTTATAGCAAGAAAAAACTGCAACAGTGGTGCAGGATACAATGAAGACTGAAAATTAGTATCACCGGCTATAAAATGTCGATACTCGATACCTATTGGCATTAATTTGTTCTCTAAAAGAGAACTCACTCCGGCCGCTATATAGTTGCCACCGTCGACAATATCATAGACGCCCATCATGCTCATAACATTCAAAAAGCCTATACAAGTGACAAAGGCAACTGCAATAGCGACAACAGAGCAGTTTAAAAACTTATTATCTTTGAACATATTAGGGTTCCATTCTATCATTTTTTACTCATATAGATCAAAAAAAAGATTGTGCTATCTCTCATCATTCCCAACACAATCTGCAATACGCAACGCATTAGCCATTATGGAAAAGGTGATCGAAGTAGCTGGCACACTTGAAAGGATGCTGGCATCGACCAGATGGACATTGCTGAAGCCCGGAACTCTTCCGAGGCTATCGGTCTCGAGACCCTTTGGGTTTTGCTTCATCGGAAAACTTCCCCCGGAGTGATTTCCGGCTCCTGGAATTTTTTGCCCTTTGTAGCCGAGAACCGGAACAAGGCCGGTGTAAGGCGAAAGCTTCAACAAATGCATGCGTCCCCGATTCATTACATCAATTGCCTCAGGAGCAGCCACGGAGTTCACGACCATAGTCCCCTGAGCATCATTTTTCAACCTCGCCTCAAGATATGAAGATTCTGAGGAATGGAGATAACTGATGGAAAAAAACAATCTGCTCAAAAATAATTTCACAAAAGGTGAAAAAAGACCTGCTGTCGGCCCCAGAATGCCATCCAGAGCCTGTTTGTAGAGTTGATTGTAAGTGTATAGGGAAAAATGGATTGTATACGGGCTTAAGCCCTTATTTCGCAGTATCAGAAAAATTTGACACATAGCATGCAAGCTTTCCTCGGTTACCCGCGGCATTCCCCGCATGGAAAATAAGGGGGTATAAAACTGGTCACTGTTAAGCACCCGAACTGACTTTTCTTTTATACCTAAACTTTCCAGCATAATCTTTGTAGTGGAGAAGACCCCGGCTGCAAGAAACGCCTTTTTCACTCGCACAGGTTCCAGAGCCTGTCCGGACTTCGGGTCAGTGCCGTAAATTACGACCCCATCAGTTTCAGGTTCGAGCCGTTTGACCAGAAAACCCTTTTGGTAAGTAAAATTCCCATCCTGCTCCAACTCATCCAGTGTTTCACTACCGGAGTAGGCAATACCGTAGGGGCAACCATGCAAACACATTCCGCAGTACTGACATTCATATCCCTCTTTGCGACCATGAAATCTTGCCGCAAGGCGTGATGCACCGAAACTGAGTCCGGAATCTTCGAGTTTCCTCCCGTTGCGTTCCAGTTTCGAGAGCAAAGCCGAGGCTTGCTTAGAAGGGGCGTGAAACGAGGGCTTGCAATATAGCGGATATGTTTTTTCAAGACTGTCACTTCTACCTGAAAGTGGCGCGTAACGTAGTACTTTCGAGTAATAAGGTTCAAGCTCCTGAGGGGTTATTGGCCAATCACGCATGTCTTCAGCATGCACAGGAAGAAGTCCTCCTCCCCAGATATTGCCGAGCCCATTTCGCGCGAAAGACATATAAAATTTGCTTTCGATAAGTTCGCGTGGAAACTGATCAAGCACACGGCTCGCAAAATTGGAACCGAACAGAAACTTTTCCTTAACTCCTCCAGCAGAAGCCTCAACTCCTTCAGTCAGGATGTCCTTTTCACTTGATTTCCATTTCCACGCAGGCTTGGATGCGAGTACATCAACCCGCTCAGCATTTTTTTTGGGTAACTCAAGACCGACATCAAGCATCAAAACTTTTTTGCCTGCGTCAATGAGTCCCCGGGCGGCAGAAACACCGGATAAACCGGAACCTATAACGCAATAAGCATCACTAAAATCAGACATTACGCGGACTGCTCACAAAATTTGCGGATTGCTTCAACATTCTTTTCAACTTCAGAAAACCTGTACTTGGCATAGTTAGGCAGCATAATTGTCTGCGCAGCCCACTCACGACAGTTAGGACAATCCCGGTACCAATTTTGAAAAGCGGGAAGGTCTGCCGTATTCTTAATATGCTGTAAAGCCGCATCGCGACGAGTTTCCATCATGAACGCTCGCAGGCCCACACGATCGCTATGCTGGACAGGATAGTAGTTATAGACATGGGAACCATCCTCCAGCAACGGTGGAATCTTAAGATTGGGCAGGTCCTGAAGGCCTTCGTGGTAAATACGTGCACATTGCAGTCTGTGCTCGTAATCACTCTCCAGTTTATCCATTTTTTTAAGAATCAGGCGGGCCTGTACAGGTGTCATTCGGGCTTTGTATGATTCAGGGAAGTTTGATTTAAGAGAAAGATCAAGCTCTGTTTCCATCAGACTGGTCAAAGCGCGGATATCTTTCCTGTAAGCCATACGAAATAAAGGAAACAGCATCTGGGAAAAAACGATATCCATGGTCGCTGTGTCCTTTATGAAGCAGGAAAGAGCCTTCTTACCGAATTTGGTACGGTCCATCACAGGAAATTGCGCAATACGCGCACGGATTGATTCAGCTGCGGCATCCTCTTTGACCAGAACCATGCCACCGAAAAAAGCTGTTACGTTCTTGGCCATTCCGAAGCTGAACACACCGAAATCGCCGATAGCCCCTGCATATTTACCGTCATAGCGCGCACCGAATGCCTGAGCGGAATCTTCAATCAAAGCCAGGCCGTGCTTTTCCGCCAGCGCCTGCAACTCAGCCATAGGCGCAACCAGCCCATAAAGATGAGTACACATTATAGCGGCAGTTTTATCCGTGATCAAAGTTTCAGCAGTGGCTGGGTCAAGGTTACCTGTAACCGGATCAATATCGCAAAAAACAGGTACAGCTCCGGCACTGACCACCATATTGATCACGTCGGCAATTGTGTTAGGAGAGAGGATAACCTCCTTCCCCGGCTGAACTGCCTCGCAAATCGCCAAGTGAATCCCGACGCGTGCCTGAGGCATACAGATAGCATGCTTTGCACCAGTAAGTTCTTCGACGTAGCGCTCTAGATTGTGCCAATCGTCGTGATTTATTTCGAGTTTCTGTTTTGCCAGATACTTGGCTACGCTGAAATAATCACTTACCCGAGAATTAATGCGAAATCTTGGCTGAGGGGATCGTATGTCCATTGGGAAATACCTACGAGATTTTAGCTGGTTAGAGATTTCCAATTTTCTGGAACAGGGAAATCAAATTCACGCTCTAAAATTTCCATCTCATTTTCAATTAACTGAACAGCATCACTTCCAAACAGCTCAACGAATGCTTCATTTATTGAAAATGGATATTCATCCTTCTTATCTTGCGGCCCAAGCAGCTTATCGATCAATGATGCACCGATTTTTTTGGTAAAGAAACTTATTAAAGCAGCACAATAAGCATTCTTGTCACTAAACAATTTTACTTGCCGAAGAAGTTTGTAAAGAAATTTATAGCGGATAGGCCGGGCTGAATTGGAAGGAGTTAACATATCATCCGTAATTTCATATTCTGAACCAGCTCCAACATAGCGAAGCAGATTTTCAGCAAATTCACGAGGACTGTTTTGCAAATCTTCAAAATTAAATAAAGCCACCTGCTCAGCAGAAAGACTTTTTTTATACTCAAGCAACAATGAACCGTAGCAACTGCCCTTTAAATATTTATCGTCTTTGTGCTTTGTTGCTAGAGAACGCAGGTTCTCAATTGAGATATCTGTTGTTTGGGCATCCCTATAATAATTAAAGACGAGATGATCTATAGCTCTTTCAAAAGGATTCCTTAAGATAGCAAATACATTTACATTAGGGCATGTCTTTTTCATATTAGAGGAAGCTGCTGCTGCATCGGCAAAATAAACACCATCAACTTCAACTCTGATAAATCTATTGGGATCCTTAAAATGAGATGAATACCATTTCATCCCACGGTCAAAGTTATCATTGAAGAAATGAATCTCTTTAGGCCAGATTAGACTCACTTCTGAATACTTACTAAAGAGACTCCAAACCCAAGTAGTGGCACAGCGGGCAGCTCCGATACATATATAATCAGGGGTCAGCTTACTCATTCATAACTCATTTCTTAAACATTAAAGAGGAACAGAATTAGTTGCATCAAAAAATTTTCTTTGCGACATAGGCGGTATTGATCCCGAACATAAATCTTTTTTCATAAACAATATCAAGACCCGCTTTTCTGAAAAGTTCCCTAACTTGAGCAGAAGTGAAACCGAACTCCTCATGTGATTTCATCCCTCTGGAAAAAAAACTTACAACATCCCAAGGAGAGCGAATTCTATGCCATATTTTGGCTATACTAGGCGGAATCATACTAATGATAAAAACACCGTCATTGTCCAAAATTCGTTTAACTTCCAATAAGAATTTGTCACGATTTGGTACGTAATTTAGTGCGGCGAGACAGGTAATCGTATCAAAACTTTCATCATCTAAAGGAATCTCTGAAGAATCAGAGACGACAATATCAACACCACCCCACTGCTCAACATCAACACCTTTGGATTCACGGTCAGGATGCGCCTTACGATATGCTTTGACAAATTCATTCGTACCGCACCCAATATCAAGAAGATTGCCTTTAACTAATGGCAACACAACCTTTATGCGCCAATTCATTAAAACTCGCCCAACTATATCCTTCATAACAATTGCCACACATATTAATTATTCGTTGTCAAAACTTTTATCTAACCACTTGCCAAAGGGAAATAAACAAATACCTGTAGTCCTTTTTACAAAATAAATCAAAATGAGTACATAAGCGACAAACGAAAAAGAAGTCGCTAAAGCGGCTCCGATAGTGCCCCAAAGATTTATGAGAATGGAATTTAGCAATATGTTAAGAAACATACAGGAAAGCAACAATAATGATTGAGTTCCTGGATGCCCATCGTTCACCAAAAGAGAACCAAATGGAGCATATCCCGAGTATATCCAAAAACCAGAAAGAAGAATAAAAAGAAGGACCTTCGTTTTTTCGGCGACATCTGAAGTAACGACAAAACTCATAACAGATTCATATCCGAAGAAAAACACAATAAAACACAACAGCAACAACGGATATATTATTGTGTGAACTTTGAATATTACATTCTTAAGACTTTGAAAATCTTTTTTGATAAGCGCTCTCGCCAAAATTGGGTTTAAATTATTTCGAACAACAACAAGAAGAGCTTGTGCACCCTCAACAAAAACAGCAGCGAAGCTATATATTCCTACGCTGTAATCATTTGTAAAAAAACCTAGCATCAAAATATCTATACGTAAGTTAATCGCTTGAAACATCTGGCTAAAGTAACCTTTTACACAATAAACAATGTGTACCTTGAGCCATGATCTTAAATAAACAGGAAACGTTATCTTCTCCTGTAAGCGAATTGTGCATAGAACTATAAGAGTTAAAAGTTCAGAGACAGGAAACGTAAGCCCGAGTAATGATTGATCAACATCAAAGACAACACAAATCAACACACACCCGATTAGACACAGAAATCTAGTCGCTTGCCCAACAGCAAACAACATCATATCTCTATTGCCGTTAAAAGCGGCAAGAAATATCTTGTTCAAACCATAAAAAAATAGTCCAAAAGACGCATATGCAACCCCTTTTCCCACAACACTACTATCAACAAATGAGCCAACGATATCTGAGCATAGAAAAAGAAAAGTCGCCGCTAATCCCCCTGTAAAGACAGCAAGCAGCAAACCTGAGCACAAAATAGAATCTTTATTTATTGAGTCATCAGCATAACTGGCAGTATGCCGCAGCACAGAATGATGAATCCCGCCAACAGCGCACTGACAGGTGATTACGTAAACAGCATATATCTGATTATAGACACCGAGAACCGAAACGCCATAACTGACAACAACTAAATAGTTTAATGCTAGCCCACTCAATCCCATCAATATAAAAGCAGTATAGCTATAGAATAAGTCTCTGGTAATTTTTTTTTTGCCTAGAAGGGCGTATTTATCTTTAAGATATCCGATCATGGAACAATTAACCTTAAACCAGTGTACTCTGTCATTTAATAGCCATACATAAGTTGTGCACGCTATGCATTATGAGTAGAATTGCAAGACAACCGCTTAATATTAAAAGACTGAAAAAGTATATCCCGCCGCAACCCGGCAATCTGGTCAGCAATCAATGCCATGAAAAATATTATTAACCCGCCAATTCCAGACAAAACAGTGGCCGTGGTAAAATTCAAACCATGAACAACAAAAACATATAACTGATTTATTGCACCAACAGAAAAGAGAAACAAACTAATAGGCAAGAAGACTCTTAAAGGCTTAAACAATGTTATCAAACGCAACATTAGCATCAAGGTATAAAGACCATCCTTAACCTGTTTAACTGCACTTGTTCCTATTCTTGCATCAACAACGACGCGCGAATAAACGACATTACAGTTCAATGCGAGCAAGCAAATCAACGTACTGGTAGAAAAGGAAAACTTATCTGATGTAATAGAAAAGATATGCAGCATCACTTCCCGTCTCAGTACTCTCAGTCCGCAATTGATATCTGGAATCTTTCGGCCAGTGATGAAATTTGCTGCCTTTGAGAGAACCAATTTCCCCGGGACACGTGACTTTGTGACATGTGAATCTTTATCCCTAACTCCGATAACAGCATCGACATTACCATGTGCCTGACCTGCTAAGGACTCTAAATCGGAAATTCTATGCTGACCGTCAGCATCAACAGTCGCAACCCACTCGGTTTCAGCAGCTAGAATCCCTCTTTTGAGAGCACCGCCGTACCCGAGATTAACCTCATTCTCAATGACTTTGATTCTACCGGCAAATTTACCCAAAATTTCATTGGTATTATCAGGTGAGCAATCATTAACTACGATTACCTCCCACCCCTTACTTTCTGTGCAAGCCAAAAGACTAGACAACATTGAATCAAGCCCCTGAGCATCATTATAGGCCGGTATAACTACTGTCATTGAAATTGCCATAACTACTCTATGTTTTTTTGATATTAAAATTTATAAAATATGCTTTAATTCTCTATACCGAATGTACACCTTAGTCAAACAACTCCAATCATAATAATTAAAGGGAGCCGGCCAAGACCGACTCCCTTTATTCTCTTATATCCAAGATTTAGAGACCGAAGAGCCAAACGAGATGTGATCAAATAAATTCAATGAAACCATACAGGCTCGGGGTGCAGGCACTTATCACGGCTGCCCCCGCATATAGGATGTCTGATCTTGTAGTGAAACGGAGAGAGTATCGCCTTGAAAATCATGACAACTTCAATCCATATAGCCACTTCTGGTACTTTAGGACTAAAGTCGATAGCCATTTTTATTTAGAATAATGCGTAAAATCTTGATCTGACAAGGACTTATTAAAAAGGTTTCTTCTTAAGTAGATATATGGTCCTCAATGATCCTGAGACAGACTTTTTCATTATAAAATCAAAGTGTTGCTCAAAACAAGACTGAAAATTTTTTTCCGTATAGTCATAGAACACATCACTACGCACAGCTAACATCCTTCTTATTTGACTGTCTTCCTTTGGTACAAATTCAATACATAAATATCCCGACGCATCAAGTAGATCAGAAAAGTACTCCGCCTGCATTTCAAGCGGGATTCCGTTAGTTATACGGAGATGATGGATGACAGCAAGTGCAGTAATAAACCCGAAACTTGAACGTTGACTAAAGCTGTCCCTTTCTTTTGAAGCCCACCCAAGCGCCGGACTGGGGTTGGCGAAGTCAATGATTAAAGGCAGAATATTATTAGGGCCTTTCTTTTGCAATTTTTGATAATGTCTTTCTACTGCTAGTGGATCAATATCAGTAGCAATAACATTCGAGAAATGTTCGCTGATGAGTTCGCTAAATTTTCCGGTATTCGCCCCAAAATCAAGAGCCAGCTTACCATGATTATCTTTTGCGGCTATAGATGAAAAGTCATGAACAATCATTTCCTTCTTATACATTGCATCCACAGCATAATTTGTGTCATCATAATAATCCCCCCACGTCGTCTGCGTTTTGGGAAGACTTAGTGCATCAATAGCACTTTCTAATGACTGAATAAGATTTAATGCTTTTTGTGGCGAGATTTGTATAGAGATAGCTTTGTCTGCTGATTTTATTGAATCTGAATATTTATCTTCCATTTTGGAGTGGGCTACTAAGTGTAACCCGACATGAAAATTGAGCTTAGATTTTAATGGCAGCATTTCTACTGCTGAACTGAGAGGAACTCCATCAATGTTGAGCTTTGATAATTGCCCGCACCATAGCCCTACTTTAGCTGTTAAAACTAGTGGAGCATAAAAGTGCATACAAAATTGGCGATAAGCCTGCCACGGTGAATTGACAGGTCTTTTTTCAAAAGAAAGAAGGTCTATGAATATAGGTTTGCCATTGATAAATTGAACATTATAAGCAGAGCTATCTTTGAGGGTGAGGCCTTTTTCAAGGGAGAGTTTTTGAATAGAAAGGGTTGTGCGTGCTGCATCCTTGAGTTGTGAAAAACACCATTCATAAGGGTAACTGATGAACGGTATTTTCTTAACTTTGAGAAGCTTGTAGTGCTCGTCTGAATCAATTTCAGAAAAATCAATGAGTAGCTGCTCATTAGACAAGAGATTGTAAAGGCCGGAATATTCGCATAATTCCCAATTGGCGCGATATGAATTCCTTACCGTTCTGTATATTGTATCATCTTCAATGAAAACATTTCCATCTGGATCACGAAAAGAGCTAGCTATCTTTTTCATCGGACTTTTTTATGATTGATTTGAATTTTCTTACGATTTTCCCCCAAAAAGCAAGCGCAGTTACGAGTCCAGCTGCTAAAGCCTGCAAAATCAGACTACCTGTCCCAGGATCTAAATATGCATGGGCCGTAGTAGGCACGACAAACAAGAATAATATGAAGACCTGAACCACTAATACCCTTAAATATTTAAACATAACTCTCTCTATATTAATATGAAGGTTAAAAATTATTTTTCGTATATTCTTGATCCTCTGTTAAGTCAAGAAGGGACAAAGGTCCGATAGGAATTTAACCGCCCACTTATCGCATGTAAACCATAGGCCTCAGGTGCCAAGTCTTTTTGCGCACCACATAAGTGCGGAGCACCGAACTTTCCCCGGCTCAATGACGACCTAATACATATATGAGGATGTTTTATGCGAGAAAAATCGTTTGGCGGCTGATCTTCCTAAAGGATCACGGACGGAGTTCCTTATATCCCTTACGTAATGTTTCAGTATTAGAATGAACTTCTGAAACATCTAAAGCCCAGCAAGTATACACTCTCGGCTAAAATTATCGACAACAGTTAGTGCTTACACTTCCTCAGCCACTGCACGGATTATCATTTACAAAGTTTAAATCAACCTGACTAGGCCTGTGATTGAGTGCTATGGGCGACCTATTCATCGCTAAGATGAAATTGATCTTCCGGGCCGTTAAGATCCTAGGTTCGAGCCTTCGTGCGACATACTTAGCAGACTTTGTACCTGTCGCAGCCTGGCTATCTGTTCGTGGTAAGTTTACTTCTTCAAGACAAGAGCCTGACGGCTACAATAAGCCGGTTTGCCGAAAATACCTACTTTTAAATAGTCCCAGTTAGTGGGAAGGCGCAATGTCCGAGTTTATCCGTAGCGAGCTTTAAGGCTTGACGTCAACGGGATTGCCGTCAACAGCAATGACTTTTCCGTTTCTATCAATGCTGTGCGCTTTCTTCTCAAGCCCGTCTAATAGAGAGGAATTTCCTGAAAGCATATTGAATATTTTAGGAAATAGATTGACGGCAGTATTCGCATACTCATTCCACTTACCTTGCTTACTTAAACTTACAGGCATTTTTACGGCAAAAAGGACTTCGTATAGATCTTTTATAAAATCATCTTTGCTGAGTTTTTTAAGCTGATACATTTTTCCGCCGTGGTCACCTAGAATAACGACAATTGAATCTGGTGATTTTTCCTGAATCAATCTGAGAAGCGATATTATCTTCCTGTCACCCTCTTTGATCAGTTCCCGGTAATTCTTACGCCACACCTCTGGTGTCTTTTCGTATGTTACGTGGTCAGCGCCTTCTCTGATAAAATAGAACCCCGGCATATCATTAGGTTTTGCACTCATGGCATCTTTTAGTGCGACAGTAGTATCAACGTCATTCATGAATTTTATATAAATATGAATTTTTTTGAGGATGATATTGATAGGAATCATAGGCTTTTCAAGTGGACTAGGTAGGTGTCCCCAAAAATTTTTAGCAGGTGTGTAGTTGTAAAGTTCACCTTTCTGCTTAACAAGGTACCCTCCACAATCAATAAATGAAGTGTAGTAATTATTTTTTTTGAGAATGGCGAGCGCAGCATTCAAAGTGTTGCCATTTAATAAGCCTCTCCCCTGTGCGGTTAAATCATGATTTCCTTCAAGAAATTTATTATAATGATGCTGCATGTAAAATATGGCTAGAGAACTGGCTGTCGTATGGTCATAGTTTGAAAAAGCATTTTCTATTTCAAAGTTATTTTGTTGAAGATACTGTTTTAGTTTAGAATTTTCGATTCCATATTCTTTTTGCTGTTCTCTAAAGCTGTTGTACGATTCTGCAAGAATTATAAAAATATCTGGTTTGTGAATGAAAGCAACATTTGTATTGTGTTTTGAAAATTCGACAGAATTCACAGAGTTCATGCCAAGTTTGCCTCCAATCATAAGGCAAGAAAGAGCACACAGAATAGCAAGGAAGGAATTTAAATAGTAAAATTTAAATTTTATGCATAGCACTGTGCTAAAGAGAACCAAGGCGCAATATAAAAGTAGTACTGACCAGGTGTTCGGGAAAAAAATGCGGATGGAAAAATAAAGAAGTGAAAGTAGGCACACAGTGCTTGAAACACTAAAAATAAGTACTCTATTTCCAAAAACTTTGCAGAATATGTTGAGAAAAAGTGTCGTCACACTGGCCATAGCAACCATGAACAGCAAGGATGCAGCTACTGATTGCAGAGAGTACACATTCGTATTTTGTGAATATAAAAAAAGAACTGGATAAATACAGGACAAAAATATAGTCGTTTTTTCGCTATAGAGAGCTTTGCTAAAAAAATTCATAAGTGTTCTTCCTTAACACATGTCAGATTCGGTTTTTCAGTCACCATTGACTGTTGTATTACAAAACTCCACAGGATATTGCCATCTGCAAGTAGGGTTTTATTGGGGTAAATTTTTTGGTCCTTCTTGACTGCGATCCTTTTACCACCGGTCCATGCGGAAGCCTTCGTTAAATTAACTAATCCAGACTTCAGTTATGCTCACACCCTCTAATGGCGTTGAAAAAAGTAAGAATCTAAAGCTCATTACGGAGAGGCCTATCAGCCACTTTATATAGCATTTCAATGTGTTGCTAATGCTTGTATGGATTAATTAAAAAACACACTGGGCAACTTTAATGCAAACAGATCAGAGTGCTAGTAGAATATAAAGCAGCACACCACGGCGAAAAACTCTCAATCCACAATTTATATCTGGAATTTTCCTGCCCGTGATAAAATTTGCGGCTTTTGAGAGAATCCATTTACCTGAAACACGTGACTTTGTGACATGAGAGTCGCTATCCCTCATACCAATGACGGCATCAACTTTGTCTACAGCCTGATCAGCCAGAGATTCTAAATCGGAAATTCTATGCTGCTTATCTGTATCAAACGTAGCAACCCACTCGGTTTCAGCAGCCCAAATACCTCGTTTAAAAGCACCGCCGAAACCAAGATTGGTCTCATTACCAAGAACTTTAATTCTGCTGACGTATTTTTTCAAAACTTCATTGGTATTATCAGACGAACAATCATTCACTACAATAACCTTCAAACCCTTTTTTTCAGTAAAAGCCAAAAGGTCAGACAGCAAATAATCAAGTCCCATTGCGTCATTGTATGCCGGAATAACCACTGTCGTTGGAATTGCCATAACTACTCTATGTCCCTTCTGAATACTTTCTTTTAAACTTTATATATTGATCGTTTATAATTGTCTCTATACTTCATATACACCCTAGTCAAATTTGCTACTTAAGCAGCACTTAAATAGTTCACGAATTTTTAGCATTAAATATAGTTCAGTGGTACTCAGCAGCTTTATTCGTTATTTTTCTGAATCCTAGTTATTTTTTTGTAAGGGACTCACTAAGTTAAGAAACATTAATATAGTCTTAGCATCAAAAGTAGCCACTGATAACTATTTCCGTAATATCCACTTACCTGTTCATTTCTTCTTCTTTGAATTTACGTCGATCTGCACCCGATAGATATTCTAAATCAACGCTCTGAATGGTGGTTCATTTTATGGGGGCACCGCAGTTAATATCCATATCCGAGCCTTAAAACATTTTCTTTACGCTAAGATAAGAACATATACTATGACCTGCTTTTTCCTAGAATCCCTGTGGCTATTTAATTGTTTCAAGATCGGACACTTAATATAAAAAAGGGAGTCGGCCAAGGCCGACTCCCTTAATTATTTTAGATCCAAAGACCTAATGCATGTATGACCTGCTACTTAAAACGGCTACGTACGATAGCAACCATGGGAGCAAGCATCAGCAGCAGCCATTCCAGACCGAAGCCAGCTGCGGGGTTGAATACACAACCGGAGGAGCTGGAGGATGAATCCATGGTACCGAGGACAACAGGGTCACCGATGTCGTTGTTATCAGCAGCGCGGTAGTCATATTCACCGTTATCTTTAATAACGTAGTTCAGGTAGTAAGTGGTTCCAGGAGAGAGGTAAGAGTCAACTCCGAGGTAACCATCACCGATTTCCTGAGAAATCCACCAAGCACCTTCTGCGTTCTTACCACTGTCATCAGAGGATGCATACTGAAAAGACTTAACAGTCTTTGCAACGGTAGGGAACACTTTGTAGAGTGCCAGATCATCAATTTTGTAACCAACACCGGAGAAAGGAATCTGTACAGTGTACAGAAGATCACCCTTCTGAGCACCTAAGCGTACAGAAGTAGCGTTAAAACCGATCAGCCCGGAGATAGGTGTGAAATCAGAAGGCAGAGCAGTCCACTGATCTCTCATATCTTTCTTGGTAGAGAAAGCAGAAACAGTTGCGTTTCTGCGATATGCAAAACCTACAGGAGCTGCAGTTTCGATAGTTGCGTTATGCTGAAACTGAGGATCAGCAGAGTTAGGTACACCAATATCAGCGGTGTCGGGGATCATGATAACAAGGTTTGCACCATTAGCAGCACCACTACGTACAGGCTGATAGATACCAACAGCGTAGTCTTTTTCTGCAGACTGCTTGAAGTAAGCAGTACCAACGAGGGTACCAGCGGCGTTCTTGATAGTCATGTTAGACTGGGTCATAGAAGCGAACTGGTTAGTGTCAGCAATTGCGAATTCAAAGGAATCGGGGTTTGTGGGAACGACGGTTCCAGCTGCATCAGCACCGGAGATTACGTAACCACCGTGGCCTTTAGCGAGGAGATCGTCATTAAGACCGAAACCGAGGATACCCTGAGTTGCGTTGCGAGCAGACTTGGCGCCACCACCGAAACCAGCATAAACCAGTTTGTAGCTGCGGCCTTTGAGGTCATTAGAACTCATTGTGGTACCGGACTTAATCATAACAGCAAAGTGTCTGGCCTGAGCTTTATTTTTGTAAACAGAGCCAGTAGCCAAGTTGCGGTCTTTATTCAGAGTCGCACCTTCAAGCAGAGGGAAGTCTGCGGTAAGATTGAAGCGACCATAGTCAGCGGTAGTGCTTACAGTAGCGTTATATCTGTACCAATCGTCGGAACGATCAAGAATTACAGAATCATCAAGACCGCTGAATACTTTGAATTTAGCTTTAGCATTATATCCAGTAGTAGCGGAATAAGCTTCAATCAGTTTAACCTGACCAATGATATAATAGGGCACGTAGGTATCGTAGTTATAACCTGTTGCATAGTAATCCCAGTTAGACCCCCAAACAGCAGTAGTGTTCTGGAAGGTACCATTTTCGTAAGCCATGATCAGGGAAGTACCCGTAGCTATTTCGACGGCAGCGGTAGAAGACGGGTTAGGCGTGTTCTGTCCAACACCTGCGAGCAGGGCACCGCCGGAAGTGGAGGCCATGCGGATAGGACCAAGCTGCGTATTACCTTTACCAGCGGTAGAACCGTTAACCATACCAAGGGTCACGAGACCGTTCAGGTTATTGTATGCACCTTCGCTGATACTCAGAGAAGTTGCGTTACCCAAAGCAGCAGAAGCGGGTGTGCTGTTTGTCTGCATGGAAACCCAACCTACGTTAGCAGCAATGGTTGCTGCGTCGGTTGAGTTGAAAAAACCAAAGTACCCCCAAACGGTTGCGTTACCACCCTGGTTAGTAGAGGCAGAGAAATCATCCTGACTCATTACGTAAGTCTTGGAAGAGTTCATGAACATAAAAGTAGCATTCAAGAAGTCTGATGCTGTATTGGAGTAGGAAGCGTTTGCGAAAAATCCTGTAAAAAATTTAGGGGTATTCGCAGCTACGTTGGTTACACCATTACCATCCATGTTCCAAGTGGAGTTCAATGTCCACGGCATGGTCGGTGAATTTGAAGCAAAAGCACTGCTGCAAAGAAGCATGAGCGCGATTACTGTAAGACCTGTAATCTTTTTCATGAAAAGATCTCCTTAGGGCTTAAGGTAAATAAAAGCGACCACTAGCAACCCAATGTCACCAGCGATCACTTTTTTAATACAAAAAAAAAATAAACCTGACAAGACATTTATCGAAACTAAATGACCTCGTATATTCGTATGAAGGGAAAACCGTCATAAACGATGCGGAAATGGTTGTTCAACCTCGCATCGCTAGGCCCCACGGTCAATAGCTTAAACATTACACTGTTAGCGACGAGGTCGTCCATCAAATAAGCCTGTTTACTATCAGCATTATACACAAGATTCGGACCGGCATTAAGATCAAAACGAGATCTTCCAGATTGCTTTGAGCTCAAATATTCATAACCAGAAACTTTAATGGGAGGCCTTCCATTCTGGCGAAAAACACCGTTTTCAGCATCAAAGGTGAATGCATTGTTAACCCCCTGAACTATTGGATGAATACCCTTTTTTCGGAGATCCCAGGTTCCGTAGTACATAATCCAATATGCAAGCTTTATATTCTCCCAGCAAGTTACAAGATACTGTTTAGGTGCCTTTTTGAATTGATATTTCTTTACGCCCAAAGATTTAATAAATTCCTGCGCCTGCAAAACTGAAAGCTTATTCAACTCAGTCCACGGGTTTCCCTTGTTTGCGGCGCTGAATTTAATCATCTGGCTGGATTGCAGATAGGAAGGAGTAGTGTAAGCCAAACTTAGAGGAAACAAAACTTTTCCAGCATGATTTCCGCCGTTAGCTAAAGTATTCACGCCGGCATAATACATAGTTGCATATCCCCAATCCCACCATGTCCAAACAGTACTGTCTTTTGGCATATGCTTACCAGCCTCAATCAGGGCTTTGACGTGCTGCTGGCTCATAATTGGGGTAATCGCATATTCCCGATACATTGGAACCGTATTACAAAGTAAAGATCCGAGTACTGTTATTCCAGCCGCAGCATGAATAACTCTTTTATACCGACTCTTTTCAAGTTTAAAAATCTTATTCAGCACGTCTTGTAAAAGAACAGCAAAAGAAAGCCCAAAGACTGTCCCACCAAACATAGCGAAACGACCACCTATATAAACTGATGCAAATGTTGCTAAAACAAAAGGTAAAAGCAGCATAGAATAAGGTCTAGAGGCAAAAAAATATACAACTGAAGCAGTACAAATCCACCCCAGAGTTGTGTTGCCTATCATCTGGCTGAACAAAACACTTAGGCTCAAATTCTGCGCCTCAATAACACTTTGCGCAATTCCAGGATAAACAGGCCCGTTCTGAATATGTGAGACATCTGCTGTAGGTTTGAGGTACACAGCGATTTTTTTCATCACAATAACACCGAGATTCTGCCCCGCACCACTCAATAAGAACACGCCACAGATGGCTACAATATAAACAAAAATATTCTTATAAAGCTTATGTTCCTGAACTTTAGGAGACTTCAATGTAAACAAGACCAGGAACGCAACGGGAATCCCCCATGCTCCGAAAAAAGCGGAAATAGCGTAGATCAGCATACCTCTCAGCAATTCAGGGCGACTTTCTGAGGAACCTACCGCTAAAACTAAAAAAGACCCCAGCAGCAAAGAAACCAGAGCGAACAGCTGCATATCCGCATGCCATAATACACCATACGATGCTACTGCTCCTGCCAGCAACGGCAAGAACAATTCCCACCTTGAACTTTTATAAGAGAAAGCAGAACGCTTAAGCCATGTAGAATAAATCCCCCTTTGAATAAACAGTGCAAGTAAAAATGTAATAAGCAGAGGAAAAAGTAGAGTCACAATATCAGTATCATAATAAGAGAGCCTTGTTCTGAAATAAAATGCTGGAATAGATGTAGCAAAAACAGCTGAACATAAGCCGACCCAGTTACCTCCAACCAGTCCACCCCAGGCGAAAGCGGCAACCGCAGTTAAACCGGAAAAAACGGCAGGCAACCAAAATGCAATATTTCCGTACTGACACCCAGTGATACTTCCTATTAATTTTAGGATGTTAACTATTGGTTTTCCTACAGCGCTGCCTATACCTTTTGCTCCGGCGAGCCAATAGTAAGCATCATGTGTACCCATAATGAATTCACCATTGACCATATAAGCCTGGTTATTCCACTTGGGTAACTCCAAAAGACGCAATCCGAAGGCAACAACAAACGAAAAAAGTGCAAATAAAAAAAGAGTTTTCCAATCGGAAAACCAATTTGGGTTGCGCAGTTCATCATGAGTATTCATTATTGGTACACCTATAAGTATTTGAGTGAAAGATATTTGATTTAAAGCTTGGTGACCCTGATAACTTCTTCGAGAGTCGTCACACCTTCTTTGACCAGCCGAACGCCGTGATCAACCATTGTTTCACGGCCCATTTCCTTCGCGTAAGCCTTGATCCGGTCGGAAGAGGCGACCTCCATGATCATACCGCGCATGTCTTCTGTTACCGGTATGAGTTCATAAACTCCACGGCGACCGCTGAATCCGGTAAAGTTGCAATGCTCACAACCGGCTCCTGCTAACTGCTGAGCAGGCAAGTCATTGATCTCTTCGAAAAGCTTATGGGTATTTTCGGAAACATCAATCGTCCTTGAGCAATGCTTACAATTAACACGAACAAGTCTCTGACCGAGCACAAGGGAAAGGGAAGATGCCAGCAGAAACGGTTCGATGCCCATATCAAGCATTCTGGTTACGGCGGTGGCAGCATCATTGGTATGCAAGGTAGAAAGCACAAGGTGACCGGTAAGCGATGCTTGAACTGCCGTACTTGCAGTTTCCTGATCTCGAATCTCACCTACAAGAATAATATCCGGGTCCTGCCTAAGGAAGGACCGGATGGTGGTTGCAAAAGTCATCCCGGCGGCCTTGTTGACCTGAACCTGATTAATCCCGGAAAGCTGATATTCCACAGGATCTTCCACTGTGACAATATTTTTGTCGTCGCGTGGGAGTTCACTGAGCCCGGCATAAAGGCTTGTGGTTTTACCAGAACCGGTCGGCCCGGTAACAAGTACGATGCCATGAGGCTGAGCAAGAACCTTTCTGAAAAGTTCCAGATCGGGACCTTTAAGCCCAAGATCCTCGAGATTTAAAATATTTTTAGAACGGTCCAGAACACGCAGAACGGCTTTTTCACCGCTCATGGTCGGAATTGTGGAAACACGGACATCAACTTCTTTCTGCCCGAGTTTAAGAAAAATACGTCCGTCCTGGGGTTTGCGGCTCTCGGCTACATCCATTTCACCCATGACTTTAATACGGGCGATTACTGTTGGCTGCAGCCCTTTATCCAAACGCTTGACTGCTTTCAGCACTCCGTCCTGCCGGTAGCGGACAACAAAACCGTTGCCCTGCCCTTCAAAATGAATATCACTGGCTCCGTTGGATATGGCCTGATGCAGAGTTTTATTCACCAGCCGGACAATGGGGGCATCATCATGAGACCAGCCAAGCAAATCCTGCCCGTCTTCGGCATCATCTTCATCAGAGTCTGACTCGATAGCACTCTCTTCTTCCCAGACAGTCAAAGCCTGTTCAAGCAAAGGAAAAAACTCTTCCTCGGGAACAATTTCAGAAACAACATTTTTGCCCAACTTCCAGGCCAGAAAGTCGGCCATAGGCAGTGAGCTTTCGTTCTGCAGGAGAAATTTAATTTCCTTGTCCTGCACTTCCACAGGAATAAATTCATTCCGCTGCGGAAAGGTCAGGAAAAGGTCTACAACATTTTGCGGAACTAGATTCAAATCATAGGAAGAACTCAATTGGTACCCCTATTAACCGTCAGAAGCGGCAGAAGTAACATTGTTTGCATCTGATCCTTCAGAATCGTTTTTATATGTATTGAATTCCTGATCAATAAATGTTTCAAACCGCTTCCGCTGCTTGCGGTACTTGTCCATTTTTGCCTTACTTAAAGCTTCAAGCTGTTCGGTAGTTTGAATAATGCGCGCTGAGATAAAAACCATCAGAGTATTCTTTTTACCGCTGTCACTGGTGGTTTTAAAAAGCCAACCCAATAAAGGCAAATCAGAAAGATATGGGACTCCCGACTCAGATCGGGTCTGTTCTGAGCGGATCAAACCGCCAATGACCATAGTAGAACCATCAGCAAGAAGGACGGTCGTATCGGTTGTACGATCATTAGTAATTGGCAATTCGTTTGTGCTTGCCTCGGAAACAGTATTGTATGTCTGATAAACCTTGAGCTTGACCAATCCGTCTTCGCGATTGATTCTAGGAGTAATTTTGAGTTTGATCCCGACATCCTTATAAGAATAAGTCGAAACAAGAGCATCTCCGCTGGTTGAACTTTCACCAGATTTATAAGGCCGATTCTGTCCAACAAAAATTTCTGCTTCTGCATTATCCAGCGTCATGATCTGGGGAGCAGAAATAAGGTTAAAGTCAGTAGCTCCTTTTGTAAAATTGACCAAAGCCCCTATAGTGGGGAAACTCTTTCCTGCATAGGAGATCGTATCCCCCAGGACCCCCATGGAATAACCGCCCGGCACACTGGAAGGATTAGATGCATATGTAGATAACTTACTATTTGAAGTTTTGGTGTACCCCAAAGTCGCTACACTTCCTCCCATGTCAATACCACCCTGCCATTCAACTCCGAATTCCTTTGAATTGTCCAGTGAGGTTTCGAGGACAAGTGCTTCAATATAAACCTGATCCTGTGCCTGATCCAACTGGTCTACCAACTTATCAATCTGAGGCAATTGATCAGTTGGAGCCATAACAATCAGAGTATTAGTTGTCTGATCGGCAGAAACCTGCACATCGCCAGTGTCTCCGGAGCCCAATTTAGATTGTGATGCAGTACCCTTACCTGAACTTGACTTTGTTCCTGTCTCTGCTCCTTTGGACGCTCCAGTGGAAGAGATGCCTCCCCCGGACACAAGGCTCTGTAGCACATCACCGGCAACAATAGCTTCAATGTTGTGCAACCGGTAAATTTTCATTTTAGAATATGAATCATTAGAGCGGTCAAGATTAGAAACGAGGTTACTGATCGTTTCAATCTGATCCCTTGATCCTGAAACAAGCATACTGTTGGCCCATTCCAGGGCCTCAATTATTGGAGGCGTTCCGGTTTTTCCGGAAGAGGATAATTTTTTATAAAAAGAAGACAACTTGGCAGCAACGGTTTTAGCACTGGTCTTTTCCAGCTCAATCAACTTAGTTTCCTGCTTGGCACCGGCTTTTCCCAGAATTGCCAGCAACTTTTTCATCTTATTCACATTGCCCTGTAAGTCACGAACCAAAACCGCATCAGCCATAGGCACCGAAGTAACCTTACCTATCTGTGATGCCACTTGCGCTAGGACAGTCTGTACTTTTGCAGGATCCATTTTACCATCAAGCTGAAACACAGAAGTAATAATTTCTTCCTGATCACCATTCGAAGGAGTAGATTTTATATCTGGGGAAATTAATTTGGCATCGCGCAACGGCAAAACATAAGTAACATTATCTCTTGTTACGGCGTGAAATCCAGCTCCGGTCAAAACCTGCTGAAACACAGCCATAAGTTCAGGTTCGGTAAGTGATTGTCCAGCGTAAATACTGACATGAGAGCTCGGCAACGCTCCTTTTTGAAACACGATATTTCTACCGGTATAGCGCCCGACGAATTTGATAAATTCTACAAGAGAAATGCTCTCCAAATTAGCATGAACACCTTCGCCGCCTTCGGGCTGGGCCATAGCCACAGGGGCCGTGAGAACCAGCACCAAAACCACAACCGCAACAAATTTACAAAAATTCTTCAGCATATTCAGCGCCATAAGCTCCGCCGGAGTTCCCGGTAAGAATCATTTTATCTACGAAAGAACCGTCAACAACCCAGTTGACGATTTGAATTATATGATCAAAAGGATGCCTTTAAACATCCTACACTTGTTAAAGCCCGTCAAGCTTTCCTCTATGCAGGACTACATGAACTGATAAAACAAAAACGCGTTGTAGGCAAAGTGGAGAATTGTAACCGAAACGAGGCTACGATATCTTTGCCATATATATCCGAAAGCAAGCGAGGGGAAAAAAGTGAGCAAAGCCCAGTTAACAGGCTGATGGATCAAGTGTATACATGAAAAAGCCAAAGATGCTAAGAAGTTGGCCAGACTGAGAGGTCCAAGTTTCCACCTGTACTTTAGAAGCCGGTCTAGCCCCTCCTGCAGCAAAAACCTGAAAAAGAACTCTTCAAACAGAGCTTTTAAAAAAAGGATCCCCAGTGAAAGCTCAATATCCGGTTCCGGGACATAAAGGCCGAAGAAGCCCAAAGAAAGGAACAAATAAAAAATGGGGTCAGTAAGACTTATAGCCCCCCATTTGAACTGATACCAAATCCCTTTCAAGATTCGGTTTACGATAAAATCATAAACCATAAATTCTATTCTACCTGCTGTATTTTTCCGACTACTTGAAAATGTCTCCAACAAAGAGACAACCTCTTGTAGCAGCTTTACACTCTGTCTAAAACCCTTAAAAGCACATCTTCCGGCATAACCTTGGTCAAACAGGCAAGATCACTGCGGGCACAGACCTCTTTACCGCAAGGTTCGCACTCAAGCCCGGCGACCACTTCCTCATGCTCGGGAGAAGGAAAAACCCAGCTTCCGGAAGAACCGGGCATAACGATACTCTGCGTACCCACTGCAACAGCAAAATGCCTCGGCGCGGAACAATTGCCGATATGAAGAACCGCCCTTTCAATCAAGGCAGCCATCAGTCGTAATGAGCCTGGTTTCTCCAGTATCACGCACTTATCGGCAACACCGGATTCATTCATTACATTTAATGCGACGTCTTTTTCACCGGGACCGTAAAGCAGAAAAAATTTGAACTGCGGTCGTTGCTCCGAAATTAAACGGATCAATTTTCCGTAATGCTCCTCCGGCCATTTGCGGGTATGCCTTCTGTGGGAGGCATCAATGGTGATCAAAGGCTCGTCCTCTGTTACTCCCAGCGATCCAAGGCAGGCTTTTGCTTCATTACGCTCTTCATCCGAAATGAAAATGATAGGACGTTCGTGATTCCATTCAATTCCCAACGGTTTGAGAACGCCAGCTTTGTACATGGCGGCATAACCTCCGGGAATGTACTCAGGCCAGTTGGTATACAACCAGCGGTTATACCACGGTGGCATTTCGGCAAGTTTGACAGGCGCGTCACTGAACAGCACAACCCAGCGGCAGCGTGGCAGTTGCTGAAAATCGACAATAAGATCATACCCGGAGCGCCCGACTTTCCAATAAAATTTTAAGGCCTTAATTGGGTTACGCAATTCTTTTTTCTTGATGGCCCAGACACGGCTTACAGCAGGATTATTATCAAAAACCTGTGTGCATTTATCTTCTGTAAGGATATGGATCTCAGCATTAGGGAATCTACGATGGAGCAGAGAAACAGAAGGCGTAGCTAGCACAACATCCCCAATCTGACGCAGCTGGCATACAAGAATTTTTTTGGGATTAATGGACGAAATATCTTTCACTATAAAGACGCTCACAGTTTCGTTTTAAACAAAAATGATATTAGAAAAGCCGGAATTAAGCACAACCGTCCGGCAAAGTCCAGAGGAAGTAAACAAGGAATAACGTCCGGCATAAACCAACGCCCAGCATGGGGTTAAACCAGAAACCACCCCCGGTCAAATCTCTGCAAACCCTTTTTCCAAAATCAACTTTGACAAAAAGAACACAGATCAATTAGATTAATGCTAAGTGTATTTTGACAACCACTTTACAAACCATGATGGGAGAAAACATGCAAAAAATCACATTACTCTTCATTGCCCTGCTTTTTATAACTTCAGTATATCCGAACTCAGGGTTTTCCGCAGATAAAATGAAAGAGACTACCCTAAAATTGGAATATTCTCCGATTGACATAGACCTCCCACCGTGTACGTCAAAAATCGCGGTAGTCAAATTTACCGAGAGCCAACCAATTAAGAAAATCGGTCAGGGCAAGCTTTTTAACTATTATCCTTCAGTGGAAATCGGAACATGGATGGGCAGGGCTGTCTACGAACAGTTGAAAGCAGAGGGTCTGGATGTTGAATATTTTGAATCCATGGATGAGGCCGGCGATATGTTTATCATCACCGGAATAGCAAATAAAGTTTTCATTGATCGTCCCGGCCAATTGGAAATGCAATATAAAGTACGTCTTGATGGCATGGTCACCCGAAACAACAAACTCCTTTTCGCTAAAAACTACATCTCGAAGCAAAAAAAAGACATGCTCAATACCGGAAGCAATGCCGGCAAACTCATGGCCGGTCTGCACGATATTTTCAGTCTATTTCTACCACAAGCCATAAAAACCATCAATGAAACCAATTAACCTGGCTAGGTAGGCAAAGTGAAACATAAGACCCGGTATACACTAAGTATACCGGGTGTTTTATATACACCAAAGAAGGTATATTATTTTAGCATCATGTGCTTGCATAGCGCGTAAATAACCGCTATTAAGTCCCACCCCGGCATACGTCTTATCAATACTGCATCATGCTAAACATCCTTCTCCAGAAGGCAAAGACTGCAACACCGTTGCAAAGACAATGAACAACTTTATTAACAATATAGAATACCATCTCCCAGAGCACATTATAGACTGTCATGAACTGGATAAGTCCAAACCGCACTGGCATGTACGTAACTCTCTACCCAAAACGGGAGTGCGTTACCTGCACCATTCCGCGCCGGACGAAACCACATTACAGCTCGCCCAAAAAGCAGCCTCCGGAGTATTGAAAGATTTATCAGAGCAGGAACTCCCCGACACACTGATCGTCTGTACCCAGACTCCTGACAATCTGCTTCCACATGTCTCTGCCTGCCTGCAACACGAACTGGGACTTCCAACATCCACTAAATGCTTTGATATCAGTCTGGGATGTAGCGGATACTGTTACGGCCTTTCCATTGCTTACGGTTATATGGCTGCCGGAATTTCAAATCGGGTACTGCTTGTAACCGTGGACAATTACTCTAAGGCAATTGACCCTGAAAACAAGACATCATTCCTTATTTTTTCTGACGGATCAGCTGCGACAATTATCGATAAACCGACAGTTCCCCCCACATTTCTTTTCGGAACTGATGGCAGCCGCAGCGATTCTATACGCTGCCTGAATTCAGGAATCGGTGTTGTTACCGGGCAACAGGCGAACTCTCCCATAGCAAAACCGGACCTGCAAATGGACGGTTTCAAGGTGTTCCAATTTACTGTCAAAACAATTCCCAGTGAAATACGAAAGCTGGCTGAGCAGGCAGGAACCGGAATGGACGGGATTGACCTTTTTGTCTTCCATCAAGCCAGCAACAAGGTTCTTGAATCCCTTGCTTCCAAACTGAATATTCCTGAGGAAAAAATGCTTATCGATCTTTATGAGGTGGGGAACACTACTTCTTCCACCATCCCCATCGCACTTAAGCGGGCTGAAAATAGCGGAAGAATACATCGTGGTGACAAAATAATGCTTTTCGGATTCGGAATCGGACTTAGTTGGTCCGGAGCTATTTTTGACTATTAAATAAAAGAGCTCTGCGAATTCAATATCCGCAGAGCTCTTTTATTTTGCTGCCTCTGAAATGGTATTTAAATTTCCACTTTTTCCAAAATAAATTTCTTTACCTTCTCCACAGATTCTTCCAGTGATTCCCGGTCCGTTTCGACAATTAGGTCTGGCTTTTCAGGAGTTTCATACGGTGCTGAAATTCCTGTATAATTCTTAATTTTACCTTCACGGGC
The DNA here is from genome assembly GCF_963676065.1 of Maridesulfovibrio sp. Taxonomy (NCBI): domain Bacteria; kingdom Pseudomonadati; phylum Thermodesulfobacteriota; class Desulfovibrionia; order Desulfovibrionales; family Desulfovibrionaceae; genus Maridesulfovibrio; species Maridesulfovibrio sp. The sequence continues at coordinate 1,007,467 of NZ_OY780933.1, read as the reverse complement.
CATTTTATAATATCCCTTAACATCACGTTCCTCGCAGACCTCAAGAGGGCAAGTAATATAAATCTCATAAAAATCAGCATCCCCAACAATATCACGAGCCCCCTGACGGTCACTTCGCAGGGGGGAAATGAAAGCACACATACAAATAGTGCTGTTCTCAACAAAAAGTTTCGCAACCTCTGAAATACGGCGGATATTCTCAGTTCGGGCTGTTGGAGCGAAACTTAAATCCGCACACAACCCGTGACGCACATTATCACCGTCAAAAACATACACCCGCATCAGATTATCAAAAAGTTCCTTTTCCACGGCATGAGCAATTGTAGATTTGCCGGAACCGGAAAGTCCGGTAAACCAAAATACCGCCGCTTTGTGTCCATTGCGCTGCTCTCTCTCTGAACGGGAGACCAGCCCCTTGAACTTTTTGATATTCTTCTTTTCATTATCCATATATTGTTTCACCTTTATTATGATGTATAATTAAAAATAACCTTCAGTACTGACAACCTTAAAAATCATGATCACTCTTCCGCTTTATGCAGATGTACATCCCGTTGCGGAAAAGGTATTTCAATACCTTCGTCATTGAACCGCTTATAAATATCACGGCAGAGCGTATGTATCAGCCGTCCCCTATCATGCGGGCGGGCAGCCCAACAAAGCAGTTCGAAATCAAGTGCGGAATCACCGAATGAGCGAAACCTTACCCTTGGTTCCGGATTAGAAATGACGAGTTTGTTTTGTATAGCCAACTCCATCAGAATTTCCTCCACCCGGTCAACATCCGATCCATAAGCCACACCGATCTTTACACGCACCCGAAAAGAAGGATGCGGGCTGCTCTGGTTCACGACTTTACCGTTGGTGATAACCGAGTTGGGTATGGTGATCATAACATCATCACGAGTTTGAATCTTTGTGCTACGCATACCAACGGACTTTACTTCTCCACGGTCACCGTTATCCAGCACAATATAGTCGCCTGCCCGGAACGGACGGTCAAGAAAGATGGAAATACCACCGAAAAAGTTGGCCAGTGTTTCACGGGCGGCCAAAGCTATCGCCATACCTGCAATACCTGCGGAAGCGAAAATAGCCGTAACAGGAACCCCGAATGCACTGCCGACATTATAAAAAAGCACAAACACAAGAGTAAAGGATACGATTCTGCAACCAAGCTTAATCACATCAGCGTCGAGAGCTTCTTCCTTAATTTTCGAAGCTTGCAGAATTCCGCGCATAAGCACGTCTCCGCCGATAAGAATAGCGACACATGCGAACAACGCAAAAATCAACTCCAGCATCATGGTCACATAGGAAAGCACTTCCCCGGTAATATTAATCTGATCAGAAGAAATATATTCTGCTAAAACACAGACCAGCATACCACATACAGGGAAAATCAACCTCTCCAGCCTCCAACTCCACTTACTGGATTTACCCTTTAATGTTCTGTGCCAGAGCCAGATTAACCATAGGCCAAAACCACAAAGAACTATTAATAACGCCAGCATCACCCATTGCCAGACAGCCTGCCCCAAGTACCCTTCCCTCATCCAGTCGGGAAGTTTTTGCAAAAAGCCATCCGGGATCATCCAGCCGGAAGAATAAATATACTGCTCATAAAATCCGGTATAATTCTCTCCCTTATCAGCGCGATAAGGTAAATGGGCCACCTCACCGTAATACTCTGCCAGCCTGCGCACAGTTTCCGGCGTAATAAGATAAGATCCCATACGCGGCCCATCCGGACATCTACCGATAGTTATCTCAGTATGTGGAATCCTCCAGAGCAGAATTTTATGTTTTTTTGCCTCAAGTTTATCAGGCACATCGGCAATATCAGGAAGTACAATCCGGTCCAGAATTTCGCGGAGCCGCAACACGGACTCAATGCTGACATCCTTGAGCAGAGTCGGCGGTACCTTGCTGAAATCAAAACATCGCTCCGCCCGCTGAAGGTACTCCCGCTGAAGGAAAAGATCACCTTCAGCCGAAACAGCGGCATCGTAGAGCTTGTCAGTATAATCGATAAAACTGGACAGTGTTGCCTGCGGGCTGGAAGTATCCGGCGGTTCAAGCGGGAAAATATTTGAGGCAGCAGCAGACTGGGACAACAGTATGAAACATATCAGAACAAAAAAATAACCACTAAATTTTGAATACATAGATATCCCCTCATTCAATATATATCACATGTTAACATTATTTTAGATATGACTTCCATTGTTTGAGACAAGAAAACCCGTCCCAAAAATGGATACGGGTTTAATCAAGACATTTCTCCAACAGACACTAATCGAGAAAATCCAGCAGGACTTTCCAGATACGTTCCGAGGCATGACCGTCCCAGCCGTCAATCTGCGGTGCAGGTCTGCCGGTCTTTTCAAGGGCCTTTCCGGCTTCACGCAAAATATTATCACCGGAAATTCCGGCCAGAACATTGGTACCTTTCTCAATAGTAACCGGCCGTTCTGTGTTTTTCCTCACGGTCACGCAGGGCACACCCAGCGCTGTCGTTTCTTCCTGCAGACCGCCGCTATCTGTAATAACTACTTGCGCGTCTTTCCATAAATATAAAGATTCACGAAATGAAAGAGGCGGGAATGTATGTACATTTTCAGAAAAAGAAATCCCGAACTGCTTCATCATTTTCTCTGTCCGCGGATGGATGGGGAACAGCAAAGGTAAATCCTCGGCAATCTTATTCAAAGCCCCAACAATCTCTTCCAGAACTTCACGCTTATCAACGTTGGAAGGGCGATGCATGGTCATGAACCCATAACGTCCGACTTTTTCCTTCAACTCCCGGCTCTGGTAATTTGCGGTCACTTCGGGCCCGAGACGCTGAACATTATGAAAAAGGTTATCGATCATCACGTTGCCCACATGAAAAATATCGGTGGCGTTCTTCCCCTCACGGAGCAGATTTTCACGACCATGGTCCTCGGTGGTGAAGAACAGATTGCTGATGGAATCGGTAACCATGCGGTTGATTTCTTCAGGCATATCCATATCACCGCTGCGCAGTCCGGCTTCAACATGAGCAACCGGAATGTGCAATTTCCTTGCGGTCACCGAGCAGGCCAACGTGGAATTAACATCACCGACCACCACAACCAGATCAGGCTTCTCATCCATGCACATTTTCTCGAAAGCGATCATTATCGCTCCGGTCTGCTCCGCATGAGTTCCGGTGGATTTGCCCATATTGAACCTGGGCTTGGGAATATCCAGATCTTCAAAGAAAACCTGTGACATCTGGCGGTCATAATGCTGTCCGGTATAAACCATCTGGCATTCAACCCCCTCAAGCTCACGGGATGCGCGAAAAATCGGCGCGACTTTCATCAGATTGGGCCGTGCCCCAGCAACTAGAAATACTTTTTTCATTATGAATGCCTCATTTTTAATTACGCACAGACCTCCAAGCTATCCCAAATAAAAAACACTGAAATTTTTGGGATTCTTAGACCCTTTTGCAAAAGGGTTTAAGCCAATGGAGACTGAAATCTATTCAGGCCCAAAAAGCTTAGCCTGCAATTCATCCAAAGTGCGACAGCTCTCGGACTGGTAAATAGGCCCGTAGCCAAGCCGCTGCGCCTGCTTGAGCCTTGTTTCCCCGCCTGATGCAGGTCGGATGCGTCCGTTCAGATCCACCTCTCCCCAGAAGACGGCTCCCGGTTGAAGAGGCCGGTCATAAAACGAAGACAGCACTGATGCCACCACGCCCAGATCAAGTCCGGGATCACGCATGGCCAGGCCGCCGCCGATCTTGGCATAAATATCAAGTTGACCCAAGTTTAAATTTAACCGTTTTTCCAGCACAGCCAGAATAAGATTCAGCCTGTTGGTATCAAAGCCAAGGGCAGTACGGCGCGGAATGGATAAAACAGTACGGCTAGCCAAGGCCTGCACTTCAACGGCAAAGGGTTTATGCCCGTCCATAGCCATGACTACAGCCGCACCGGAACAGGAATCATCCCTGTCGCCCAGAAACAGCGTGGACGGATCTTCGACAATCTCCATACCGGCTTCCCGCATGGAAAAGACCACAAGTTCATCACTGGGACCAAATCTGTTCTTAAGGACCCGCATTATACGCATCATGTGCTTACGGTCTCCCTCTAGATAAAGGACCGTGTCCACCATGTGTTCCAGTAATTTGGGACCTGCAATCTGGCCGTCCTTGGTTACGTGGCCCACAATAACCAGTGTGGTATTTGTTTTTTTGGCCGCTTCCACCAATTCAGAAGAAACAGCCCGCACCTGACTAACACTGCCCGGTATTCCGTCCGCGCGGGGGGAAGTCAAAGTCTGCACGGAATCAACAATCAGGAGATCAGGCTTTTCAGGAGCTTCAAGAATGGAAAGAACCTCTTCGGCATTGGTGGAGGCTACAGCCAGCAGCCCGGATTGCAGCACGCCTAGACGGTCCGCGCGGCCCCGGATCTGAGCCAGAGATTCCTCGCCGGAAAAATAAACCGCCTTATTCCCCATACGGCATTGCTCCGCCGCCAGTTGCAGCAGCAAAGTGGATTTACCTATACCCGGCTCACCGCCTACGAGCACAGCTCCCCCCGGCACAAAACCTTTACCCAGCACGGTATCCAGCGGTTTGAAACCGGTAGAACGCGCCTCGGTATGTTCCACGGGGATATCCGCGAGAGAAACTGCCAGTGTATTGGCGGGAGCGTGGCTGACCCCGCCCTTGCGCCGCACCACAACCTTCTCCTGCAGAGTATTCCACTCGCCGCAGCGGGGACACTGTCCCTGCCACTTCAAAGCCTGCGCACCGCAATTAGTACAAACAAAAACGTCTTTAGTTTTCACTTTGCCTCCGGCAGCCAGAGGGGCAAACTTACTAAAGTTTGCCCCTCTGGACTCCCCCTTCAAAACTTTTTATCGGGCTTTGCTATGGCTTCCGGAAAAACACACGTCGTCAAACAAAGTGTTATCAGGCAAACCGCCCTAAATTAAATTTGCATAAAAAAGGCGGGAGATTCAGCTTTGAAAAGCCATATCTCCCGCCATCATGTACTTTAAACTACGCATACTCTCACGCGCTCTTCCCAAATAAAACCTACTAAAAGGTTTCGGGATTCTTAAACCCTTTTGCAAAAGGGTTTAACCCGCCAGGGGCATGCCTTTCTATTTCTTAGGCGGATTCTTGGCGTCTACAACGTTGATGACATACTCTTTAACTGCGGGTGAAGGCTTGAAGAATACGACCATGAAAGGTGTATCCATGCCCGGCTTAAGCAGTGTGTTGTTGGAGAGTATGCCAACCTTGGAGCCAAGTCCGGCCTCGATTTCTTCTTTGGACTGCACTTCCAGCTGGAACAGGGAAAGTGTGTTTCCACAGAGCAGACGTTTGGAATCCAGAACCTGTCCTTTGTCATCGAAGAGCTGTGCTTCGACTTCAATGAGTTCCTTGGGTTTGTTGAAGTTGTTGACAACCTTACCTTCGATAATGAAAAGCTGTCCCGCCTTATCATTATTTACATAGAACTGGCGCAGATCCTTGAATGAAAACTTGCTGAACCTTTTGGACGGCGGCTCGTTTTGATCGGTAATTCCTGCATCATCGGAAGAAACGAAGGGAATACTGAACGGCAGATTTTCCCAAAGCTTGAAATACCATGCCGCTCCGGCACCGCCTGCGAAAAGGATCAGGAGAATCAAAGTGATGATTAATCCTTTTTTTCCTTTCTTCTTGCCCTTTTTGGAGGGAAGAGCGTCCAGATCATCATCGAGGTCAAATCCGGCTATTTCCCCGTCATCAAGGGCAAGACCGTCATCGTCAAAATCTTCTTCCGAAAAATCATCGTCTTCTTCGAGATTTTCTTCCTCGAAATCTTCCTGCTCAAAAGTTCCGTCGTCTTCCTCGATCTCTTCATCATCGTCAAAAAGATTATCGTCATCAAGATCAGCACCGTCATCGTCATCGCTGAACAGATCGTCATCATCAAAGAGATCATCACTGTCCGCTGAATCTTCTTCCGGTGCTGCGGCTTCTTCAGAAGCGGGCTCATCGTCGCCGAAGAGCTCATCATCGATATCAAAATCATCTTCTTCAGCAGGAGGTTCATCCGCAGGGGATTCAGCTGCGGCAGGCTCTGAAAAAAGATCCTCGTCATCATCAAAAAGGTCGGCACCTATCTCAGCGTCAGAGGAATTGTCATCAGAACCGAAAAGATCATCTTCAAGGTCATCAGAGTCCTCTACAACTTCCTGAGCAGGCGCATCTGCAGCGACATCACCGGCCAGATCCTCACTGAGTTCGTTAGCGGCCTCGTCAAAGAGGTCGTCATCAAGATCAGGTTCGGGTTCTGGCTCTGGTTCAGGCTCCGGCTCCGGCTCGGGTTCAGGCTTAGGCTCGGGTTCAGGCTTAGGCGCAGGCTTGGGTTCCGGAGCAGACTTAGGCTGTTCCTCATCAAGCATGGACTCAACTTCATCCTCAGGCTCCGTAGCGGGAGGAGTTACCTTAAAAATATTCCCGCATTTGGAGCATTTGACCTTAGCTCCGCCAGCCGGAATCTTACTTTCCGGTAAATTGAATTTGGTTCCGCAGTTTGAACACGTAATTATCATGGACCGTTCCACCTGCCATTAAATGTAGTTTAACAGACTTATATTTATAACAATCTCAAAAAAGCACACCTTATAATCAGGCATTCTCAAGTTCATACACAGCACTTAAATACCTGTATTTTTCAGCATAGTCCATTCCATATCCCACAAGGAAGCCGCTGTTAAGAATAAAACCGGGAAATTCAACTTCCAGATCAATCTCGCGACGTTCCCTTTTATCAATCAGGGCACATGTTTTCACGCTCAAAGGGTTACGTTTTTCAAACACATGCTTGAGAAATTCCACGGAATGACCGGTATCGACAATATCTTCTACAATAAGCACATGCTTATCGGCGATTGAAACCTCAAGATCTTTGGAAAAATTCATATTTCCGGTGCGGCTGGTACCGCTTCCGTAGCTGGAAAGACGCACGAAATCGATCTCAGGATCAGAAGCCAAGGCCCGGGTAATGTCCGCAAAAAAGAGATAGGCTCCCTTAAGAACGCACACACATACCAGCGGCTCCTGACCGTAGGTTTCAGAAATATTTTTACCGAGTTCGTTAATTCTTTCCGCAATTATTTCTTTAGAAAAAACTTCTTTAAGGCTATGGCCCATGACAGTTTTCCTTTCTATTTTAGGTTCATAGTCATTGGAATTTCATCGCAATCGGGAAACAAGGGGCAGTTGATGCAATCGGCCCAGATTTTCTGGGGCAACACATTCTTATCCGTTTCTTCAAAGCCGAGTTTTGCGAAGAACTTCTCAATATTGGTCAAAACAAAAATATCGCAAACACCCAGTTCGCGAGCCTCCTGAACGCATGCTTCCACCATCTTGGCTCCCAGATTGGAACCGCGTGCTTCAGGAACAACCACCAGAGACCGGACTTCTGCCAGACAATGCCAGCTTATGGCAAGGGCACAGCAGCCGAGAATCTCGCCCTCGTCCGATTCTGCGACAAAAAAATCACGCAGGTGGCTGTATATAGAGTTTAACGGACGCGGCAAAACCATGGCATCCTTAGTACTTTGTGTAATGATAGAATGGAGTTTTTTCACATCCTCCATCATCGCCTTTCTAATTTTCACCATTTACGATTACCGTTCCTTTAACATCTTCTTGATATATCTTTCAAACATGGCTCCGGGATAACTTCCTTCCTTATCGAAAACCCGTTCCCCATCAGGATTATAAAGCATGACTCTGGGAATAGACTGAATTCTGAAAGACGGTCCCACATCATCAGCTGCAAAGTAAATCGGATAATTGAACTTTACTTCCTTAAGCATGAATTTTTCCAGAGCATCACGGTCCTGATCAACAGAAACACCGATTATCACCAGCTCATCATCAGAAAAATTATTGCGCAGCTTAATCAGTTCCGGGATCTCAGCCCGGCAGGGAGGACACCACGTGGCCCAGAAATTGACCAGAACCACCTTGCCCCTGTTCTTCGTGATAATATCCTGAACACCCTGAGCATCAAGGGTCTCAACCGCGTTCGCGGTCTCAGTCTTGTTGCATCCGCAGACGAGAAGCAGGATTACGACCAATAAACTTATTTTATTAAATATTTTCATTCGCCCTCCAAAGGGGAACTCATCTTCGACATACTATAAATACTGCACTAGCAGATTCCATAGAAGAATTCAAAAACAAGCATGCATGCTTATTGCAACAGATCCTTGGCAACTTTTACAGCTGCTACGGCATCTGTAGACCAGCCGTCCGCTCCAATTGATTCACAGAATCCTCCGGTGATAACAGCGCCGCCGATCATTACTTTGATATCAAGGTTGCGTTCCCTGATGAGGTTGATGGTCTCTTCCATTTTAACCATGGTGGTGGTCATAAGCGCGGAAAGACCTATTATTTTGGCTCCATGCTTTTCAGCGGCATTGACAACGGTCTCCGCAGGAACGTCTTTACCGAGGTCAATCACGTTGTAACCGTGGTTCTTGAGCATCAGGCAGACGATATTCTTGCCGATGTCGTGGATATCGCCTTCAACTGTCGCCATTACGATAGTCGCTTTTTCCTGACTTTCACCGGAAGCATCGAGCAGAGGCTTGAGCTTTTCAAAAGCTTTCTGCAAGGTTTCGGCTGATTGCAGCAGCTGAGGCAGAAAATATTCTTTGCGCTCATATTTTTCGCCCACATCCATAATAGCCGGAATAAGTTCTTCATTGACCAGCTCAAAAGGATCACGACCGCCTTCAAGATCACGTTCCACTAACGCTACAATTGATCCCCGGTCACCTTTTACAACGGCATCAAAAAGATTTTCCGCATCGGATTTTTCCTTTTTACTACCGCCACCTGCACCGGATTGTCCGCCCTCACCGGAAGGAGTCCAGTCGGCATATCGCTCGATATACTGCTCAGCCTGAGGGTCGCGACAAAGCATGACCTCGTTGGCGTAGAGGGCTTCACGCAGCCTGACGGAGTTCGGGTTGGAAATAAACGCGCACATGCCCTGTCCCTGACAAAGGGTCAGGAAACTTGAGTTGAGTAATTCTCTTGCCGGAAGACCGAAAGAGATATTGGAAAGGCCAAGTACGGTGGGCAGATTCCATTCCTCACGGCAATGCTTGATGAAATCAAGGCAGTGACGTGCAGCCATGGGCTTGGAGGAAACGGTCAAGGCCAAGGCATCGACCATGATCAGCCTGCGCGGGATACCGAGGTCATCAGCCTGTTTGAGCAACTCGGAAACCACTTCGACCTTTTCCGCACAGGTAATGGGCAGCTTGCTGCCGACGATGGGCAGCAGGATGAACGGAGCACCGAATTTTTTACACAAAGGACCAAGGCGTTCCATGCGTCCGGGTTCACCGCTGATTGAGTTGACCAGCGGAGATCCGGGGTATTCCCAGAGAGCCGCTTCAACCGCATCAGCGTTGGTGGAGTCAATGGAAAGCGGAGCGGAATGCTGGGAGAAAATTTCTTTTACCAGAGCAGGAAGAATTTCAACCTCATTAACCATAGGAGCACCCACGTTAACATCAAGCACGGGCGCGCCCACAGCCAGCTGTTCTTCAGCAAATTTCATCGCCTCGGTAAACTGTCCTTTCTGAAGTTCCTCGATAAGTACTTTCTTTCCAGTGGGGTTGATGCGCTCACCGATGATCACACCGCGCTGCTCAAAACCTATCTTTACGCTCTGGCCGCGGGAAGTCAGCACCATCTGGCAATCTTCCTGTGGCTGAGGGCGCTTCCAGGAAGCTTCGCCCACAGCGCTGCGCAAAGCACGGATATGATCCGGCCCGGTTCCGCAGCAACCGCCTATAAATTTGGCACCGACGTCTACAAATTTTGCAGACTGCTCAGCAAAAAGTTCGGGCTGGAGACGGAACACAGTATTGCGGTTCTCGTCCAGCTCAGGCAGACCGGCGTTAGCCTCCACCAGAAGCGGTGAAGAAAGACGGGGCTGCATATTATTCAGCACTTCCAGAATCTGCTCCGGCCCGGCTGAACAGTTGGTTCCCATCAGTTCAACGCCCATATTCTGCATGGTATCAATAAAAGTTGCGGGGCTGGTTCCGGTCAGGCAGGCGGTAGGGGATTCAAAAGTCATGGAAAGGGCTACGGGCAGGTCGCAGACTTCACGGGCGGCGACAACCACTGCGCGCGCTTCCGCCAGATCAAAATGTGTTTCCCCGAGAATCAGATCAACACCGCCTTCAACAAGGCCGCGAATCTGTTCTTTATAGATCTCAACCATTTCCTTGAATGTCATCTCGCCCAAAGGCTGGACAAAGTGACCGGTAGGGCCGACGCTGCCGCCCACGAAAACATTATCTCCGGCAACGGAACGGGCGATAAGAGCCATTTCCCGGTTCAGAGCGACGACATCGACATCCGCGCCCAGTTTGGGCCGACTGCCGCCGAAGGTGTTTGTGGTCAGCACATTCGCGCCGGCATCAACATAATCCTTATGAACGGATTTGATTACATCCGGACTTTGCAAACCGAAAAGTTCCGGGGACATGCCTGCGGGCAGCCCTCTGCTCTGCAAAAAAGTTCCGTATCCACCATCGAAAAAATATATTTTCCCGTCACTGAGGGCTTTGCGAAAATCAGGCATGTTTGAAGCTCCACGTTTTTTATTGATTCAAATCCCAGCCAAAAGGCTGATCTCCATATTAACTTTTTGCTGAATGATTGTCCTGAAGGGAGGCATTACAAAATCACTTACAATCAATATTTTCAGACTGTCAGGAAAATGCAGAGTGTAAGGGGCAGGAGAACACCGTCATTAAATGTATAAAGACACAGATAAACTTCAGTGGTTTTGCAGCAACGCCTCAGGCTGGGCTTTGTCAGCAGTCTAATGCGTAGAAAACGCTTCTACTTAAAAAGATTGAAAAGGACAAATAAAAACTATACCCTTGCAAGTTACAGATTAGACTTCTTGTTTACAATAAAATATTCAAATAAATTCAGTCGAACAGGGAAACACAAACCGGGCAATGTCAACAAAAGAAAAAACATTAGAGCTTGAACCTGTTGAAAATGAAGAGGTAAAGCTGCCGCCCAAGGACGATTTTCTGCCCACGCCAAGAGCAAAAGGAGAAATCGCAACCAAGGACCCCCTTCATCTTTATCTGCAGGAAATCAGCCGCTTTCCCCTGCTTGAACCGGATGAGGAATTCCAGCTTGCCAAGCAGGTACAGGAAAACGGGGACCAGCAGGCCGCTTTCAGGCTGGTGTCTTCGCATCTCAGGCTTGTGGTCAAAATCGCCATGGATTTCCAGCGCCGCTGGATGCAGAATGTGCTCGACCTTATACAGGAAGGAAATGTGGGGCTTATGAAGGCCGTAAATAAATTTGATCCCGACAAAGGTATCAAATTTTCCTACTATGCCGCCTTCTGGATCAAAGCCTATATCCTGAAATACATCATGGATAACTGGCGGATGGTTAAAATCGGCACCACCCAGACCCAACGCAAACTTTTTTATAACCTTAACAAAGAACGCCAAAGATTACAGGCTCTTGGGTTTGACCCAACAACCTCAGAACTGTCGAAGAATCTAAACGTCAGTGAAGAGGAAATTACTGAAATGGACCAGAGGCTGGCCAAAAACGATCTTTCCCTGAACCTCAAGTTCGGTGAAGATTCTGAAGCCACCCGCATGGATTTTCTGCCTGATCTCGGTCCCGGGGTGGAGGAAACCCTTGCCAACAAGGAGATTTCCACATTACTGCTTGACCAGCTAAGGACAATTGTTCCAAATTTCAATGAAAAGGAACAAGTTATCCTGAATGACCGTCTTTTGTCCGATTCCCCGCGAACACTTCGCGAAATCGGTGAAGAATTCGGGGTGACTAGGGAAAGAGTTCGCCAGATTGAAGCAAGACTGCTTAAAAAATTGAGGGAACATCTGGCGGAATCAGTTAAAGACTTTTCACAGGACTGGATACCTGAAAATGAATAAGCTGCTTACCGACCTAAAAAAAGAAGCAAAAGCAATGGCCTCTGCCCTTCCGGTTCCGGTTTTTTACCGCGACCTGGAATCACAGATTGAATTTGCAAGGGATATGTTTTTCGACCATCCGTTGATCATCAGACTGCAGGAAGATGTCCTGCCCTTCCTTTATGATGAATATGCCCACGGCATCTACCATTCCAAAAAGGTAGCGATTGAAGCCGGAGCAATCATTCTCAAGGAAGGTGACGGCATGGACGGGGACAGGGTCCGCGAACTGGTCCTGCTTGCTCAGTTCTGCGGTCTGCTGCACGATTGCTGCCGTCTGGATGAAAACCACGCCCTGCGCGGGTCCGAAACTTCCAGAGTAATTCTGAGCAACTACCCGCTTTCTGAACGCAGTAAAGATCTGATTTCTGAAGCTATTGCCCGGCATGAAGCCTTCAAACCGGAGCAACCTATCGAGAACGATCCGGAACTGACTCTACTAAGCGGAGCTCTTTACGATGCTGACAAATTCCGCTGGGGGCCGGACAATTTCTCCACCACTCTCTGGGAAATCTGCGATTACGAAGATTGGACAGTGGAAGAAATCATAGACAAATTCCCTAAGGGCCTTGAAATAATCAAGTCCATCGAATCAACCTTCAGAACCGAAACCGGCAAAGAGTACGGCCCGGAAATGATCGCTCAGGGCATCCATATCGGTTCCGCTATCTACGAAAAGCTAGTAGAATTCTCCAAGGACCCCAAATATCTCCCACAGGAAGAACCTGAAAGGCTTGTATGAAACAACTCACCGGCTCATCACGCTACCCGCTCAAAGTCATCGTTGTAACCGGCCTGCTTGCGCTGCTTATGCTGCAGGGCTGTGCAGGTAAAAAAGCTGTACAGCCCGGGTTTCAACTACCGCTCAGCACGGAAGCACAGCTGACTTATGATTATCTGGTATATATGGATTACCGCACAAGGCTTGGACAGGCCATGAGCGGCATGAAAACTCCACAGAAAATCAATGAAGTCGCGAAATTGCAAAAAGAGGCACTGACCGTTCTAAACAGGATCATTGCAGCAGAGCCGCAGGAACAACTTTATCTCGACAAATTTGCCTTATACTGGACATCCCAACAGATTGATGAAGCCCGTGCCACACTCAAGGAAGCCCTCGCCAAATACCCTGACAGCACGGACCTGAACATAAGTCTGGCCAATACCTATCTGGTGGATAATCGCATGGCCGATGCCGAGGGAGTGCTTAAGGAATTCCTTATTAAAAACCCGGACGACCTTGTGGCGACCGGACATTTGGCCCGCATTTATCTTGAACAGAAAAAATTCGCACAGGCTCTGGATATCCTCAAAGTCATCCCTCAAAAAAAACGTACTGCCCAGATACACTACCTGCATGCGAAAGCCAGCGCTGGCCTCGGCCTCACCCGGCAGGCCATCCGCAGCCTGCAAAAGGCCGTGGAAGAAAAGCCGGATTTTCTCGAGGCATGGGGAGAAATGGCCTATCTGTATGAATTGGGAAAAGATTACGATTCTGCTGAGAAAATTTATACAAAAATGCTTGAATTCCCGGATGTATCAAACCACATCCGGCTTCGGCTAATGGAGCTGTGCCTCAAGCTTAACGCACCTGAAAGGGCCTTGAAGCTGGCGATTGAAGGGCCTCGGTCAAAAGCATTCCTGCTCGAAGCGGCACAACAATTCATCAGCGGCAAATTTTACGGACAGGCTTCAATTCTGCTGGACCTTTTCGCGCAGCAGAAAACCGTTCCCGATTCATACTATTTCTTCAAGGCTTCCATTGCCTATGAAGGGGAAGATGATCCGGCGAAGGCTCTCGATTACCTTAATAAGATTTCGCCGCAAAGCGAACATTATGACCGGAGCCTTCAGTTCCGGGCGCATTTACTCATGGATCTCAAGCGCAACAAAGAAGCCCTTGAAGTCATCCTCACAGGCGAACAAAAGTTTCCCGAAGACGTAAACTTTTATCTGCTTGAATCCGGCCTGCACTCCGAAGCCGGAGACACTAAAACCGCGAAAAACGCTCTGCTACGCGGAAATAAAAATGTTCCCAATCATCCACAACTGCTTTTCCAGCTCGGAGTAATGGAAGAACAGGAAGGCAATCTGAACCAGACTCTTAAGTATATGGAGCAGATCATCTCCAGCTACCCTGACCATGCAGATGCCTTAAACTTCGTGGGTTACATCCTTGCAGACCGTAACGAACAGCTCGACCGGGCCATGGTCCTCATCAGCAGGGCAAACAGACTGGAACCTGATAACGGATACATCCTCGACTCACTGGCATGGGTCAATTATCGGCTCGGTAATTTTGAGGAAGCCTGGAAAATCATTAAACGGGCCGTATCGCTCCGGGGCAAGCAGCCCGAGTTATGGGAACATTACGGAGATATTGCCGCCGCACTGGGTAAAAAGAAATCAGCAGCCAAAGGATACCGTAAAGCCATCAAACTGGGTTCTGAAAATTCTGAAAAAATTAACGGGAAGCTGAAAGAATTATGATTCGCCATTTCCGTTGCATGACATTGCTGCTGGCGCTGCTAATGGCAGTCAGCGGCTGTGGAATCCGTAAAAATGTGAATTTCAAACCGGAAGACACATACTCGGCTTTCCGCAGCATATACGGCAACTGCAATGCAACGGGGATAACGGCCAAAGCCAGCCTCTACTATACTTCAAAAAACAGCGGACACCGCACAACCATAACCCTCTGGGGCAGTCTGGAGACTCCTTTGCGGCTTGACGTCCGCGCCGGAATAGGGGCCTACATCGCCCATATCCGCGAAGACAAGTCCGGGCTAACCGCGTTCTATCCGGACCAGAAAACAGCATATACGCATTCTTCCCCGATCCGGGCTGTGCAGCTATTGGGCCTGCCGTTTCCTTTCGCCCTGAAAGACCTTGCAGGACTTATCTCCGGCTGTTATCCAAACCTGATACCAAAATCATACGATACCGCTGTTCCTGAAAACGATGTAATACGTTTTACCTTTGACAACGGTCCGATCAGTTCGATCTTATTGACCGGTCAGGGAATTCCGGTGGAAATATCGGGACGGGGCGAAATTTCATGGCGCATGGAACTGTCTTCATATGAAGAAAACAGTTCTGGAAAAATGCTGCCGCAAAAACTCGCAGTATACACCGATCAGGGTGACAAAGCTCTGTTGCGGATAAAATCCCGAACCTACACGGCAAAACCATGGCAGGCGGAAACCCTTGAGCTCAAACTACCCGAAAATTCCGAGAAAATATCTCTCGAACACAACGGGTACGTAAAAATTGAATAAAATATTTTAGCTTTTCATATGGAGGGAAGTATGAACGGGCAGGATTTTGAATCTAATAAAAAAAGTAGTGGACTTCTTGAAAACTTTAAACTAGGTCTCGATGTCTGGCTGGCGGAGATGAAAGGAATCGTTTCAAGAGTACTTGGAAATTTCGAAGTCTCACAGCTTGAAAAACGTCTCGAAAAAGAATACGCACTGCTTGGAAAGCTCACTTGCGGTGACGCTGAAGGCGACACCGGACTTTGCAGAAAGCAGATTGATTTTTTCAAAGATGAAATAAGCAGGCTCCGTAAAGAGCAGGCTGCCAAACGCGATGTAAAATATCGCGATAATGAACGTAAAATGGATATCTAACCGGTAAACGGTTTCATATAGAGTGGTGGGGTTCCCGAGTGGCCAAAGGGAACAGACTGTAAATCTGTCGGCAACGCCTTCGGAGGTTCGAATCCTCCCCCCACCACCACTTTGAATCCACGGTTGATTCCAAAAAAACAAAAGTACAGGGTGTTACAAACACAGTGAGCACAGCCTGAAAAACGTAGTTCTGCGGGAATGCTTCTCGACAGAACTCTTTTTTTGTTGTGCCTGCGAAGAGTTAAACGCCCTGCGCGGGAGATCTGGATATGGCCGGTAAAGTTGTAATCGGTTCGGACCACGGTGGGTTTGCCCTCAAATCATTCGCCATCAAATTGCTCAGTGACATGGGCTATGATGTCATTGATGCCGGACCTGAAGAAGCTGTCAGCTGCGACTATCCTGTTTACGCCGAAAAAGTGGCCGCGACGGTCACCGGGGAAGATATTCCCGGCATCCTGATCTGCGGAACCGGATTGGGAATGTCCATGGCCGCAAACAAAATCAAGGGCATCCGTGCCGCCATGTGTACCAATGAATACATGGCCAAGATGGCCCGTGCACACAACAACGCAAACATCCTCTGCCTCGGTGAACGGGTTATCGGGCCCGGACTGGCGGAAGAAATAATCCGCACCTTCATGACTTCCGAGTTTGAAGGTGACCGGCACCTGCGCAGAATCAATCTTTTCGATAAATAGCTAAAATCCCGTCAGCATTATTGCAGGCGGGATTCTTTAATTTATACATCAGCCGGTATTCTCCAGGGAAGTGGGGCGGTTATCCGCCGGACTTGAATGCCGCACAAAATATCATCCATTAATAGGGGAACTCAAAATGAGTAACAACCAGTTGGACCAGAAAGCGGTCAACGTTGTCAAAGGCTTGATCATGGACTCCATCCGCAAGGCTAATTCCGGCCATCCCGGCGGTTCCATGTCTTCCTCGGACTTTGCTTACGTCCTTTATAAGGACTTCCTTAAGTTCGATCCCAGCAATCCCGAATGGGCTGACCGCGACCGTTTTGTTATGGCTGCCGGTCACGAATCGCCGCTGCTCTACTCAATCCTGCACCTCTGCGGGTTCCTGACCATCGAAGATCTCAAACAATTCCGCCAGTTGGATTCCATCACTCCCGGTCACCCCGAGCATGACATGACCCCCGGCGTGGAAGCCACTTCCGGTCCTCTGGGTCAGGGCTTCTGTGTCGGTGTCGGTATGGCTACCGCTGAAGCTTTCCTCAACGCCAATACCAATGACGATGTTGTTGATCACCATACCTACGTACTCTCCTCCGACGGTGACTTTCAGGAGCCTGTAGCTCTTGGAGCAGCCACACTGGCCGGACTCTGGGGACTCGGCAAACTCATCGTTTTCTACGATTCCAACGATATCCAGCTCGCCGGACCTACCAGTAAATGCGACTGCACCGATTTCAAAAAAGTTTTTGAAGCCATGTGCTGGCACGTTGTGGAAATCGACGGACACGATCACGATGCCATCCGCGAAGCTGTAAAAGCTGGTCAGGCTGAAACATCCAAGCCGACCATCATCATCGGTAAAACCGTAATGGCTAAAGGCGCCGCTACCTGCGAAGGCAGCCACTCCACCCACGGTTCTCCGCTCTCCAATGAAGAAATCGAAGCCACCAAAAAATGCTTCGGTCTTCCCGAAAAAGAAACTTTCTACGTACCCGAAGATGTTGTGGAACATTTTCAGGCTCGTTTCCCCGATCTCAAGGCTCTGGCCGCTAAGTGGAAAGAAAAATCCGACGCAGCACTTGCCGCAGACGAAAAAATCGCCGCTTTCTGGGCTGATGCCAACAAAGACCGCAAAGATATCAAGCTGGAACTGCCCGAATTTGAAGCAGGTCAGTCCATTGCTACCCGTAAAGCATGGGGAGCATGTCTCGATGCCATCACCGACGCACTGCCTACTCTGGTAGGTGGTTCCGCGGACCTCGATCCCTCCAACCAGACTGCGAACTTCCGCAAAAAGGTTGGTGACTTCGCTATCGATGGCAAAACCGCACGCAACCTCGCTTTCGGTGTTCGTGAGTTCCCCATGTCCGTTATCCTTAACGGTATGGCGCTGCACGGCGGCGTGATTCCCTTCGGCGCGACCTTCCTGACTTTCTCCGACTACTGCAGAAACGGTATGCGCATGTCCGCGCTGCAGCACCTGCCTGTTATTTACATCTACACCCACGATTCTTTCTACGTAGGTGAAGACGGCCCGACACACCAGCCCATCGAGCATGTAGCGTCTCTGCGCCTCATCCCGAACATGCTGGTGCTTCGCCCCGCAGATGCACGCGAAACCGCAGCCTGCCTCGAAATCGCCATGGCACAGGACAAACGTCCTTCCTCCCTCATGCTCACCCGTCAGGGACTGCCTGTACTCGGCAAAGATGAGTACCCGCAGGTAGAAGAAGGCGTTAAACGCGGCGGTTACATTGTAAAAGATTGCGAAGGCACCCCGGACATGATCGCCATTGCCGCCGGTTCCGAAGTATCCATGGCCATTGAAGCCGCTTCCATGATTGAAGGCAAAAAGATCCGCGTGGTCTCCATGCCTTCCGTAGAACTCTTCGAAGAGCAGGATCAGGCATACAAAGATTCCGTACTTGATCCTAACGTCCGCACCCGCATCGCAGCAGAAGCAGGCCGCCCCGAAGGCTGGTACAAATATGTCGGCATCGACGGCGCAGTACTCGGCATCGACCACTTCGGCGCATCCGCACCCGCCGCTCAGCTGGCAGAGAAATACGGCTTCACCGCCGCCAACCTCGCCGAGCTGATGAAGAAGCAGTTCTAATAACTGATTCGAAACATAAAAATTCAAAATCCCCCCGGAGCGGTTGTTCCGGGGGGACTTTTTTTGATGAAATGTAAAAAAGAAGCCCCGCAAAGCGGGGCAATTCAAATTAATGCTCAGCATCTACCCAGATAGGAAAAGGACGCTTTTTTGCACGAATAATCTTACCGGTTTTCGGACATCTACGTGTCCAGCGGAAGATCAGAACCTTTCCGTTAGAGTTTTGATTCTTCATGGAAGGATCTCCTCTAAAGGCACAGCCCTTGACTCTGAAAGATTCAGTGGATAGATAGTAAGTAGATTAATTTACTCTACCCGTACAAGGGTAACCCGATCCGGCCTTAACGGTTTGAATTTCGGGAAATCTCCTCTATGTTGGCGCATAGAGGAGATTTTTTTATTCCAAAAACAACTTGCGAACTTTTTTGTTGCCTACAAGCTGATGAAGAATGCGATAATTATTTCTTTCCTTGCGGATTCTCCCAGCTACAATAGCCTCATGAATTTCAAGTTTACGAGCAAGAGCAATCGCTCCAGCCTTACTGCCATAACGCTTTGCCTCACTTCCCAACCACATATTTTCAGGAATCAAAACACTGCGTGCAATTTGGTTAGCTTCAGTTTCAATATCAGCGGAAGGAGCTGAGCAACTATCTCTAAAGTCAACAATACAAGAGTTATGGCTATCTAAATGTTTTACTATATGCGCAAGTTCATGCATTAGCGTGAACCAAAAATAATCAATTCTATCAAGTCTTAAAGTAAGGCCGACAACAGGTGTTCCCTTATCTAGAAACATCGCTATTCCATCCAAATAAGTTCCTTTCAAAGCACTTTCAATAACTAATACAATGCCATGCTTAGCAAGGTATTCCTGAGCTAGGAGAGGACCATTGTCATAGATACTTAGGTGAGCAAGTCTTGCCATATGCTCTTCATTAAATGCTCCAGAAACATATTTAACTGGCAGATCAATTTTTCTAGCTTTCGCCCTTACAATCAACTCCCATGCAAAAGTTGCATACCAATCAGCAGGCTTACCGTTCCAAGAACTTTGCCGGTGACAAGAATTAAGCAGAGGAGGTAAACCAGCATCTTGCAGCAAACCGCGAATACACTCCTCGGCCTTATCAGTGCAATTTTTACTTTCAATAATACTTTTCTTTGCTAATTCTTTAAGAGGAAAAAGATTCCATTCTAAACTAGAATAACTATCTGGAAATTCAGCCTTTGGCTCCTGAAGTAAAACCTCAGGTGAAATTCCCAACCCCCTATTCAACTTTCGCATCATTTCAAGCGTTAGGGGTCTTTTGTTATTCAAGACCTCGGACACCTTACTTTTACTTCCAATATATTTAACTAAATCACTCTGATTCAAGCCCTGCTGTTCCATCCGAAACTTGATGGCTTCAACAGGAGTTGGAAAATCAATTGGAAACTGCTCTTCTTCATACTTTTCAACGAGGTGCGCCAGAAGCTCAAGCTGATCCAAAACATCAGGGGAATCGCCAGCTGTCATGAGCCTTTCTATCTGCTCAAGGGCCTCCCTGTGATCTTGTTCTGTCTTAATTAACTTCATCATATTTACACCTTCTCTGCATCCACTTTGTCATACTCGGCATGAGTACCTACAAAACGGATAAAAACAATTTTACTTTCGAAATGAACAGCCGTTATTATCCTATACTTGTTACCTTTTATGTTAAAAACATAGCGATCGTTTCCGAGTGGGGAAACATCTGGATACCTTGACTTAATATCTGTCCAACTATCCCAAGATGCAATGTTGACCTCATGAAACCAGCAGTCAAGTGACTCCTTTGCATCAGAATGCTTCTTTCCATAATCACGTAAAGTAGCCCGACTAATTATTCGCATAGGTTCCCTGACTTCTCCTAAACACAAAATAAACAGTTCCCAAAATTTGTCAATAACAAAAGTTCCCAAAATATGAACTTTGGCTTTCTACCCCACAACCGCATCCGCCACAGCAACACAAACAGCCAAGGCGGCATGGTCACTCTGGCCGGAAAATTCCTTGCCGTCTTTCTTGAGGGTCGCACGCCAGTCTGTTTCGGTCATGCTGCCCCGGCTTAGGTCTTCAAGCTGGAATTTCCAGCCCTCTTCTTCCATCTTCTCGGTGATCTTCAGGGCCTCGTGAATATCTTCCAAGGCCCGCTCCGGCATGGCATCGCCGAGCTTTTCTTTAAGCAACGCTTCCAGACTTTCGTATGTATATTCAGCCATTATATTTCCTCCAGATTGTACTGTTATTCGAAAAAGACAATCAATCACCTAACGCTAAGCATGTCAATTTTCATACCCGGAGCAAAAAGAAAACCGCCGGTCCAAAACGGTCCGGCGGTTTTTATCGTCAAACTATGAATGCGGTCAGCAGATGCTACTTATCCATAGCCTCGTTTGCTTTTTCCTTAAGGTCGTCAAATGCGCTTTTAGCATCTTCACCCATATCATCCATTTTATCTTTAGCCTGATCCATAGCCTCATCAATCTTCTTTCCGGCCTTCTCTGCAGGGCCTTCGTCACTGCAAGCGGAAAAAGCACCAAGAAGAGCAACCAGACACAACAAATAAGCTATTTTTTTTAACCAGTTCATATATTCCTCCAAACAAAGTTTAAATAGCGAATTATCAATCCCCAGCGGCGAAGTCTAATAAAAGTTTATCTGGTCCCGCTGAGAGTACCACCGGAGGCAAAATTCGCTTATCCAAAAGCGCGAAGCGCATCCAAATTATTTTTTACTGTAAGCCGAGCTCTACGCGCGGTCCGGTTCCTTTACCTGTGGCGGACATCCCCTTGAGGAAAACCCGATCGGGCTCGATCCCGTACTGTTCCACTAAAGCTGTTCTAACTTTTTCAGCCCTGCTCCGGGCAAGATTGGCAAGCTGTGTATCACTAATTTTAATATGATCCCGCAAAGCCTTTTCCATTACCGGCACAGGCTGGGCCACAACTATTCCCAAAAAGTTAGTAGGCCTTTCAAAGGATGCTTCTTTGTAGGCATCTTCCAGATATTCGGGGTATTCTTCCTTGGTGACTACGACTTCGTCAACTGATGCAGGAGCGTTTTCATCACCTTCAAGCTCCAGGAACTTCGGCATGGCAACCTGCCTGCGAAACTGCGCCTCTTCCATGGCCGGGATATCTTCCGGAGCGTTAAACCCGCTGATCTCAAGTTTCAGTCCCGGACGATCTTTCATTGCCTTGGCAACAGATTCAACCTTGGCATCCTCACCTTCCATGAAGGTAGACTTGCCGGGATCAAAAGCCATCACATCCATATCCTCTCCACCGCCGACCAGCGCACCGATCAGGGCAAAAGGTGAGGTCACTGCTTTAACCAGCAGATTAACGATAGCCCGTCCGATAACCTTGCCCAGCTTAAACTGAGGATCGGAAAGATCACCTTCTACAGGAATATCGAGCCGGATGTTACCGCTGCTATCCCTGAGCAAGGCCAAACCGAGACCGATGGGAATACTCGGAGCATCAGGGTTGTCGATCTTATCGCCCACCTCAAACTGGTAGATATCGAAGACATTGTTAACAGCTACGTACTTGCCCCGCAGCTTCACCCCCACATCGGAACTCAGCATCCCGGTACTGACCGGGTAGGCAATATACTTTTCGGTATACGGTGAGAGCTGGGTCATATCCAGATTCGCGAGGGAAACAGTGACATCTGTGTCCGCGCCTTCAGATGTTGGCTGCAGATACCCTTCGGCAACTAATGGCGATTGACTGTCGAGGGTGGCGTTAAAAGAGAGTTCAGTACGTTTACCGTGCGGAAGCTCCAGTCCATGCACGGAAGAACGCATCTTGGTGATATCAAGCTCAAAAGCGGGAGAGACTACGTAATCCTTGAACGTAACCGTCCCATTACTCATAAAAATTTTATCCACAAAGATAGTATTTTCTTTTTCCTCTTCAGGAGTGGGCGTTTTCAGTTCAGGAACACTGTCTTCGGTCGATGTTCTATCCACCTGTGCAGCCTCGGCTTTCTCTGCCACCTGCTCCGCTTTTTTTTCTACGGCCTCTTCATCAACCGGCTCAGCCCGTTTTCCGGTCAGCATACGGGAAAGATTGAAAGTGCCGTCTTTCTCACGCTCAAGATTTACTGTCGGCTCCAGAAGAGCGATGGAACCGACCTTGACCTTGAGCGGCAGGGAACGGAAATCAATTTCCCGAACCGCAAGGTCATTCAGATGGAAAAACTGCTTATCACCCTGATTATCTCTGATAAGCAGATCCTTTAGCTGCACCTTACCGTTATACCCGGCCACCGGGTCGCCTGCAGCTGAAAAATTCCAGTTACCTTTAACATCTACATGCCCACGTGCGATATTCATCTGCATCTGCGGGGGCAGATATCCATTAAAATCACGCAGTCGCAATTTTCGCACCCGCACGCTTCCCTTTCCTTTCAGGGACTGCGGCCCGGCCTGTCCGCTAATCTTGACGGCCCCGCGCTTGTTGACCAAGGCGGAAACATCAATCTTGAAAGGATTTTTTTCCGGAAAGGTAAACCCGTTCAGCCCTATTTTAATATCACTGACATTGGTTACCGTTTTTTTGGTGGCCGCCTTGTCAGTAAATTCAAAATCGGAATTCCTGAGGCTGAATTTGTTCAGTGCGACCTGCCACTGCTTTGCATCCGTTTCAGCGGCATCAATTTCAGCTGCATCGGTAGATTCAGCTGTCTGCTTGACCGGGATGCCCATGTCTGCTGACTTGGCTTTCTGCTGATGCTTTTCAAGTTCCTTAAGCAGATCAATGCCTTTTTTGTCACGCATGAGACGGATCAGGAGTTTATTGAGATCAATGGAATCAATGATCACGGATTTTTCCTGCAGATCAACAGTGCCGTTGCTCACGGCAAAACCGCCCAGCCCGATCAGTGTTTTTCCTCCGCCCTTGGGCTGCAGCTTCAAGCCGTCGACATTTACCCGAAGATTTTCCAGCCGCACGGTCCCATTCCGCGCTCCGAACTGAAAATCACTGCCCAGCGCGACTTTTCCCTCGGCCACATCAAGCGGCAACGGATCCTCAAGATAGGCACGGTAATCAGGTATATCCAGATCTTCCACAGCCACTGAGCCGTTAACTACAAGAGGGACAACGCTCATGCCACCCTTGCCGCTGATGATTTCCGTAGAATTTGATCCGATGCGAAAATCCCATGTCCCTGCAGCGTTTTGCGCTGTGCTCACATCGCCGGCATGGACCATGATCGGCCCGATCTTTTTAGTGAATCCCTTGCCGAATGCGTTGTCGATGAAATCCACCTGACCGCCTTCAATCCTGAAATCCTTAATTAAAGCCGCCAATTCCGGCCCACTCTCCGCTTCCGTTCCGGACTCAGTTTTTTTGGATTCCTCCCCGGCTTTAATTGCAGGATCCAGATAATCTAATAAATCGGGGCTTCCGTCTTCTTTAAGGCCGACTTTCAGGTAAGGGTCGCTTAACCTGATTGAAGAGATATTGAGCTTGCGCTGGAGGATGCTGATGCCTTCCAAACCAAGATCAAGATCCTTGAATTTAAGCAAAGACGGTCCTTTTCTAGCCGCAAGATCGAATTGAGAAATGTTGACTTTACCGCTGATAAGCACCCTTGGCAGCAAGGTGCCACTGCGCTCGAAAGAGAGGATAAGATCAGTACTCAGACTTCCGCTCTTAAGTTCGGTTGTTTCGTAAATCGGCAGATAGGGCCAGTATTCGGCCAGTTGTGCATTTTTAATTGTAAAGTCGAACTCGGTCTTCAAGCTCTGGTTAAAAGGCAGGGTATGCCCTTTCATGGCAAAAGGAGTGCCGTTGATGATCATGTTAAGGCTGGGCTGTACCCGCTTATCATTATCCCGGCTCAGAGAAGAGGTAAAAGGAACCGACAGATTTATCCCGACAATGCCGTGGTGAACATCACGGACCTTGTCGTACACAAGGCAGGTGCCGTTGGTTATGCTCAAATTACGGACAATGAATGGAAACATGCTTTTTTCCGTTTCCGCATCATCTTTCTGGGAATCCTGATCCCCTGCCGGAATAAGATCGGAAAAACTGGTACCCCCCCGGAAGAGAGAAAAATCGATTTGCGGATCGATTATCTTAATTTCATTCATGATCAGAGATAACCGAAAAAGGGAAAACGAATCGAAATTAAGGTCAAACTCCTTAAAAGCGAAAAGCTTACCCTCACCGTCTTTCTTGCCTACTTCAAAACCGTGAACAGACAAGAACAGCGTGTAGGGATTAAACTCCACCCGCTCTAAATCGACCGGTCTGTTCAAGACCGGAGGCAGTTTGGCAAGTGCTACTTTCCGTATGGTATAAGGAACCAGAAAAAAACCTACCAGCGTATAAAAGATAAGCAGCCCGGCAGTGATAACCCCGGCCTTTCCCATACGATTCAGACTATTCCATTGTTCTTGAACTTTTTTGAGCATCTATTTAAACGACCTCCACTATAGCTCTAATCCTTTATTAATACATCATTCCCATCCAAAAGGACAGTTCCATATCAAATGCAGCAAGCACAAATCATAATGTTGAACAAATGATAGACGGCTGTTACGTTAGATTCCGAAGGGGAGGGAATTATTTTAATGAAAGCGGAAACATCAACAATCAAAGCTCGACGGACTTATCCATTCTTCACAATAGGGAAAGGATTATGTTTATGGCTGACTTTATTTATCATGCTGCTCCCTTCAATGGCGCAGGCCGGTTCCCTGCAGCTCGAAAACATGGTGCTGGACAATCAGGCAGGATCAATCATGGCCCGTTTCGGCATTGAGCTCACTTCGGACACACAGATTGAGGAGGCCCTGCATAACGGCATCAAACTCAAGCTCATCTGCGAAGCCTCCCTGTACGAACACAAAAGTGTCTGGCTGGATTCCAAAGTAGCCGGCAAAACATACTCAAACAAACTATACTTTGATTCCCTCTCCAATCAGTTTGTTATTGAAAAAGAAGACAGCGACAAAATTTTCAAAAATAACAGCCTGAGCATACTGCTGCGCGATGAATGGAAAAGCATTATCCTTGACCTCGGTCCATGGTCCACCCTGCAACGTGGCGAGCAGTACAACCTACGACTTAAAGTCCGCCTTGACCGCACTGAAGTTCCGGCGTGGCTTAAGAACACACTTTTCTTCTGGTCATGGGATTTAATCCCCGCGGCAACCTACCAGCTAAATTTCACATATTGATCGCAAGGGCCACATGGACGAACAAAACATCAAAGTCAGCGTGCCTGACACCAAAGAACGCAAACGCAGACAAAGGGAATACTACATCGCCTTTTTCTGCCTGCTGGTCTTTGTCGCGCTAGGTTTCGTACAGCTAAAATACATCGGGGTAAACTCATACCTATTTGTCGGCCTGTTTAACCTGAACTTCATTCTGCTGATCGTTGTCCTTTTTATTGTGGTCCGCAACGGAGTCAAACTGCTTCTGGAACGACGACGCAGGGTTCTCGGCTCCAAACTGCGAACGCGCATGGTCCTTTCTTTCATGTCACTTTCGCTTGTGCCTACCCTGCTCATGTTCTTCATGGCTATGCAGTTTGTACAGATTTCCGTGGATTACTGGTTCAAGAACCAGGTTGAAGAATCTATGGTCCAGTCGCTTGAGCTGGGACGGGCGTTTTACGCCTCGGCGCAGGAAGGTCTGGAACGACGCGGGGATAACATTCTGGAAACCATCAAGGAAAGCCGCTACGCATGGGGCGGCAAGTCCATGAACAAATTTCTAGGAAAAAAATTGGGTGAGTACGACCTCGGGCTGCTCGGGGTTGTTCGCCCGGACCGAACTAAAATCAACTGGTATTCTCAGGGCTCGTGGGATAAGGCATGGTCGGAAATTAACGCCAAAGTAGACTGGGACGATATGCTTAAAAAGCCTCGGTTCTGGTCCACCATCCATCCAATGCCCGGTAATGACATGGTTATCGGAATCCTGCCCGTTGACGAAGGCAAAACCGGATTTCTGATCATCGGGGAGAACATAGGACAGGGGCTGCTTTATAAACTGGATCAGGTCGTACGCGGTCTGGATGAATACAAGCAGCTGAAAACCCTCAAATATCCACTTAAGATGAGCCTTTACCTGACTCTCGGGGTTACCACCCTGCTGATCATTCTCGGCTCCATCTGGTTCGGGTTCCGGCTGTCCAAAGAACTTTCCGCACCCATTCAGGCACTGGCCGCAGGTTCACAGCGCATTGCCCGGGGGGATCTTTCCGTACGCCTTGAAGACCGCTCCGACGATGAACTCGGTTTCATGGTCCAATCCTTCAACCGGATGGCCGAAGACCTTGAGGACAGCCAGAAAAGCTTGAAAACAGCAAACGAAAGACTTGCTCAGCAGAATCAGGAGCTGGAACGCAGAGGCCGCTACATGGAAGCGGTGCTGAACAACATCACCGCCGGAGTTATCTCACTCAACGAAGAAGGAAAAATCAGCACAGTCAATTCAGCCATTGAAGAAATGCTGGGTATAGAAGCCCGTTTTGTGCATGGCAGGGACCCGATGGCCCTGCTCCCGGAAGGAGATCTGGCCTCGCTGATTACCGAGGCACGCTCGCACATGGCCACCAGTCCTTACTCCCAATGGCAACGCCAGCTGTCCCTTACCGTTGAAGGACGGCACAGAAAATTTCTCGTTAACGTAGTGGCCCTTAAGTCCGGCGAATCAAGAACCGGTATCGTGGCCGTATTCGAGGATATTACCGAGCTGGAAAAAATGCAGCGTATTGCCGCATGGCGTGAAGTGGCCAGGCGCATAGCCCATGAAATCAAGAACCCGCTCACACCCATCAAACTTTCGGCCCAGAGGCTGCA
The DNA here is from genome assembly GCF_963676065.1 of Maridesulfovibrio sp. NCBI lineage: Bacteria > Pseudomonadati > Thermodesulfobacteriota > Desulfovibrionia > Desulfovibrionales > Desulfovibrionaceae > Maridesulfovibrio > Maridesulfovibrio sp. The sequence goes on along the minus strand of NZ_OY780933.1, from coordinate 980,097 downwards.
ACGCAAGTTCGGTCCTGAAATAGAAGATCATGTTTTCCGGGAATCAACAGACCTGATAATTTCTCAGGTGGAACACCTGCAACAGATGGTGCAGGAATTTTCGGCCTATGCGAAACTGCCTGAAGTACGTCTTGTTCCCGACCGGATTATACCCCTGCTCGAAGAAGTCGTCAGCCTCTACCGCAACAGCCACAGCAACATTAACTGGTCCCTTACAATTGACGGTGAAATTCCACAGTTGGAGCTGGACCGCGAAGCAATGCGCCGGACCCTGATCAACCTGCTGACCAACGCCGCGGAAGCACTGCACGGCTGTGAAGAACCGGCAGTCGCCATCACCGTTATGCATGATGCAACACTGGGCTGGCTGCGTATTGAAGTACAGGATAACGGACCCGGACTTTCCGCTGACGAGCGTTCACGTATGTTTGAGCCTTATTTTTCCAGCAAAAAAAGCGGCACCGGACTGGGACTGACTATTGTAAAATCGATTGTTACGGACCATCGCGGTTTTATCAGAGTAAAACCGGCTGAACCGCACGGCACAATATTTGTGCTGGAACTGCCAACATGATATTTTCCCGTTAGGCTTGCCTGTTGTTTATAATATCGTTTAGAATAATAACCCAGAGTAGCCTCAACAAGTTCAATTCTTTCTATTGACCAGCAACAAACGGATGCCAAATGATATCTTATCCTGAAAAGAACACCAACGGCAAACAAACCATGCGAGTCATGGTCGTAGAAGACGAAGCTATCGTCTCTCTGGATATACAGGGACGTCTTAAAGCTCTCGGTTACGCCATTGCCGGAGCCGTTTCATCTGGAGAAGAAGCGATAAGGCGGATCGAAGAAATAAATCCTGATCTCATTCTCATGGACATTATGCTGGAAGGAGAGATGGACGGCATTGATACAGTTGCCAGCATCAACAATACATATAATTATCCTGTTATCTACCTCACCGCGTATGCTGATAGCGACACCCTAAAAAGAGCAAAAATAACAGAACCCTTCGGTTATATAATTAAACCGTTTGAAGACCGCGAACTCAGTCTGACCATTGAAATGGCCCTCTATAAACATCGCGCGGAGAGCACCCTTAACGAAAATCGCCGCTGGCTGAAAACTACATTTGACAGCATTGATGATGCCGTTATCACTACAGATCGGCACGGAAAAATAAAGTCCATGAATAAATCCGCATGCATACTCATGTGCAGCGACAGCACCTGCTTTTATGGACGTAATTTTCATGAAACAGTCAATTTATATGAGTCCAATAGTTCAAAATCCATAGATATTCTTTCTAAAAACGACTCCATCATCGGTGATGCTGTTCTTGAAGGGCCAAAGGGAATGACACCGGTCTCAGTTAATATTTCCGGCATTGAAGAAAAAGATGACGTGGTGGGCAAGGTTATTGTTCTGCGTGATATCTCCGACCTGAAAAAAAGCGAGGATGCGCTCAAAGCCAGTCTTGCCCAGTTGAGACGAACCTTTGACGAGACCGTGGTCTCACTGACTGCCATGTCTGAAAAACGCGACCCTTACACCTCCGGCCATCAGCAGCGTGTTGCTGAACTGGCCTGCCGTATAGCCGTTAAGCTGAAACTTCCCGTAGAGGAAATAAACAGCATCAGGATCGCAGGTATACTACACGATGTGGGAAAGATATCCATCCCCGCGGAGATACTATCCAAACCGACAAGGCTGACCGACCTTGAAATGAATCTAATGAAAACCCACAGCGAAGCGGGCTATGAAATCCTGAAAGGAATTTCCTTTCCATGGCCGGTTGCCCAGATAGTTCTGCAGCATCATGAACGCATTGACGGTTCCGGCTACCCGAACGGGCTCAGTGGAGAAGATATTTTGCTGGAAGCCCGGATTATTTCAGTTGCAGACGTGGTGGAAGCAATGAGCTCCCACCGTCCATACCGCGCGGCCCTCGGCCTTCCTAGGGCCATGGCGGAAATTGCACGCGGGAGAGGAATATCTTATGATCCCAAAGTGGTCGACGCCTGTACACAATTGATTGAAGAAGATAATTTTTCATTTGGTAAATAAACGGAACAATAAATGAACAAAAGCATACTGATAGTAGATGACGAGGACGGCATCAGATATTCCCTGCGCGGAATTCTTGAAGATGAAGGATTCAATGTCAGTGAAGCTGAAACCGGAGAACAGGCCCTTAACCACCTGAGCGAATCCCAGCCGGATCTGGTTTTCCTCGACATCTGGCTTCCGGGCATGGACGGCCTTGAAGTTCTTGAGCGGATAAAAAAAGAATGGGACTGGCTTCCCGTGGTCATGATATCCGGTCACGGAAACATCGAAACCGCAGTATCAGCCATAAAAAAAGGCGCTTTTGATTTTATTGAAAAACCGCTTTCCCTTGAAAAAGTGGTCATCACAGCTGAAAAAGCTGTAGAATTTTCGCGATTGCAATCTGAAAATAAGGCATTGCGTACCCGCATTGCCGACGAACAGCCGGCCCGGCTGACCGGAAGTTCCCAGTCCATTGAATCCATGCGCGAAGTCATCGGGCAGGTGTCACCCACGGACGCATGGGTACTCATTACAGGAGAAAACGGAACCGGAAAGGAAATCGTGGCCCGCTCCATTCATTCCCAAAGCCTGCGCTCGGACAAGCCGCTCGTGGCGGTGAATTGTGCCGCCATCCCCGAAGAACTGATCGAATCGGAACTGTTCGGCCATGAAAAAGGTGCATTTACCGGAGCGGAAAAAGCTCAGGAAGGGAAATTTGAGCTGGCCGATAACGGCACCCTTTTTCTGGATGAAATAGGTGACATGAGCCTGAAAACACAGGCCAAGATATTGCGTATTCTTCAGGAACAGCGTTTTGAACGAGTCGGTGGCCGTAAGACTATAAACGTTGACGTGCGGGTTATCGCCGCGACCAACAAGGATCTCTTTCAGGAAATCAAGAACGGCAATTTCCGCGAGGACCTTTACTACAGACTGAAAGTTTTCCCGCTTGAAGTTCCGCCCCTGCGTGACCGATCCGGAGATATTTCCATGCTCATTGATGAATTCGTCAACCGTTTAACCCGCCAACATGGCTTCAAGCCGCTGACATTCACCGACCAAGCACTTAACATACTTACTCATTACTCATGGCCCGGTAATGTTCGGGAACTTAAAAATTTCGTTGAAAGAATGTTGATCATATTCGGAGGCAAGGAGGTTGGAGCGGACAAGCTGCCCCCTGAAATCGCCAACGGTCCACGCAATGAGAAAGCAGCGACGGATCAAGAGCAGAGTTCCCTGTCGCTACCGGAAGGTGAAGTGGATTTCAAAAAAGCACGCGCTGAATTTGAAGCCCGGTTCCTTGAAGCAAAACTCCGTGAATACAGCGGTAACGTCTCAAAACTGGCCGAGGCTGTTGGGCTGGAACGCAGTTCCCTGTACCGCAAGCTCAAGGCTTATGAAATTCAGGTGGAATAATCTTATCCGCAACGCCCGTATTTAAGGGCCGAGCCAATGCACCGCTCCGGTATCGGTATCGTACACAGCTCCCATAAGCTGAGCCTTTCCTGATCTAACCTTTTTCAAAACAGCAGGGCACTGTCCTAAAATATCCCGCATTACCTGCCGCACATTTGTTTCCGCCACCTTGTCCACCAGCTCATCCCCTTTTAGTGAAGGGTAAAGCACACGGGTCATCTTGATGGCCGGTTCAAGCTTGCCCAGCAACTGCACCAGATGCCCCTTCAACTCCACCTTATCGATAGCGGCCTTGATCAGGGTTGATCGGGTATGACCCATGACCACCAGCAGCGGTGTTTCAAGGGCCAGCATGGAATATTCAACTGACGCCAGAGTATCGGAACCGGCAACATTACCGGCCAGACGTATAGTAAAAAGATCACCAAGTCCCCGGTCGAAGATCAATACCGGGTCAACACGTGAATCAGAAGCTGTAATCACTGTTGCAAACGGATTCTGGCCTTTGAGAGCCAGAACCTTGCGCTGATGAGAAGTCTGATTGGGGTAAACGCTGCTGCCTTTTACAAAACGAAGGTTGCCTTCCATAAGCAGAACCAGTGCTCGATCAGCCTCGATTCTTTCTGCCGCCCCGGGAGCGGCAGTTCCATTTAGGGCAAAACAGGGCGCACTGGTGAAACTGAGCAGGAATGATACAGTTATGATTAGGAACAGGTTCTTCAATGGAGACTCCGCCGGTTGCAATTGGTTGGATTGTTTAACCGGACCATACATAGCACAGGCACGTTTATGCAAGGGAGGCGGCGAAATTACTTCATACGGTCGGCTAAAGTTTTTCTGTTGTATACCGATTAGATTTGCAAGACATCAATCGGGAGGGTGTCAGAAACGTCCTGCAACAGGTACTGTTTCTTAAAACCATGTCCGGTCCTTACTCCGGGTGAGCTTTCACGCTAAGACTTCACCTCGAAAAACGGCCCGGCATGGTTTTTATTTTTCCAGATTTGGCTCTATCTTCTTTTGATTACCGATAAAGAAAAGACCACTCAGGCTGAACAAAGTAGTCCAAATACGGTAAATGAGAAAAATAGAAGCACCGGCTGCCACTGTCCTGCTGGAAGCAAGTAAAAGAAGGGATTCAAACGCCGCTTCATTTACCCCTAGCCCGGCTGCCGGAGCAGGAATTATCCCGGCCAGAAAAGCAAGTGGCGCAACAAAAAAGATTTCATTAAAGTCAGGCAACTGGGGAATGTTTTGAACTTGCGAGAAAAGGTAAAGGGATAAAATAAAAACAAGATGCTGCAGTCCGGTCAGAATAACTATCCTCAAAACCACTGACGAAGAATTGCGGTAAATCAGCAGGGCTGAAACAACTTCCCCTATCTTTTCTCCCAACTTTGATCCTTTAAAAAATTTACGGTAAATGAATCCGGTCTCAAGAAATTCCGGAACCGCCAGCGGTCCGACAAGAGCCAGTAACGCGGCGTATAAAAGAATACGCCCTACTTCTTCCGAGAGAAAACTGTGACCGGCCGCACAAAGCAGTCCAGCAAGAGCCACAAAAGCGAGTCCGGCAGTAAAACCGAAAAACCGGCCCCGCGCAAGAGCTGCAAAACCGAGCAGCACCCCCAGCCAAATCAGGCAGAGCATCCCCAGTGCGGGAACCGCAATTATTCTAAGTTCCGGGGAATTCTCAATAAGGGTCCAGTTCAAAGCCATACCCAGCCCGCTGAGCATTAAAAGCCCCATGATACCGATGATGCGATCCACAACGATCGCAGCCCCCACCTTGGCGCCCTGCCCGGTAAGCCCGGTGGTATAATAATACCGGGCGACATCCCCACTGGCTGTGCCAAGCACACACTGGGTAAAAAAATACATAATCATAGAAACCCTGAAACTGTTTTTCAGGGAAATGACCAGTCCGGCCCCTTTCAGCAGCTCTACATAACGGAAAGCGGCCAGCCCCATCCCGACAGCAACAAACGCGCAGGCCGCAATCACTCCGGGAATATGGCCGGGAGTCACGGTCAGGTATTCCGGACGTATTCCCCCTGACTTGACCAGCCAGAAAAGAAGTCCCCCGGCAAGGAGGACTTTAAGAACATTGAAAATTAAGGTATTACGCCGACATGTTTCGGATTCAGGATATTTCAAGTCTACTCCGGTTCATCATCCCGTTTTGTGCAATCCAGCCGCATTTCCACAAGATCTTCATCGTAATTTTCACTGATCTCAAAACCGAATTTGCGGGAAAGCCCCTGCATGGCCTTGTTCTCAAAAAGAGTCTGGCCGACAAGCCAATGAGTACCGCGCGCTTTAGTATAGCGAATAATTTTATGAAAAAGCATGGACCCCAGCCCGGTTCCTTTAAGATCGGACCGGACCACAATAGCAAACTCGGCCTCGGAATTATCCGGCTTGGTTGAGGTTCGCACCACGCCGAGGGTTTCCGGCTTACCGTTCTCGCCCATGGCCGTGGCAATAAAAGCCATTTCGCGGTCATAATTGATTTGAGTAAACCGAGACATATCCTTGTGATCGAAATCTCGACGCACAACCCCAAAAAAGCGCATCCGCATGTCTTCATCGGAAACACGGGCCAAAAATTCATAGTGAGCAGGTTCATCCTCCGGACGTATCGGACGCAGGGTGACCTGCCTTCCATCACGGAGTACAACGCATTCCTCAAGCTCTCTGGGATATGGCCTGATGGCCAGCTGCGGACAATCTTCACCGCATTCGGTAACCAAAATTTTGGCTCCGAGGGCCAGCACGCCGGTATCATCGCCGTAAAGCGGATTTATGTCCAGATGTTCAATCTGGGGGATATCGATAAAAAGCTGTGAAACCTGTATCAAAGTCAAGCAGAGGTCGTCGACATCAGCAGGAGGCTGAGTGGGCGTTCCGGTTAACAGCCTTGAGATACGGGTTCTGCTGATCAGCTCCCGGGCGAGACTCATATTCAGCGGGACCATGGCTACAGCCTGATCACGGACAACCTCGCGAGTCATGCCGCCGTGTCCGAAATGAATAATCGGCCCGAAGGTAGGATCAGCAGATGCGGAAATAAAAAGTTCGTGCGCCCCCAGACGTCTTCCCATCTTTTGAACCGTGAAGCCTTCGATATAGGCATCAGGACGTTGACGATTAACACGGGTAAGCATGGTGGCAGCTGCTTCCCATACCTTTTCCGTGCTTTCAAGATCAAGCACCACACCACCGACATCATAAGGCTGACTGATCTGCGGAGAGCGTATTTTCAAGGCTACCGGACATCCGATTTCATCAGCGGCAATCACCGCTTCCCGCGCAGAGATCGCCACCTTTGTTTCTACAACCGGCAGGCCGTAAGCGGCGAGAACCTTGCGAGCTTCCGGTTCATTGAGCTCATGCCTTCCTTCAGACAGTGCTTTGCGCACGGTCTCGCGGGCGGTTGTGGTATCCGGGAAAAAATCCGTGGGAAGAGAATCCGGGGTCTCGGTGAGCAGTTCCTGATTTCGCTGATATTCAGCCATATACATAAAAGCTCGCACAGCCTGATCAGCACTTTCATAAGTGGGAATACCGTGCAGGGAAAATATCTTACGTGATTTGCGGGACATACCGGAACCGAGCCATGCGGTAAGGACCATCCTGCGGACTCGTTTAAGCCCCTTGGCCAGTATTTCAGCAACTTCGGCACTGAAAACCCCGGCAAAAGGCACATGAACAACCAAAACGGCATCCACACCTTTATCCTTGATCAGCACCTTAAGGGCATCAAGATACTTCTGGCCCGGGGTATCGAACTTGATCGTCACCGGACAGGATCCGCTCCATTCGCCATCAAAAACCTCATCGAGCTTTGCTATCGTATCTTCTGAAAGTTTGGCCAGTTTACCGCCTCTGCGGATCAGGCCGTCAGCGGCGGCCAGACCGGCACTGGTTCCGTTGACAATGATCGCCAACCTGTTGCCGCGTACGGGCTGACGCAGGCTGGCCAAGGTCTGGGCCGCATCGAACATACCGTCAATAGTTTGCACGCGCAGCATACCGGCCCTGCGGAATGCCACATCATAAACCTCGTCAGCACGGGCGATCATGGAATTATCCAGACGGGACAGCTCCTGAGTAACCTGCTGCAATGCCTGTCCCGGACGGATAGCCAGTACAGGCTTGTTGCGCGAAGCGGCACGGGCGGCGGACATAAAATCACGGGCATCGTTGATTGATTCTATGTAAAGCAGAATCGACCGGGTCTGAGCATCCGAACCTAAATAATCGAGCACGTCGCCGAAAGTCAGATCTATGCGGCTGCCCAGCGAAACCACATGGGAAAAACCGATATCATTGGTCGCTGCCCAGTCCAGAACTGTGGGAATAAAACTATCCGACTGAGAAACAAACGCTATCTTACCCGCCTTGGCAGGCAAAGGTGCAAGACTGGCATTGAGATTAAGCGCCGGAACAATAAACCCTAGACTCTTGGGACCAAGAATGCGCATCTGCGGAGAATTAGCCGCCAAAAGCAAATCCGAACGCAACCGGACGCGCTCATTCTCAGGAATCGCGCTGAATCCGGGACCGATCAGGGCGCACGCCTTCACTCCGATTTTTCTGAGCTTTTCCAGCAGGGCAGGACATTCGTGAAGAGGAAGGCAAATAACCGCAAGATCCGGCACCTTTGGTAAATCTTCCACCTTTTTATAGGTCAGGACCCCGGCGATGGCTTCAGCATCAGTGCAGACAGGCATGACCGGACCGAGAAATCCGCCGCCCATGAGATTGCGCATAACGATATTCCCGGCATTGGCGGGGTCATTGGTTGCGCCGATAACGGCCACTGATCCTGGCTGAAAAAGGTATTCCAAATTAATAACGCTCATGAAGGCCTCTTGTTAGGGTTCCCGCAACACTCTCCAACCACAACTCTACCCATACCTGCTGATAAGCCCGCATATCAAGCACAAAGCTTCCCCTACTGCAAAGCTGTTCAACCCGGCTGAAACAGCGTATATGAAAAATAGATATATACACAACCAGCTAAAAATGAGCCGGAGCCGGAAATATGAGCGAAAGCACAATTGAAAATCTGATGGACGAGCAACGCACTTTTGATCCCCCGCAGGAAAGAATGGAGCAGGCTAACATTACAGTTGAAAAATATGAACAGGCCTGCCGTCTTGCCGCTGAAGACCCGCAAAGATTCTGGGCCGAACGGGCAAGAGAACTGCTGCATTGGACCCGAGATTTCAAAACAACCCTTGAATCAGACCCTGAGAAACACGAATACAAATGGTTCAATGGCGGCCGGCTCAATGCATCATACAACTGCCTCGACCGTCATCTTGAAAACGGCAAACGCAACAAGGCCGCACTGATCTGGCAGGGAGAACCGGAAGAAGAAGTCCGGGTTTTTACCTACCACATGTTGCACCGCAAGGTCTGCCGCTTTGCCAATGTGCTCAAAAAAATGGGTGTTTCCAAAGGGGACCGGGTAGCCATCTACCTGCCAATGGTTCCCGAGCTGGTTATTTCCATGCTGGCCTGCGCCCGCATCGGGGCGGTACACTCGGTCATTTTCGCCGGATTTTCCGCGCTCAGCCTGCAAAACAGAATTATCGACTGCGATGCAAAAATTCTAATTGCTGCTGACGGAGTGTTGCGCGGCGGTAAAAAGATTCCCCTCAAGCGCAACGTGGATGAAGCACTTTTTGAATGCCCCTCTGTTGAACAGGTCATCATGGTCAAACGCACCGGTGATGAAATTAATTTCATCGAGGGCCGCGACACATGGTGGCATGAAGAAATGAGGGCAAGCGACATAGAAGATTTCTGCAAGCCCGAATCCATGCGTTCCAATGATCCGCTGTTCATCCTGCACACTTCAGGTTCTACCGGAAAGGCCAAAGGAATTATACACAGTACCGGCGGATACATGGCCATCACCGCCCACACTACAGAATGGGTTTTCGACCTTAAGGAAGACGATATACACTGGTGCACTGCCGATATCGGCTGGATCACCGGACACAGCTACACGGTATACGGACCGCTGGCACTGGGAACCACGACCCTGCTTTTTGAAGGAGTGCCGACCCACCCCCGCCCGGACCGTTACTGGGAAATAATCAACCGCTACGGTGTAAACATTTTTTATACCACCCCCACGGCCATCCGCGCACTGATGCGTGAGGGAGCTCAATGGACGGAAAGATACGATCTTTCCACCCTGCGCATCCTCGGATCAGTGGGTGAACCGATCAGCCCGGAAGTCTGGGTATGGCTTCACGGACATGTGGGTAAAGGCAGGCTTCCCCTGCTGGATACATGGTGGCAGACCGAAACAGGAGCCATACTCATTTCTCCCCTGCCCTATGTGGACAGACTCAAACCCGGTTCGACAGGAAAACCTCTGCCGGGCATCAGCGCTAAAATTCTCCGCAGTGACGGCGGCGACGCATCTCCCAATGAAGGGGGGCATCTGCTCATTACCGAACCATGGCCGGGTATGCTCACCGGCATAGAGAATGACCGGGAAAGATACAACCGGACATATTTTGAACGCTTTCCCGGAAGCTATGAAACCGGAGACGGGGCGAGAATTGATGAAGACGGGGATTTCTGGATCATGGGTCGCCTTGACGATGTGATCAATGTTTCCGGTCACAGGCTCGGCACCACGGAAATTGAAGCCGCGCTAATCGCCTATCCCGATGTGACCGAGGCCGCTGTTGTAGGCGTTCCCCATGAGATCAAGGGCCAGACGGTATACGCATATGTAACCCTGAGATCAGGCCTTGATCAAGATGACGATATGCGCGCCGCCCTTCAGGACTGGGTAAGCAAAAAAATCGGTTCCATCGCTGTACCTGAAACCATCCAGTTTTCCGAAGGGTTGCCCAAAACACGTTCAGGGAAAATAATGCGCCGCATTTTGCGCCGGATAGCAAAAGGAGAACGCGACCTGGGAGACACCACCGCCCTGTCCGATGCCTCGGTCATTGCGGAACTTATTGAAGGGCAAAAGGTTCTTTTCGAGTAAGTCATGAATGAAAATAAAAAGTTGGATATATGTTACAACCTCATCAGCAAAAACAACATCCTTGTCTTAGCTACGCAGGGTAATGACGGAGTGCATACTTCACTGATGGCTTACGCCTCTTCCAGTGACTGCCGCGAAATCTACATGGTCAGCAGTAGAAACAGCCGCAAATGTGAAAACATCTCCCTTTTTCCGCAAGTCAGCCTGCTCATTGATGACCGTGATCATAAAATCCGTGACAGACGCCATGAGATAAAGGCCCTGACCATTAAAGGAATCTATCTTCCGATTGAGGATAAAGCCGAAGAAAAAAAAATACTTAATCATATTTCTGCAAGTGTTCCGCAGATAGCCGCCGCTTTTTCCGGTCCTGAGAATATGGTAATCCGCATAAAAGCTGAATCTTTCCAGCTTCTTGACGGTCCTGAAAATTCGTTTTCCTACTACCTTGAATCAAATGTAAAGTAAGTTTCCTGCAAATAAATTTACCGCTTCATCATCCTATGATATATTCATATCGTAAAATCAGAATTTTTCATTCTGACCGGAGGGTGAATGTTCAAATCAATGAAAGCAATCCTGCTTTTCTTTGTAGCTGGGCTGGTCATAGCAACCACTGCCGGGCTGACGTATTTTGCCCAGCGCGCGGTCACAAAATCCGTCATGGAATCCGAATTCATTCATGCGCAAGACATTGTAGATGCGGCCTACCAAAACGTAGCCAATGGATATCAAAGTATCCTCTTTTCTAAAAAAACAGCTTTTGCTAACCGCAAAAACAACCTTAAAAATATTGTCGCGATTGCTCTTGATTTGGTCAGGCAAAACTACCGTAAATCGCGGCAGGGGTTGCTGACAAAGACCGAAGCGCAGCAGCTGAGCATAAAACAGCTGAAAAACATCCGCTACGACCACGGAACAGGCTATATCTGGATAAACGACACTTCAGACCCTATCCCTCGGATGATCATGCATCCGACTATGCCGGAACTGGATGGAAAAATACTTGATTCTCCAAGTTTTGACTGCGTCAGGGGCACAAATAAAAATCTTTTCTCCGCCTTTCGCAAAACATGCCTGAGCAATGGTTCCGGCTTTGTGGAATACCTCTGGCCCAAGCCGACGAAAAAAGGCTTAAGCGTCGAACAGCCGAAACTCTCATACGTTGAGCTTTTCAAGGAGTGGGGTTGGATAATCGGCTCCGGGGTTTATATTGACGACATAGAAACAGAAGTTTCCAAAAGAACACGGGAAGTCATTACGGAATTACGGAAAAGCTTCGGAAAAATAAAAGTTGGAAGGCACGGATATACCTTCATATTTTCTGAAGAACCCGAACTTATAATTCATCCGGCATATGAAAGGATACCGGCAGAGCAACTGATCAACCCGCTGACCGGCAAGTCCATTCTTGTGGAACTCAAAAAGGCCGCCCACAACAAAAATGTCTTGGAATATATCTGGGACAAGCCGCCGCATCACAAAGGAGAATTCAAATTCAGAAAACGAGCCTACATTAAATATTTTAAGCCGCTGGATTGGTACATTTGTTCTTCCGCCTACATGGATGATCTGGAACAGCCGGGGCTGGAACTCAGAAATACAATATTAATGCTTTCCATCGGGGGGCTGGCACTTGCCCTGATCGTTGCGACCTACCTTTCCGGCAAACTGGTACAGCCGCTCACAAAACTTACCGCAGCCGCAAGGACTATTCGTGAATCGGGTGTGTCCTCTACGGAAATTCCTATTGAGGGGCCTACGGAGATCAAGGAACTGGGCACAGTCATAAGCCAAATGCTCGACTCCATACAAAATGCCCTCCGGGAAAAAGAAAAATTTCTGGAAGCACTCGAAGAAAGCAACCACCAGCTTTCCACCAGCAATTATCAACTTGAAAATAAAATCGAGGAACACGCACGGGCACAGCGGGAACTCATTAAGCTGCGTAATCACCAGAGAATGATCTTAGACTCCATGCCCTCAATACTTGTGGGAATTAATCACGACGGAGCCATTACCCTTTGGAACAAAAAAGCGATGGAAGCCACAGGGCTTACGCATGAAGAAGCCGCCGGAAAACAACTGGGAGCAGTATTTCCACTGCTGGCGCAAGAAATAGAAAAAGTAAAAGGGATGATCATTTCCGGCAAAATAAACCTGAGAAGCAGGGTTCCCCGCATTATTGACGGAGAGACCCATTATGAAAATATCACTATATACCCGCTTATCAATAACGGTTATGACGGAGCGGTTATCCGCCTTGATGACGTAACCTCCATTGTTCGCATCGAAGAAATGATGATCCAGACCGAAAAGATGATGTCTGTGGGAGGACTGGCGGCGGGTATGGCCCATGAAATCAACAATCCTCTGGGCGGGATATTACAGGGTGCCCAGAATATCGAACGTAGGCTGCTTCCCGGTATGCCCCGAAATGAGCATATCGCCGGGAAATTGGGAGTATCGCTGGAAGACATCGGTAAGTATGCGCAGGAACGCGGCATCTTAAAGATTCTCAACGGAGTACGTGAATCCGCATCCCGGGCAGCTGAAATAATTACCAACATGCTTAATTTCAGCCGCAAGACGGATGTGCACCGTACCTCCTGCCATCTTAACGAGCTGGCTGACCGCGCCGTAGCCCTTGCTGCGCAGGATTATGATCTTAAAAAAGAATATGACTTCAAGCAGATTGAAATAGTCAAGGATTACGAAGCCAATTTGCCTTATGTGGTCTGTGCACCGACAGAGATTGAACAGGTACTGCTTAATCTACTCGGCAACGCGGCGCATGCCATGAGTGAAAACAAAAAGAAAAAACCTGCGATAGAGATTAAAATATGGAAAGACGATGAATACGTTGCTGTATCCGTTGCAGACAACGGTCCGGGTATGGCTGAAAACGTGCGTAAACGGATATTTGAACCTTTTTACACCACCAAGCCCAAAGGAGTGGGAACAGGGCTGGGGCTTTCCGTTTCCTATTTTATCATCACTGAAAACCATAACGGCAGCATCTGCGTGGAATCAATTCCGGGCAATGGATCAAAGTTTATCTTTAAATTACCCATCACCACAATCCGCTGATGATGGCGAGAGTTCTCCGCACTGCCTGTAAAGCACACCGATCAGGGTGGAGGCAATGGAATTGCAAAAATATTCCAGAAAATCAGTACCCATATCAGGATGAAAACGCTCTTCAGCTGAATCATGGATGGCAAAAAGTCCGATCAGCCGGTCCGGTGTGTACTTGTCCCTCAGTCCGAAGGCAAAGCAGGAGCCGCCCAGCTCCGGACTCATCTCGGGATCTCCGAAAAAAATATCAGGACGCATCATACGTGAAATCGGTCCCAGAAAGACACGGTTGGAACCTTCACTTAAAGTTGCGTCAATATAACGCATGCATCCTTTCAGATAAAATGTCGGGATTTCCGGTCCCGAAACGCCGTCACACAGTTCCCGGTCGAGGACAAGCGCGACCCTGTCCAGTTCAAGCTCACGGGCGATACCGTCCAGCATCCCCCTAAGTCCAGAAAGTGACCGCAATTCATTAACATGCTGCAATGCCTTGCCGAATTTACTAAAAATCATCAGATCTGAATTATGAACACCGTAAGCTTCTTTAAGCTTACTCTCCAGAACGCTGATGCGCTCATTTTTACCGGCAAGATCACTGCGTTTACCAAGCAGGTCATCTTCCTGTGAAAGATAACCGTTACGGGCGTAGGCATAATTTTCATAAATATTCTGGGCAATAAAGTCAGCCTGCTCCGTTTTCCCCTCAGCGAGATACTGTTTCAAAAGATCAAGCTGTTCACCGAATTTTTTTAGTGTTGGCAGGTTTTCCATTAATTATCCCGTGTTTATTAAAAACGTTTCTACGAAAACAATGCCTGTCATATCAATTCAACGCGCTAAATGCCAGTAACCCGGCCAACTCTCCCAATATTACGGCCGCTCCCAGAAAATCTCCATTGGCCCCGCCGACCTTTTTCGCCAGCCGGAACAGGAAAAAAATACCGCAGCCTGTTAGCAGATACCCCGCTGCCTGAACCGCTGGAGTAACCGCAAACACTCCCACGCATACAGTTGTCGCGGCAGCTATTCCGATAGACACAGCGTCCGCCCCGCGCATGGACAAGCTGCCCTGCCCGGGCCTTGCCAGCGGTTTACCGGCCATGGCCATTAGCGCATTGCCCAGCCTGCCGAGCACGAAGACCCAGATCACTGCTCCGAACGCACCTGCCTCGTATACATAAAAAAAACATACAGCCTGCCCCAATGCAGACAGCACGAGGGCCAGCACCCCGAATACGCCGGAGCAGCTGTCCTTGATAATTTTCCAGAACCGTTCCGGATCGGGATATGGCCCGGCCCCGTCCGCAATGTCCGCGAAACCGTCAAAATGCAACCCGCGGGTCAGATAAACCGAAGCCGCAACCGTCAACCATGCCTGAATCCAGAATTTACCGGCAAAAAGGCCCAGAGAGAAGGGGATCACAATTATCAGCCCCAGAACAAGACCGCTGAGAGGCATCCACTTCACAGTGCGGCCAATGTCTTCAGCCTCAATTTCCATGACCGGTCCTATTCTGGTCATGAAGCCCAAAGTTATCAGGATATCACGAATTATTTTCAAATATGCCTCCGAAGGCGATTTTGTACAAATCAACGCGTCAAAATTTTAAAACCAAGTTATCGCCCGGTTCAAGTCCAAGCATCTCGGACGCAGCACCTCGATTGAGAGCCAGTTCATAATACCCCTGACTCCCGGCTAAAAGTCCGGTGACCCCGGCTTCAAGTTCAGCGTAGCAGCATACCCGTTTTACAAAGCCGGCATCATTGCCTGAAAGGAGATATTTTTCCGGAATGGTCATGCGTTCAGGCAACGTTTGGGTCTCCGGGATGTTGAGTACAAGATTTCCGAAACGGTCCTTGTGAAGGATTGTGGTCTCAACGCCGTCTTCCATCCAGACAGGCTTGTTGATTCCGGTACGGACAATTTCCCGCAGCGGCAGTTTCGGACCGAGTGATTCAGGCGAGGTTCCACGGGCTATAGACGCAGCAAGGGGAGAAAAAATATCCCGACCATGAAAAGTAGCTGAACTGTGAATCTTTGCTGCCGCCTCACTTAGATCCGTTACGATCATTGTCCCGGAAAAATTCTTTTCGGCCAGTTCCAGTATTCCGTTATCAGGGGCAAGTACAACCTGTTCTCCAAACTCAGCGGTTAAAATACGTCTTCCGCTGCCCACACCGGGATCAATTACCGTGACAAAAATAGAATCCGCGGGAAAATGCTCCATAGCAGCAGCAAGAAAAAAAGCTCCCTGAGGGATGCAAAACGGTTCCACTCCGTGGCTGACATCTATTATCCGGGAATCCGGGGCATGGCGCGCCAGAACCCCTTTCATCTGTCCCACGTAGGGATCATCCAGTCCGAAATCAGTTAAAAGCGCTATTGTTCTACCCATTAATCCGACCTGCTGAAAATGCGGTTGATGATACCAAAAAGATTGCCTGTATTTCTTCTTTGTACGAAGCTATTTTTTGCTGTATTAAAAGATTTGGCAATAAAGAATTGTATTTTTCAAACTCTTTTGCAGTATGAAATATTTTTCCGGCCCGTTATCTAGGCTTGGAAGCCGTAAAGAAAGATGATAAGCGAAGCATGCAAAAGCTATGAATGGCCCGAAAAAAATAAAATAACAATTGCTAAGGGCTAGCTGATATAATTCCATAAGGAGATTTCATCCACCATGAAAGCTAAACAACACCTTGAAAAAGTACTCGGTTCAATTCTCGAAGCCAAGGGCTGGGAATGGCCGGAAAAAGCCGTTATC